>JBGPWS010000221.1:0-7884 GCA_041492345.1 Pyrinomonadaceae bacterium | reverse complement strand
TCCGGTAGCTTCCAGCATTCCTTCGAGCGAAAGGTAGCCAAGCGAATCGGCCTCGATGAAGTCGCGAATTTCTTCAACCGAAAGGTTCGCAGCGATCAGCTCCGATTTGTTGGGCGTGTCGACGCCGTAGTAGCAGGGGCTAATTGTCGGCGGACAGGAAATGCGCACATGAATTTCCTTCGCGCCCGCTTCGCGCACCATGCGCACGATCTTTTTCGAAGTAGTACCCCGCACGATCGAGTCATCAATCAAGACAATGCGTTTGCCCTCGATCAGATCGCGCACGGGATTCAGCTTGATGCGCACGCCAAAGCTGCGAATCGATTGCTTCGGCTCGATGAACGTACGACCGATATAGTGATTGCGCACCAGCCCAAAACGAAACGGCAACCCGCTCTCAGACGAATAACCGATCGCCGCGGGCACCCCAGAGTCGGGAACCGGCACCACGATGTCGGCGTCCGCCGGCTGTTCGATTGCCAGTCGCTCACCCATCCGGTGTCGCGAGTGGTTCACTGACTGGCCAAAGATGAGCGAGTCGGGTCGCGCAAAGTAAACATGCTCAAAAATGCACATTGAATGTTGCTGGGCGGTCAGCGGGCGCGACGAACGCAAACCGTCTTCGTTGATGACCACCATCTCACCCGGTTCGATGTCGCGCACGTACTTGGCATCGATTAGATCGAAGGCGCATGTTTCCGAAGCGATCACCCAGGCGTCTTCCAAACGGCCCAGGGCCAGCGGACGAAAGCCGCGCGGATCGCGAATCGCAATCAGTTCCGTCGGCGTTAGAAATAGCATTGAGAACGCGCCTTCGGTGTCGCGCAGGACTTCGGGAATCGCCTCTGCCACGCTCGCCGCGCGTGAACGCGCCACGCCATGCAGCACGATCTCTGTATCGGACGTCGAGGAAAAGATCGCACCTTCGCGCTCGAGTCTTTGTCGTTCTTCGCGCGCAAACGGCAGATTGCCGTTGTGACAAACAGCGATCTGGCCATGCTGGCAGGTGACCAGAAACGGTTGGCATTCGCGCAGGGAAACTTCGCCGGCCGTGGAATAGCGAACGTGGCCGATCGCGCTCGTGCCCGGCATACGATCCAGACGCGCCTGATCGAAAGCTTCCGAGACATAACCCATGTCTCGCTCTGAAAGCAGATGCTCGCCGTTTGAGACGACAATGCCGCACGACTCCTGTCCGCGATGCTGCAATGCGTATAGACCGAGATAGGTGAGGCGCGACGACTCCGGATGTCCGTAGATCCCGAACACGCCGCACTCTTCGTGCAACTTGTCATCCCAGAGATTGGTCACAGCTTGAGATTATCGCTCATCGACGTGGCTTTCAACTCGGCTGGGAACGCGGGTAGTATCCTATTCGCAGCTCATGACGATTACGGAGTCAGTACCGAGAGCGGTAGCGACCGGGTCCCAATCCATGCGACGGTGGAGTTTGGCAGGACAATAACCCGGTCGCTACCGCTCGCGGTACTGACTTCATCACTCAATTCCATCTCCGACAACCTGTGACTGACCTTGTGCACCCATGACAAATCCAGACACTACCGGCCCGGAAACGCTTCGGTAGATGTCAGAGTTCTTTCGATGCTATAACTAGGCAGCTTTCGGGCATGACAACGATCAAGATCATTCTGGGCGCGCTATTGGTCGCGTCGCTTTTCGCCGCGGGCTGGAACGTGTACCGGCGCCTGCCGGCGGACGAATCCTGGGCGCGCACTGAGGCGTACGACACGAATGCAAACTCAGAACTGATATTGATCTTGCGCAGCGACTCAGCGGCCACGCCGGTCAATACGCGGATTGAGATTTACCCGATTGATTATGCGGCGGCGCAGCGCGATTTTTCCGCCGCCGTGCGGCCTGGGAAAACCTTCGATGATTTTCTGGCCCAACGAATGAAAGGACTTGTGCCCGTCGGCGCGCAACTCGATGACAAAGGTCGAGCAGTGGCGAAATTGTCCGCAGGGAATTGGTGGATACGGGCTACCGCGACTTTGACCAGCGGCGAAAAGATCGAGTGGCGTTTGCCCGTCAACGTTCTCGGTCGCGGACAAACCGTCGAACTCACGACAGAGAATGCGTATGAGCGGACCAAGAAGTTTTGATGCCTTGAGCTTAGACCTTTGATCTTTGATCTTCGAAAATCCAAGTGCAAAGATCAAAGACCAAAGATCGAAGGCCAATCAAATGAAAGCCCTCCGCTACGAAAATCAAAAGCTGTCGGTGGCCGACGTCGCCAAACCAAACGTCGATGGCGAAGCTGTCGTGCGCGTGACGCTTTCGGGAATCTGCAACACCGATCTGGAGATCACGCGCGGCTATGCGGGCTTTGAGGGAACGATTGGACATGAGTTTGTTGGCGTAGTCGAAAGCCTGCCGCAGCCCGGGGCAGTAGCCCGGCCGTTAGGGAGGGCTCAGTTTCAAGAGGAGCCCTCCCTTATGGTCGGGCTACTGAAACCAGGCCAACGCGTCGTTGGCGAGATCAACGCCGGTTGCGGGAGTTGCCATCTTTGTCGCGCCGGCGATCCTCGTCACTGCGAGACGCGGACGGTGCTCGGCATCGTTGGTCGCGATGGCGCGCATGCCGAGTTTTTGAAACTTCCGGTCAAAAACCTCCTGCCGGTACCTGATGAAATCTCTGACCAGCGGGCGGTCTTCACCGAACCATTGGCGGCGGCTTGCGGAATTCTCGAGCGCGCACAAATCACTGAACATACACGCACTGCGGTCATCGGTGACGGCAAACTCGGTTTGCTCTGCGCGCAGGTGCTGGCCACGACCGGAGCGCCGGTGACTCTGATCGGAAAGCATCAAAGCAAACTTGAAATCGCCGCACGCCGTGGCATCGAAACGATTACGGTCGACAAAGCAAAGCTGCGAACGCGCGAGTTCGACGTGGTCGTGGAAGCTTCCGGCTCGGCGACCGGATTTGATCTGGCACTCGATTTGCTCCACCCGCGCGGCGTGCTCGTCTTAAAATCCACCTTTCACGGCGCCACGGAATTCAACGCCGCGCGCATCGTGGTTGATGAAATCAGCGTGGTTGGGTCGCGCTGCGGCCGCTTCGCGCCGGCCCTGGAACTGCTTAAGACCAATGCGGTTGACGTCGAAAGCCTGATCAGCGAAGAACTCGCACTCGCCAACGGCCTCAGCGCAATCAGGCGCGCCGGCGAACCGGGCGTGCTGAAAGTCCTGCTGCGCCCTTGAAAGTGGGTTCGGACTTCTAGTTTTTCCCACGACCTTTCGCTATACTGCCAAAACCTGCTCCCGGATGAGTTTGGAAAAAGGGTGGGACTGTCCCCGAAGCGAAACCCGGATCACAAAGATTTTCTAAGGCGGTGAATCATGTTCGAGTCTTTCAAACAAACCAATGACGCCGAAGCGACAATTCTAAGGAAACTGCGCGTGTGGATTGCGGTCCTGGCAGTTGTTTGTGTGTTGGCCGGCATCGGGATTGGCGCCATCCTGGCGGGCCACCCGGCGGTCGCCCAGGATGGACCGCAATCGGCGGCGCGGGCGCCGGAAGCGCTCTCAGCTTCGTTTGTCGAAATCGCCAGCCGCGTCGAACCCGCGGTGGTGAACATCGATACGATGCAGGTTTCAGCCGACATCGCGGAGGGCGATAACGAGGACAAGCCTGATCGCAACCCGAGCAATCCGCTCGACATGTTTCGACGCCAACAGGTGCCGCGGCCGACCCGCGGAGTGGGCAGTGGCTTCATCATCGATCCGAAGGGCTATATCCTGACGAACAATCACGTGATTGATGGAGCGACACGAATCACGATCGGCCTGGTGACCGGTGAAAGATTTCGCGGCAAGGTGGTCGGCATCGATAAGGAAACGGATCTGGCGGTAATCAAGATTGATGCCGATCGCGATCTGCCGGTGATGAAGTTCGGCGACTCGAACACGTCGCAAGTCGGCGATTGGGTTTTGGCTATTGGCTCGCCATTCGGGCTGGACCAGACGGTGACGGCTGGCATCATCTCTAAGAAAGAACGCCAGCCTTATCCCGGGGCCAACTTCCAACAGTTCATCCAGACGGACGCGGCCATCAATCGCGGTAACAGTGGCGGCCCGCTGGTCAATATGCATGGCGAAGCGATCGGCGTGAACTCGCAGATTGCCACTCTGACCGGAGACTATAACGGTATCGGCTTTGCGCTGCCATCGAATGAGGCCAGGTTCGTAACCGAACAACTCCTGTCGAATGGCAAAGTTAAGCGAGGCTTTCTGGGCGTTACGCTTGAGTCCGTGCGTGGTGAGTTCGCTCGCATTTACAAGCTGCCTGAGACCAAAGGCGCGATCGTTGCCGACGTATCGCAGGACCGCAGCGGCCAACCAACGCCCGCGATGAAGGCCGGCCTGCAGGTGAACGACGTCATTATTGAGTTCAATGGTCAGCCGGTACAGGATTCAAATCACCTGATCGCCAAGGTCGCCGGCACAGCTGTGGGTCAGACAGTGGCGCTTACCTTCCTGCGCGATATCGATGGCAAGCTTGACCGTCACACGGTAAGTGTAACCCTGGCTGAGCGACCCGATTTTTCCGCGCGTGATGGAGAAGTCGTTGGACCTAAAGAGAAACCCGAGAGTGCCAAGAGCAGCACGGGTCGCATCGGCTTGACCCTGGGAGAACTCACCCCCCAACAGATCATAGAGAAACATCTCGACGGCGTGAAGGGGCTTTATGTTAAAGAAGTCGATCCCAACGGGCTGGCTGCCGACGTGCGGCCGTATGAAATCACTCCCGGCGAAGTAGTGACGCGCATCAATCGCGTGCCGGTAGCGACGCTGGCTGATTTCCAACGCGTCGTCGAGTCGCTGAAGCCGGGCGACGCAATCGTGCTCAACCTTTCACGGTTCGAACGTTCTCCGACCAACCGCGTGGTCCAGCGAATCGTTCAGTTCACTTACCAGTAGGAAGTTTCGAGTTTCGAGTTTCGGGTTTCGAGTTCAGCATCTCGGGGTGGCTGACAACCCGAGACCCGGAACTCGGAACTCGAAACAGTCCATGGCTCAAGCAAAAAAAGCTCTGACAAAAAAATTGCGCACCGCCGCCCGCGTCACGAAACGCACGCGCAGCAAAACCTACCACAACTTTATCCGCGGCCGCTGGGTGCCGAGTCAAAGTGGCCAGTGGCTCGAGAACCGGAATCCTGCTGATACGCGCGACCTGGTTGGTCGATTTCCTCTTTCAATCAGCGACGATGTCAGCGCCGCTGTTTCCGCCGCGGCCGCAGCTTTCGATGGCTGGCGGCATACGCCCGCGCCACGCCGCGCAGAGATCCTGTTTCGGGTCGGCGAGATCCTGATCCGCGACAAAGAAAAATACACCGCGGACATGACCCGCGAGATGGGTAAGGTCTTGAAAGAAGCGGGTGGCGATGTTCAGGAGGCGATCGACTGCACGTATTACGCGGCCGGCGAAGGGCGGCGTTTGCACGGATTTACCACTCCGGCCGAGATGCCGAACAAGTTCGCGATGTGTGTGCGCCAACCGGTCGGGCTCTGCGGCTTGATTACACCGTGGAATTTTCCCATGGCGATTCCGTCGTGGAAACTGATGCCCGCTTTGGTTTGCGGCAACACGGTGGTTATCAAACCCGCCCAGGAAACACCGCTCTCAACTTACAATCTGGTCAGGGCCTGCGAAGAAGCCGGCGTCCCGCCGGGCGTGGTTAATCTGGTGACCGGTTACGGCGAAACCGTCGGCGCCGGGATCACCAACCACAATTCTCTGCGCTTGATTTCGTTCACCGGCTCGACTGATACCGGACGTCTGGTGGCCTCGGCCTGCGCTGAACGCAATGCGATCTGTTCGCTGGAGATGGGCGGCAAGAACGCGATCATCGTGATGGACGACGCCGATGTCGACAACGCGATTGAGGGCGCGGTTTGGGGCGCCTTTGGCACTTCGGGCCAGCGCTGCACCGCCTCTTCACGATTAATTGTGCACAAGAAAGTCTACCGGCAATTCGCGAAGAAACTGGTGGAGCGGGTTAAGGCCCTGCGCGTAGGCAACGGGGCCGACCGAGCGGTTGAAGTGGGTCCGGTAATCAACTCGGAAGCCGTGCACAAGATCATGGGTTACATCGACATCGGCCAACACGAAGACGGCGCCACGCTCGCTTGCGGTGGCCATCACCTGACGAAGGGTGACTACGCCCGCGGGTATTACATCGAGCCGACCGTGTTCACCGACGTCGAACCGAACATGCGCGTCGCTCAGGAAGAAATTTTTGGGCCCGTGACTTCGGTGATTCCCACAAATTCACTGGATGAAGCAATCGAGATTGCGAATGGCGTGCGCTATGGTTTGTCCGCGGCCATCTATACCCAGGACGTTAACCGCGCCTTTCACGCCATGAACGAAACCTACACCGGGATTTTCTACGTCAACTCTTCGACCATCGGCGCCGAAGTTCACCTTCCGTTTGGCGGCACCAAAGGGACCGGCAACGGCCACCGCGAAGCCGGCACGCAGGTCCTCGAAACTTTCTCTGAATGGAAGTCGGTTTACATTGATTACAGCGGCAAACTACAGCGCGCGCAGATTGATAATATAGAAGAGATTTGAGGCTGCTTAGTTGGTCTCGCGTTAGTACGACGGGTGCGCTTTCGCGCCCGTTTTGTTATGTTACAACCTCGATCTTGGTACTTGGTGCTTGGTACTTTGACGTGACAGCTCAAGTTGCCCCCTGAATTCAAAGCACTAAGTACGAAGTACAAAGCACGATTTCCAATGGATCCATCCCGCATTCGCAATTTCTCGATCATCGCGCACATCGATCACGGCAAATCGACGCTGGCCGATCGCCTGCTCGAGTTGACCGGCGCCGTGACCGGGCGCGATATGTCTGCGCAGGTGCTGGATGACATGGACCTCGAGCGCGAGCGCGGGATCACGATCAAAGCGCACGCCGTCAGGCTGGACTACAAAGCGCAGGATGGCCAGCAGTACATCTTGAATCTGATCGACACGCCTGGACACGTCGATTTCTCGTACGAAGTTTCGCGTTCGCTTTCGGCGTGCGAAGGCGCCTTGCTGGTCGTTGACGCTTCACAAGGCGTCGAAGCACAGACGCTGGCCAATACTTATCTCGCGATGGAAAACAATCTCGAGCTCATTCCGGTAATCAATAAAATCGATCTCCCCGGCGCTGAACCAGAGAGAGCAATCGAAGAGATCGAGCACTTCATCGGCCTGGAAACTCACAACGCCATTTTCACCAGTGCCAAGACGGGCGTGGGCGTAGCCGAAGTATTGGAAGCGATCGTACGTGACGTACCGCCGCCAAAGGGCGACCCAAACGCGCCGCTGAAGGCCCTGATCTTTGACTCGTGGTACGACTCTTATCGCGGCGTGATCGTTTTGTTTCGCGTTATCGACGGCTCTATTCGGCCGGGAATGAAGATTCGCTTCTTCAACGCGGGCCGCGATTACCAGGTGGAAACGCTGGGCGTGAATCGACCCAGCCCGACACCCATTGATGAACTGGGCGTCGGCGAAGTTGGATTCCTGACTGCTTCAATAAAAACAGTCGCCGACGTGCAAATAGGCGACACCGTCACCGAAGCGGCCCGGCCAACAAAGGAGCCGTTTCCCGGTTATCAGGAAATCAAACCGATGGTTTTCGCGGGACTCTATCCCATCGATACAAACCAGTATGAAGAGCTGCGGGACGCGATGGATAAGCTGCGTCTGAATGACGCGTCTTTCTTTTACGAGCCTGAGTCGTCCACCGCACTCGGGTTTGGGTTTCGCTGCGGCTTTCTCGGTCTGCTGCACATGGAGATCGTGCAGGAACGTTTGGAACGCGAGTTTAATCTTGATCTGATCACCACGGCGCCGGGCGTGCG
>JBGPWS010000249.1:0-6973 GCA_041492345.1 Pyrinomonadaceae bacterium | reverse complement strand
TATCGCCGATTGGAAGCGCGTGGTGAAATCCGCGGCGGGCGCTTTGTGGGCGGATTCTCGGGCGAACAATTTGCATCGACCGAAGCGCTCCAATTACTCCGATCGATTCGCCGTGCGCCCAGCGAAGGGATGTTGATCTCACTGAGCGCCGCCGACCCGCTCAGTCTACAAGGCGTCATCACACCCGGCCCACGGCTTTCCCCGTCTTCGACGAATCGCGTGCTCTATCGCGATGGCGTGCCCATTGCGGTGCTCGAAGCGAAAGAGTTGCGGTTCCTCATCGAAATGAGCGCCGCCGATCAATGGCAAGCCCGCAATGCATTGCTCCGCCGTCATGTTCCGCCGAAGGTGCGCACCTACCTGAACCAATCCGGCAGCACCATGTCACCGCAATCGGTCTCGTCCTTGACGCATTGACGCTGCCTTCACGCTTTGGCTACGCCCGTCGGAGCGAGCCTGCGCACAGTCCTGTCAAGCGTAGGCGATCCGCGAAATCTCTTCAACCATCTCGACTATTCTTTCGGTCTTGGGAATCCGAGTAGCTACATCCGCCTGTGAAATGATACCGACGATGCGGCCGCCTTGATCGATGACCGGAATTCGGCGGATTTGATGTTCTTCCATCGCGGCGACTGCGCTGCACAGATCTTCGTCCTCGCGGCAGACGACGATTGTATTCGTCATCACATCACCCACTGTTGTGCTATTGGGATCGCGCGATTCAGCGACTACTTTGATCGCCAGGTCTCTATCCGTAACTATCCCAATTAGCTCCCTGGTCCGTTCGTCGCTGACCACTGGCACCGGCCCCACATGTTCGCGCCTCATCACGCGCGCGGCCTGGCTAACCGAATCGCCCGGGAGACAGCAGACCGGATTGTCCGTCATGACTTCGCTGCATTTCATACCAGCCCCTCCTGCTCGTTCAAACGCTAATCTGCGCATCGGATTCTAAAAGTTATGCGATGTTCGGCTGGCCTCAAAGCGCACATACCGAAGAATCACATTCATAAAAGGGGGGCGACTAAAGGTTCCAAGTCTGCGGGGAGTTCTGAGACTCTAAGGTCGGGACGGGAAAAATTCAAGTCTAAGTTACAAAGCAGGGCGCGAGCCGGCCTAATTTGCCCTCCGGGCTGACTGCTTGTGCCTCTAATTTCCGGCCTTACCGTCATGGGTGTCCCTCTGTCAGATGGACTTAGTTGCGTTAGCGGATAGAGCCGCTTGGGCCGCTCGGCTGTAAGCAAGAGAAATCTCCACTTGACGCGCCCACCGAATAAGATAAAATCACAACAACTAGGGCGTGGCTGAATGTCTCGCCCCCGGCACGCCTTAATGGTTGTGCTTAGGAGAGCGGCGACGGGGTGAGGACGTCGCCGCTTTCGTTTTTACCGACCTCTGTTCCGCGCCTTGAATCTTCCCTGTCACAACCTGATCCATAACGAGTGACCTAGGGGGGGTCGCTCTCTGACGATGCGCAGTGGCTCGACTGAGCCGTCATGGTCAAGAACAAACCAATCGAGGATTTTCCTTTTTCGCGATTTAACTAACGGCTCCGGTAGCTTGAATGCCACCTACGTTGCCAGCAAGTGATAGTGCCATATCTTCTCGACCAACCTACTCGTCTTAGTTTCCTGGTGCTCGCCGTCCTCGAAACAGCATGGCCGCGGCAGTCGCGACGATCGCAATCGCGGAAATAAAAGCCAGCCAGAACCAGCCAGTCAGATGTGCCGCGAGCAGTCCGGATTCATTTTGCACACGCCCTCGCTCACGATTCAGCAAGAACAGGACGACAACGCCGCAGACCGCGCTCAAGAGTCCAAAGATTTGCGGACTAGCTCGCCGGACGCGAAGTAACCCGAATATGAGCACGGCGCACATCATGAGCGGAATTAACCACAACAAAGAGTCGTCGTGTTGCGCCAGGTCAAGACCACTCAACGTATCTTTCGCTCCGGCGCAACTCACTTGGATCCACGGCAGAAAGAAGCAAACCACCACGATGATGGCCGCGCTCAGATTGATGCGTCGCATTACGTTCACCCCGCCTTTCCTCACCACAAAAACACCAAGACGAATTTTGGCTTCTATTTCATTCTGCCCTTTGTGCCCTAGGTGGCTTTGTGGTTATCGTCATCCACGCACGAACTAAGCACGTACCGTGCTACTGACCAAAAGCCCAAGGCGCAAGGCGCTGAAAGTACCTTGAGTGACGGTCTTGCGTACACATTCGTGACAGACGTGTACGAAAGCCGCGCCGAAAGCTTCACGGTTCAGAATCGCGCCGGCCCCGTCATTCGCGCAGAATCAGTTTTTTCTGATAGCATCTGCGGGAAGTTTTCCGCAGAATGTTTCGAAACTGAAATCAATGAGCACTGCTACCCAACACACATCATCGACGATATCGACTGAAGAGATCCGAAAGCAGTTTCCGGCGCTGGAGCGAGTACACAACGGCTTTCCGGTGGCTTATTTTGATGGCGCCGGCGGTACGCAAACGCCACGCGTCGTGGTCGACGCGGTAGCCGACTATCTACTGAACCACAACGCGAACACGCACTGGGAGTATCCGACCAGTCACGAAACAGACGCGATTATCGAAGCGGCCCGGGTTGCGTTCGCGGATTTTCTGAATGCATCAGCGAATGAAATAGTGTTTGGTCCAAACACCACGACAATGATCTATCACCTCTCACGCGCGCTGGGTCGCACGCTCGGCCCGGGTGACGAGATCGTCATCACCGAACTCGAGCATCACGCCAACGTGGCGCCGTGGCAGGCGCTGGTGGTGGAACGGGGTTTGACCTTGAAGGTTGGCCAGATGGATCCTGAATCCGGCCAGCTTGATTGGAATGATTTCGAGCGGCTGGTTACCAGGAAGACAAAGGTCGTGTCCTTTGGCGCGGGATGCAATGCACTCGGAACGGTGAACGATTACCGTCGCGCGGTTGATCTGGCCCATTCGGTCGGCGCGCTGGCGCTGGTCGACGCAGTGCATTACGCGCCGTACTTCCTGGCCGATGTGAAGGAAACCAATTGTGATTTTCTTACCTGTTCGGCATACAAGTTCTATGGACCGCACGTGAGTGTTTTCTATGGCAGGAAAGACCTGCTTGAGTCGGTTGATTTTCCGAGGCTGGAACCGGCGCCGAACACCGCGCCTGAGCGAGCAGAGATGGGCACGCAGAACCACGAAGGAATCGCCGGCGCGGCAGCCACGGTTGATTTCTACGCTTCGCTGGTGCGGTACGGAACCGGGAGCGGTAGCGACCGGGTAATTGGCACGGAGTCAATCCGAAATCCCACCCGGCGCCAGCTCTTGCAATCCGCCTTCAAAGGCTTGCGCGAGCATAGCTCTGCGCAGGTGAAGCGATTGTGGGAAGAGCTTTCAAACATCAGAGGCGTACGCTTGTATGGTCCGACACCCGAGGTCGCGCGCACGCCCACAGTTTCGTTCGTCGTCGATGGAGTCGCTTCAACTGAAGTCGCGCGCCGACTGGCTGAACGTGGATTGTTTGCTTCGCATGGCGACTTCTATGCCCAGACAGTCATCGAACGACTGGGTCTCGCGCCCGAAGGCCTGGTGCGCGTGGGTTGCGCGTGCTACACGAGTGATGAAGAGATTGAAAGATTGATCGAAGCCGTGGGCGAGATTGCCCGGGAATTGTAACTCGAAACTCGGAGCCCCAAACTCGAAACTGGCTTTCGCCAATGAAACAGTATCACGACATCCTCCGCTCAATTCTCGAGCACGGCACCGAGCATCAGGATCGCACCGGAGTCGGCACCATTTCTCACTTCGGCTTCCAAACGCGATTCGATCTACGCGAAGGTTTTCCGATCGTCACGACCAAGAAGGTTCCCTTTCGTTGGGTCGCGGAAGAGTTATTTTGGTTCGTTTCGGGAGATACGGACGAAGCGAAGCTGCGCGAGAAGGGCGTGGACATTTGGAAGGAATGGGCCGATGAAGAGCACACGCGGCGCTTTGGGCGCGAGCCCGGTGATCTCGGGCCGGTGTATGGCTACCTCTGGCGCTCATTCGGTGGGCATTATCCGAAGCGCGACGGTGTCGATCAGATTGCTCGTCTGATTCACGAGATCGAAACGAATCCGAATTCGCGCCGGCTGATCGTCAGCGGCTGGGATCCGCGCGTGTGCGATAACGTCGATCTGCCGCCTTGTCACACGCTGTTTCAATTCAAAGTGGAGCAAGGCAAAGCCCTCCCTCACGGTCGGGCTACTGACCCGATATTGCACTGTCAGCTTTATCAGCGTTCCGCTGATGCGTTCCTGGGCGTGCCTTTCAACATCAGTTCTTATGCTCTGTTAACCCATCTCGTCGCGCACGTGTGCGGACTTGAAGTTGGTGAGTTCATTTACACGCTCGGCGATTATCATATCTATCAGAACCACCTCGATCAGGTTAACGAGCTGTTATCGCGAGAGCCTCTGCCTTTGCCGCGCTTTGAAATTAAGGATGAAGGGAATCGTCTGCGAGGCCTGGAAGGTTTGCTCAACATGCGATCCGAGCATTTAAGTCTGACCGGTTACGAATCGTACGCAAAGATCGCCGCGCCCGTGGCTGTCTAGGTTTCAAGTTTCAAGTTTAAGGTTTCCACTCGGACGAGTTTGAGGGAATGTGAATCGCGACGTGAATCAACTTGAAACTTGAAACCTTAGACTTGAAACTATGGCTGTGATTGGCATCGTCGCAGTAGATCGAAACCTGGCCATCGGCAAAGACGGCCGGCTGCCGTGGCATTACTCTGCCGACATGAAGTTCTTCAAACAGACGACGATCGGAAATACCGTGGTAATGGGCCGGCGCACCTGGCTGACTTTGAAGGGGGCGCTCAAGGATCGGCAGAACATCGTCCTCAGTCGCAATCCGAACCTGCAATCACAGGATTCGCTGATCGTTCTGAGCGACGCCGACTCTGTACTTGATCTAGTAAGGAATCAGGAAGAGCATCTCTTCGTGATCGGTGGCGCGCAGGTTTATGAATCATTCCTGCCGCACATCGAAAGATGGATTGTCACTGAAGTTCCGCTCGCAGTCGAAGGCGCGGACACTTTTATGCCGGCCAACTTCCTGGATGGATTCGAGATGTATGAAGTGCGACAGTTGGATGAAGGCTTGCGGGTGAAGTTCTACGAACGCAAGCCGAGCTAATTCCCGTCGCTCCCCGTGGTATCCAGCACGTCATACCGCGTAATGATTCCCGTAATCCGGCCATACTCTTCAATCAACACGGCGGGACTTGTACGCAGCTTGCGCGTCACCACATTCACTTCAGCATCAACATCGACCGTGGGAAAACCTTTTTCCATTACCTTGCTCACCGGACCTTCGAGCAAATCGCGGTCATTGAAGACCCTGGAAAGAAGATGATTCTCTCGCAGCGATCCCACTGATTCGCCGTCCTCGAGCACGGGAATCTGAGTCAGGCCCAACTCGTTCATCTTGGCCAGCGCATCGGCGACCCGATCCCCGGGCGCGACGACCACCAGCGACTTCGGCGAACGCGCGCCTTTGGTCTCGCTGATCAATCCGGCTGTGATCTTGTGCGGTTCGAGCAGGCGTTTCTCTTTCATCCACTCGTCCGAATGAAACTTGCTCAAGTAGTGTTCGCCCGTGTCACACACGATGAAGACGACGATGGCGTTTTCATCCAGGTCACGGGCCACGTGCAGCGCTGCCGCGCAGTTTGTTCCGGTCGAGCCGCCGCAAAAAATCCCTTCCACTCGTCCCAACTGTCGAGCGGTATCAAACGACTCGGCATCGGTGATGTTCATTACTTCATCGACGTACTGCATGTGGGCATTGGCCGGCAAGACTTCCTGGCCGATGCCTTCGACCAGATACGGGGTCGTCTCAGGAATCTCTCCCGTCTCTTTGTAAGTCTTGTAAATAGATCCGAAGGGATCGGCGCCGATGATTCTGATGTTGGGATTCTTTTCTTTCAGGTAACGCCCGGTGCCGGAAATTGTGCCGCCGGTGCCGATGCCTGAGACAAAGTGCGTAATCTTACCTTCAGTCTGCTCCCAGAGTTCGGGGCCGGTCGTGCGATAGTGCGCTTCCGGATTTGCCGGGTGTGAATACTGATCCGGATAGAAAGAGTTGCGCGTCTCGGCCGCGATGCGACGCGCGGTCGATACGTAATGACCAGGCGTCCCGTGTTTAGCCGACACCGGTGTAATCACCACATCGGCGCCCAGCGCTTTCAGATAGCGCGACTTCTCTACCGACGCCTTGTCGGTCATTACAAAGATGCATTTGTAGCCTTTCACTGACGCGGCTATCGCCAGACCAATGCCCGTGTTGCCGGAGGTTGCTTCGACGATGGTGCCGCCGGGCTTCAAGAGGCCCTCATGCTCAGCCGCTTCAATCATCGAGATGCCAATGCGATCTTTGACTGAAAAGCCAGGATTGAGATTCTCCATCTTGGCCAGGATCAACGGCTTCAATCCCTTGTTTAGCCGATTGAGTTTCACCAGCGGCGTGTGGCCGATCAGTCCCAATATGTCGTCGTAGTAGTTCATAAGCCTCTGCTGTTAATAAGAATGCGTGCGCGAGATTACAACTTGTCTTGCCGGAAGAACACACATTCTCTGCGAAATCGTATCCATTTGCCAAATCGACTTGAGGTTGATGGGCCACTTGTTACTGGGGGCGCGGGCGCCCGCGCCCGCAAAGCGTGCGCAGTACGCTCAAATTTTCACTTCATTGGACGACTTCGATAGTCGCGCTTCGCGCTTCGCGCTCAATGCGGGCAAGGGCGCGTTCTCAGCAGCTTGGTAGTCTTAAGTTGGGAAACAGGCGTTCAGAGTACCGACTTCAGTCGCGCTTTATGGCGGTGAAGAACCCGACTAAAGTCGGTACTCTAAACACCTGGTAAATTAAGACACCACTAGTAGCTCGCTTGACTCAGGCGCGTGCCGACGTATAATTTTCACTTCCGCTGTGGGCCGATAG
>JBGPWS010000202.1:0-8534 GCA_041492345.1 Pyrinomonadaceae bacterium | reverse complement strand
TTGAACGTAGCCGCACAGCCGGACCTGGCGCCAAAGCTGCGCGAGATGGTAAGCGGCCAGGGCCTGCCTGAAAATGTCCGCACGGCGCTGCTCGAAGTCATGTATAAGCTGGATCAAGAGCAGCCGGTTTTTGATTTAGCCCCAAGTGACAATGGCGCAATGTCGTTGCATAATTCCCTGTAGTGTTCTAAAGGTTTTTCGTTAGTGTTGCCCCAATGATGAAGACGATGAACCAATCGCCCTGCTGTGCCAGAGCCTCGTCCTCGGTTTTGAGATACAGCACAGTTTTCCTGCTTGGTGCCGCCCTGGTGGCAGCGCAAGGCCGGATCACCAAACCGCCTGCGCAAACGAATTCCAGCGGCCCAGAAAAGTGGCAACATGTCGCTACTTTGCGTTCGAGCGATTCGCCCGAGGGATCACGCGTCGTACTCAGCTCAGATCAATCGTTGAACGACTATGAGGCGTATCGTCGCGGCGATCGTTTCTACGTCAAGATCCCGGCCGCCGATGTGCCACGCGCCGACGTAATTCGCGGTCGCGGGTTCGCCGATGTAAAGGCGCAGCGCAACGGTGACAGCACTGTGGTTTCTTTTCGACTCCAGCCGGGCGCAACCGCACGCGTCGAGCAACGTTCAAACCGGCTCGATGTAGTGTTCACAGTCGCAGGTGGTAGCTCCGCAGTGGCACCGAACGCCGGCCGAGAGATCTCGCGACCGGTAAAAGGGCCTGAGTCGAACCGGAATTCGAATGTCAATAAGCGAAATGCTTCACCGCCCCCTTCATCGTTAGCCAACAAGAATTCTGCCGATCGGTCCAGTTCGACGACTGCGCGCAACGCCGGCAATTCCAACTCGGCCGCCAAGACCGGCCCGGCCTCGGCCCTGGCTTCGAATTCCGGATCAAAAGCAGGCGCTACGCCCCTCCCGTCACCACTGCCCTCCCCGACGGCAAAGGTTCCGACGCCAACACCGGCCCAGAAATCTTCATCGACAACCGTAGCGTCGCCTACGACTCAGCCAACTCCGGTGACGGCGACTAATCAATCGCGGCAAGACTGGTGGGGCCGGATGAAAGAGCGCATCAACTACTGGATTCTGTTGGCTCAGCTCAATCCCGTCCCGGTCACCATCGGTGTCGTTGTGCTCTTACTGCTGATCGCACTGTTTCTTTTTCAGCGGCGGCGCGCCAAGGCACCCAGGCGCGTGCGATCCGGCCTTATCAAATCAACCACGACCACGACTAAGACCGATGCTGCACCCAGCGTTCAGCCTGCGTCGAAATCAGGATCCGCACCGGTGGTTACTCCAACCGTTGCTGAAGCAGCCGCCGTCGCCGGAGTCATGGCCGTAGCAGCTAAGCCCAAAGAAGAGATCAAGGAAGTTGAGGCCGCGACACCCGTGCCGGATGCCGCCGCTTCGCTCTCGCCCAATCAAGATCCGCGCCGCGAGCGAATTGCGCGAGTCACGGAAGAAGCCAGAAATCTGATGAACGGCGGAGACTATGACAAAGGCGTAATCGGATCGGATGATCGCGAAACTCGACAGTTGGTCGGTGCAGAATTGCTTGCGGCAATCGTCGGTAGAAACGTGGCGCGGCGTGAAAACGCCCGAGCTGCTTTCATGAAGCATGGCTATTTTGACGATGCGACGCGCGACCTTCGGATCGCCGACTCAGAGAATGAACGCGCCGCCGCCGCGCGCCGGCTCAGCTTTGTTAGTGATCGCGAAGCGACGCCGCATTTGATCGGAGCGCTCGATGATCCCTCTCCCGATGTGCGGCGCACGGCGGTTGAGGCGCTGATGGATCTACGAGATCCGGCCGCTATCGGTCCGTTGAATTCCTTGATGCAAACCGAAAACGATCGAAAAGTGCCGCGCACGTTGATTAAGCACGCGATCGAAGCTTGCGCCACCGCTCCATCCGAGGAAGTTCCCTCAGTTGCAGCTCCGAGTTATCCTCCCAGGGCCATTCCTGAGCCTTCTTCACAGCCAATAGAAACTGACCGCGAGGTGATCGAACTATGACAGCCCATGATTTGCTTTCCCAACTCCGCGAAAAGGGCGTCGAGGTGAAAGCCTCCCGCGACGATCGCCTTGTCATTGATGCGCCCAGGGGCACTATCACTGAAGATCTGCGCAGTGCGCTGGCGGCGCACAAGGCCGAACTTTTGCAGATTCTCAAAGCCGAGCAAACCGGAAATAAATCAGATGGTGCGGCGAGCGAAGCCCCTGAGCTGGCGCCGACCTCTCCTGAACTTGTACCGACTGCCCGTGAGCTCGTGTCACCTTTTGCTGAGCTTGCGCCAGCCGCTTTGGAAGCGCCGGCAATGACATCTGCAACCCAAGTTGAAGATGCGACCGTCGCGGCCAGTACCGCTGAAGAGATCACCCAGTTGGAAGCCGAGCTGATGCGCCTGCGCACGGAAGAAGAAGGCCGCCGGGCTGAGGTAGAGGCAGCGCGACTTTCTGCGGAGAACGCTTTGCGAAGCGAACAGGAACGCTGGCGCCAGATGGAAGAGGAAACCGCGCGTCATCGTGCCGAGCAGGAAAAGCAACGAATCGAAGTCGAAGCTCGTGAACGCGCTGAGGAAGAACATCACCGCCAGATCGCCGAACAGGAACTGACGCGCACCGAAGAGGAATTGAAGCGTATGCGCGCGATGGAGGGAGCTCGCCGCGCTGGAGTCAACGCGCAGATGCTGACTGCGCAACAAGCGCACGAAGCCAAGTTGGAAACTCTGCGCCAGGCAGAAGCAGAACATGCCCGCCGTCGCGCCGAACAAGAGCGGCACTATCTGGAAACCGAAGCGCGGAAGAAAGCCCAGGAAGATGAGTTGCGTCGCCGGGCCGAGATGGGATTCCGGGCGGTAGAAGAAGAGATCGAGCGCGTGCACGCTCGCAAGGACGCGCGCCTCAAGGCCACCGAAGAAGCGCAACGATGGGCGGAAGACGCCGCTCGTCGTCGCGCCGAAGAGGGTGCGCGCCGCAAAGCTGAAGCCGAAGCCCTGCGCCGTGCGGAAGAAGAAGCGGGCCTGCGGGCCCAGATCGAAGCCCAAATGCGTGCGGAAGCTGCGGCGCGACGTAAGGCTGAGGAAGAAAAGCATCGACATACCGAGAAAGAGGCTCGACGCCGTGCGGAAGAGGAAGCCCAACGACTCGTGGCCGAGCATGCTCGCCGTCTGGCGGAAGAAGAAGCGCAGCGTCGTGCTGATGAGGAAGCGCGCCGTCAGGCTGAGGAAGCAGCTCGCCTGAAAGCAGAAGAGGAAGGACGCCGCCAGGCTGAAGTGCAGGCCCGGCTACAGGCAGAAGAAGAAAGCCGCCTTAGGGCCGAAGCAGAAATTCGTCAGCGGGCTGAACTTGAAGCTCGCATACGAGCCGAAATCGAAGCCAAGATCCGGGCGGAAGAAGCCGAGCGCCAGGAGGCCGAAGCCGCGCGTCGTCGTGCTGAGCACGAGCGTATTGTGGCCGAAGAAGCTGCCAGGGCCCCGGCTCCGCCTGAATTCATTTTCGAGATTGAGCGTGCGGAAGTTGATGCGCCGCCGGCGCTCCACGCCGAAACTTCGAATGTTACTGAGATCGCCGAGTGGTTCGATGTAGGTGGCGAAGGGCGCGACCAGGTTAAGGCGGTAGAGACCGCTGCGCCTCTGACTTTGCCCGACGATCAATTCGGAACGATGCAGGATGATGCGGGCGGAGAGTTCGCACCGGTCAGCGTACCGGAAAGCAATTTCGTGCCTGCAGGGGCCGGTCTTTCATCCGGGATATTGGGCCAGCTCGCCAGCGAGAAACCGGCCGAGCGCGCCGCAGCGGTTAGTGACCTGGCGCGCTTTGGCGGTGAGGACGCTTTTCGCCGTATCAGTGCTGCCTTTGACGATCAGTCGGTTGAAGTCCGCAGCGCCGCTGCTCGGGCAATGTTTGACCTCCAGGAGGATCGGGCAGCCGCTTTCACTCGCGCATTACGCGAAGCGAACCCGGCCCGTCGTCGCAAAATCGGATCAGCGATAGCTTCCTCGGGCTTGGCCAACGAAGCGATCAGAAATCTTACCGGCGAGAGTCGTGAGAGGACCTATGACGCCTTTTCACTGCTGTTTCTGATGTCGAAGGCCGGCGAGACCCAGCCGTTGATGCGGGCCATCGAAGAACATCCGAATCTCGAAGTGCGACTCGCGGTGGTCAAGCTTCTGGCGCTCAGCGGTCAGCCGGATATCCTGCCCGCGTTTCGTCGGATGGCGGTTCGTGGATCACTGCCGCCGGAAGTGCGCTCAGCAGTGATGGAAGCAATCTATCAAATCACCAGCCAGACACCGGCTGAAGCTCCGTCAATGCTGTAGCAGCATAAGAAGCATTACCATTCCGAAGGGCGCAGGGTCGATGACTCTGCGCCCTTTGTGTTTTCGGTTGTCGAAGGCGACCTCCTGATGAAACTCCAGGCGTATCAGCCACGTTGGCGAAGATGAGAAATTACCTTGCTGGGGTCTTGCCTGCCGTGCGTGCATGCGAGAACCGTGACGTCTTCGCCAAGAACTCGATACCAGATGAGATACGGGAACCGATGAACAATTGCTCTGCGCACATCTCGATACACAACTTGGTAAATGAGGGGGGTCTCAGCAAGCCGGTCAATGACCTGTGAAACTTCGGAATGGAATTCAGCCCCGAGGCGCATTCGCTGTGTCTCGTACCAGAGTTGAGCTTCAGCAACGTCAAGCTCGGCGGCGACGGACGTGGACTACGATGCTCAACGAATTAGCCGCTCAAGTCGAGCCTTTACCTCGGGCCAAGGGCTCTGATCGTCAGGGTTGCGTTCCATGTCAGCCAATCGAGCATCAAGCAAGGCTCTTTCAGCGTCCGTCACTGGGAGATCGTCGGGTGACAACGTGTCCCAAACCGCGCCAATGAGTTCCAAACGATCGGCTGGGCTCAGACTTGAGACCCTTGCCAAGAGAGATTCGTCGATCATGGATTGAGGATAGCGCAAAGAGCGGTTCAATCCAACGGCAAGAAGCGACGACTGCGGTCAGGTACCGGTTGTCGTCTTGGTTGAATCAGACTCCTTTCGCGTCGAATTCTTTTGTAAGATGCTCATTACTTGCATGACAGGATTCACCGCCTTGTCTGGCAACACGACGATAGGAGAGATTAGAGAGCCAGCGGGCTTCGGGATGTGAACGAAGCCAAGACCTTCCTTGAACCTCATGGCGAGAAAGCCGATTGTAAACTGCTCGACGAAGGACATGAGATTGTACCAAGTATGCTGGAGATATTCGCGCACGGTGAGGTTGTCGAGCCACATCGGAACAACGACCTTCGCTTCTCCGCCAATCGTCATCTTTGCGACGAGGAACACCTCAGCATCAACGCCACCGTCCTTGAAATGATTGCTCCTATCCCGCGAAGCAATAGCCATTCAGAGCCACGGGCGATGCTGTGTAAGCACCATCTCTTCAATCATCGTGGCTTGGTTGGACCATTTTTTCGGCACGTTGCTCTTTTAAGCCTTTACGACTGCTTGGCCCTTGTCTCCGAACGTTCGCAGATTAGGCCAGCTGTTCTTACCAATGATCGCGAGTGGTAACTTGGCCAGGTAATCTAACGTGCTTTTTAGCTGAACCAGAAATTCATCGACCTCAAGGAAAAGATCCTGAGAATAGATTATGTGCTGAACGTCCAGTTTTTCGAGAGGTGGATTCTTCCTCTCGGTCTCCACAAGAGCATCTTCTACCTGACCATACTTTTCGAGATGGCGCCACGTCGCAGCCATCTTTTTCGCAACCAGCATCATGTGCCGAACGAACTCATCAAGCTCCGCTTCATTGAAGTCAGTGTGGTCTTGAGCGATTTTCAGCATGGGAATTACATAGCGAGCATAAATGAATCCGTCCGGCGTCGGATCATTGAACAAGGTTTTGATTTGAAATGGCATACTATTCTCGGATGGCCAGTGTCCCGATTTCGATAAACGTAACGATCTTTATCAAGACGAACCGCAGGCGCTCTCCAGTGGTGTCATATTTCCTCGAGAGATGGATTTGCCGGGCAAAAACGATCCACGAAAACACACGAAGCGGAACTGGTTGTTTCTTCGTGCGTTTCGCGTGATTTCGTGGATCGTCCTTTGGCAAGCCTTACCAAAGCACGAAACCAAAGGACAGTAACGCCTCTCGCCGAATTTGTTCCAATCACCACTTACCCTTTACTATTGCTGGTTGTGCCTTTCACGCTCAAATCCGACTATCAGCCCTGTGGCGACCAGCCGCAGGCGATCGACGCCCTGGTGCGCGGTTTGGACGGCGGATCGAGAGACCAGGTGCTGCTCGGCATTACGGGCAGCGGCAAGACTTTCACAGTAGCGAGTGTCATCGATCGCACACAGAGACCCACCCTCGTAATCGCGCATAACAAGACCCTGGCGGCCCAGCTCTATCAGGAATTCAAAACGCTGTTTCCGGAAAACTCGGTCGAGTATTTCGTCTCGTACTACGACTATTACCAGCCGGAAGCCTATGTTCCCGCGTCGGACACCTACATCGAAAAAGATGCGATCGTGAACGAAGAGATCGACCGCCTGCGGATGTCGGCGACGCGCTCGCTGTTTGAACGCCGGGATGTGATCATCGTCGCCAGTGTCTCGTGCATCTATGGTCTCGGTGATCCTGACGCCTACTACGGCATGCTCTTGTTTCTCGAGCCAGGCATGCGCATTACGCGGGATGCGCTGCTGCAACGTCTGGTCGAGTTGCAGTACGAGCGCAACGACATCGATTTCAAACGCGGCAGCTTTCGGGTCCGCGGCGACGTGGTCGAAGTCTATCCCAGTTACCAGGAAGAAGCTTACCGGATCGAGCTTTGGGGCGATGAGATCGATTCCATCTCAACCATCGATCCGTTGCTGGGTGAAGTCACGCAGAAGCACACCGCGCGCCTGCCGCTCTATCCAAAGTCGCATTACGTAATGCCGCGCAGCACGCTCAAGCGGGCCATTAAGTCAATTCGCCAGGAACTCGAGTGGTGGGAGCCAAAGCTAATCGAAGAAGGGAAACTCGTCGAAGCCCAGCGCCTGCATCAACGCACGATGTTTGATCTTGAGATGATGAAAGAGATGGGGTTCTGTCGCGGCATCGAAAACTATTCGCGGCATCTGACCGGAAAGAAACCCGGCGAACCGCCACCAACCCTGCTGGACTATCTGCCGCGGGACACACTGGTCGTCATCGACGAATCGCACCAGACGATTCCGCAGGTGCGCGGAATGTTCTTCGGCGATCAATCGCGCAAGCGCACGCTGGTTGAATACGGATTTCGTCTGCCTTCAGCACTGGATAACCGGCCGCTGAATTTTGATGAGTTTGAAGAGCGTGTCGCCCAGAGAATCTATGTCTCGGCCACGCCCGGCCCGTATGAGCTGACCAAGGCGAGCGGCGAGATCGTCGAGCAAATCATTCGGCCGACGGGCCTGATGGATCCGGAAGTCGAAGTACGGCCGGTCAAAGGGCAGATCGATCACCTGCTCGGTGAATGCCGCGCGCGGGCTGAGCGGAAAGAGCGCGTGCTGGTAACGACACTCACGAAGAAAATGTCCGAGGACCTTACCGAGTACTTCACCGAAGTCGACGTCCGCGTGCGCTATCTTCATTCGGACATCGTCACGCTCGAGCGGATCAAGATTCTGCGCGACCTGCGGCGAGGCGAATTCGACGTGCTGGTCGGCATCAATCTGCTGCGCGAAGGTTTGGACTTGCCTGAGGTTTCGCTCGTCGCAATCCTGGACGCGGATAAGGAGGGCTTCCTTCGTTCCGAGTCATCCTTAATTCAGACGATCGGACGCGCGGCGCGCAACGCCAGCGGCAAAGCGATTCTGTATGCCGACCGTGTTACCAATTCAATGAAACGGGCGCTGGACGAAACGCGCCGGCGGCGGGCGCTACAGGAAATCTATAATCGCGAACACGGCATCACGCCAAAGACGATCATCAAGCCGATCGAATCGACGCTGGTAACGGCGTCCGAAGCCGATTACTTCAAGGTGCCTTTGGAGCTGGAAGATATCGAAGGCTATACCCTTGAACAGCTCGGTGAGACAATTGCCCGGATGGAGTTTGAAATGCGCGAGCATGCGAAGCGATTTGAGTTTGAGAAGGCGGCCGAACTTCGCGATCGGATAAAGTATCTGCGACAGCGCCAACTGGCGGTCGCGTGATTTGGAGTGCGCCGGCAGAGCGCAGCGGCGACGACGCTTTATGTCCGACAAACTTCAGTTTGTCGCTTCAGGTTGAGTAGACCGCGGATCAACGACAAACTGAAGTTTGTCGGACAACAAGACGCGCTGCGCTTGCCACCGCATCAAAAACGAAATGCTGATTAAATCGCAGCCAGACGAAATCCAATCGTTTCTTGCCGACTCTTCGCAGGTGAGCGGAGGTTTTGCTGAGCGAGTAGTCTTTCCGGAAACCGCTGAAGAAGTTGCCGAGGTCTTAGACGAAGCGGCGCGCGCGCGGACGCCCGTGACAGTGTCCGGCGCCGGCACCGGCACCGTTG
>JBGPWS010000339.1:0-4757 GCA_041492345.1 Pyrinomonadaceae bacterium | reverse complement strand
GATTCTCGGAAATCAGCGCCACCCGATCTTTGGACCGAATGCCCAGGTCTGCCAGGCCGAGCGCGATGTGGCGCACCCGCCGCACAAACTCTGAGGCTGAGATACGCACCCACTGGCCATCGCGCTTCTCGCTGACCGCGTCCGGCTTGTCATGCCGCGCGATAGCCTCCAGGCACACTCCCGGCAGGGTGGAAGGGATGCTCGATTGTTTTTGGCCGGGTGAGACCTTGGCGGCTGCTGCCGAAGACACTGGAAAACGATCTCCTTCGATGGGCCAGGGCTATAGTTCTAAGTTACCAGATCGGGAAAAAGCAGAGCACAGACTACATCCTCTCACTGGAAAGATACAACCAAACGGGCGCTGCTTTCACGAGAAACCACAGGAAATTCAGGCTGTGTTTGCCTCGGCGAGCGCCGGGGGCTCGGCTGCGGCAGGCTCCAATTCAGCGTCGTGTGACCGGCGACGGCGCCGGCGGCCGCGTCGATTCGAGCCTTGATCCACGCGACTGTCCTGCGTGGCCAGCGCGGCCAGAATCAAAAACAGCAGAGCGTTCGAGGTGGTATGGAGAGTGAAATCGAAAAAGCTGTGGATGAGCACCGCAAAGCAACCGGCCAGCGCTCCAGTTGCTACGCCGCGTCTGAACTTGTCGTCCGTTTCGCGGCGGGCGAAACCTTTGCCAAAGAGAAATATTAAGAAAGCCAGACCCAGGATTCCCCCCACGATGCCTCCGTCGGCCAGTGTTTGCAGATAGTCGTTGTGTGCCTGCTCAAGCCGGTAGAAGCCGTTCCGCGAATCGTAGCGGGTATAGATTACGCTGAACGAACCCAGCCCCGATCCGACCAGCGGATAAGACTTAATTACGTCGAGCGTCACACTCCAAAAGTGGGCGCGACCCGTGGTTGGATCTTCGGCGTTGGGGCTCCCCAGCAATCGGGTAAAGACATCCGCGCCGCCAACCGCGATCACACCTCCGATCAAAACCACGATCAGTCCAAAAGCCAGACCGGCGCGTATCAGGGCAGCGCGGATGCGTTTGACCCGCGGCTGGTGTTCACCGCGTCGCAATCCCGGACCGGCGATCAGTACCAGGAAAAAAATCTCCGCAGCCAGGCTAATAATTCCGCCCCGCGAATTTGTCATAATCAGGGCCACGCCCATCATCATGGCTGCAAACGCGTAAAGCGGACGCTTGTAACTTTCGATAGCTCCTGAGAACAGCAAGCCGAGCGGCAGCGCGATTGCCAGCTCCATGTAGCCGGCATAGTGGTGGCGATTGATGAAAGGTCCGAAGGCTGTGCTCTGTGTCAACTGGCGAAACCAATAGACCCGCGTGCCGTCGCTGGTAAACGATTGCGTCAGGCCAAACATCGCCAACAGGAAACCGAAGATCGTAATGGTTCTGACAATCGTGCGCAGCCGGCGCGGCGTATCGGTGAAAATTAGAGTCGCAACAAAGTAGATGAGTAAAGCGGCAATCTGTACCAGGACCAGGCGGGTCGCATAAGGATCCAGCGATAACGTTCGCGCCGTAGAGAGCGGCAGACCGGCGTTATCAACGGTGCGCAGCGGCAACAGTTGAATCAGGCCGAGTCCAATCATTCCCAACAGCGGCCACTGCAATGCATTACGACTCAGCTGCACCGAACGCAGTACCAATCCGTCAACGCACCAGAAACAAATGATGCCGGCAGCGCTCAAGGCAAAAGTCGCCAGCGCCCAGTAGTGCACCGTGCCGTAGGCAAGAGTAGTCAGCACCACCGCGACGCAGATCGTCAGAAAAGCCAGGCGACTGGCGAACGTGTGCCGGCGTTTGGTTTGCTCGGGCGTCGCGAGCCTAACGCTTGGTGCTTCCAGCGTCTTTTCGGTCGGGACCACTGATGCGTTGAAGGTTGAAGTCGTCATACCAGACTGTGCCAAAGATTGGACAGATCTGCCCCTCGCCACTACAGGCGGCGCGATCAAATCCAACGGTTATGCCATCGTGTTTAGGCTTCGCGGTGAAATCGAGAGTAACCTTTTGCCAATCATTTGTTCCGGTCGGTAATGCGTTTGATGCCACCAATGTGGCGTTATCAACGGCGTCGGAAATTACCAGGACGGGAGTACTGGCGCTGAGCAGATCTTCCGTGCGCACGTAGCATTCGAATCGATACCGCGCACCCGGCTCGACGGCCACGGTCTGCGAAACATGGACGGTATCGAGAGTCCTCGGCGCCCTGAGGATGATTCGCAAACTGCTTTGGCCACTGTGCGCGTGCGAATCACGGGAAAGCTGCGCCGACGTCCGGGAGTCGATCACCCAATCGAAAGGGTTGGCTCTCGCCGCGCTCGCCGGCTTAAGATCGCTTTCGAATCCTCCATTCCAGAATTGTTCCGGCTGCGGCAGGTCCGCGTCCGGCTCAATCTCGCGCATCAACGCGAGCGCAGACTTAAACTGCTTTGACTGGATCAAACAGCGCTTCATCTCCTCGCCGAGGTCGGGCAGCTGTCTGCGATCTGCCGGATTGGTAGTGCTCCACATTCGCATCGCGTCATCAAATCTCTTTCCCACGACCAGATAGATCGCAAACTGCATGCGCGCGGCGGGCGACACACATGCAACCTTGGCAATTTCGTTCACGTCTCCATCAAAGACGCGCATGGCCAAATCAAACACCTGAGGGCGCATGAGATTGTCGGCTTCAGCCGCTTGGCCAAGCTGCTCGAAAGCTTCGCTCAGTTTTCCTTCACGCAGGAGCAAATTACCAAAATACCAGCGAGGGTGAGAGTAAGCCGGCGCCAGCTCAACCGATCGGCGCAAAGCCTTCTCGCCGCTTTCTCTGTCACCCGAGGCTTCGAGCGCGCGCCCGAGTTCCATCCAATAGCGGTAATCGTTCGGAGAGATTGTTACTGCCAACCGGTATTCGCGCACGGCATCGGCCATATTCTCGGCGCTGAAAACTTTCTCTTCGAGCGATCCCAGTCTCCAATGCGTCAGCGGATCGCCGGGCGCCCATCGCACGGCCATGCGCGCCATTTCGATCCCGCCCTCATCAACGCCAGGTGCATATTCCGCCACGGTGTTGCCGACGTACCAGCGCACCACGAACCACGCGCCGAGGATTGCGAGCAGCGCCGGCAGCAACAGCAACCAGCGCGTGCCCGAGGTTAGGCGGATCGTAACCACGGATGGGGATTTAGAATTCGGCACTTCTGGATTCAGGGAGCTTATGAATCGTCGTTCGATGCGGAGCGCACGATTGACGGCAATGGACTGTCGGCAACGCTTTCAATCCTGATCGACATTCGCTTTAATTCAATATTACGCGCCTCGCATTCGCGGGCCAGTTCAGCGATCCGCTCTTCTGAGATGCGCGGCGTCGAGATTATCAACTGTTCGATCTGCTGTTCGCTGACGACCTTGCCCAGCATTCCATTCCCACCGAAAACGCGAAAACCGTGGATTACCTTTCCCTGCTTCTTCGGATCGTCGTCCATGAAACCAACCGGAGCATAGCTTAGCTCGCGATTGTTCAGCAGTTCCCGCAACAGTAGCTCGCCGGCGTCACCGGCTCCATAGATCAAAACGCGCCGGCCTTTATTCATGTCCGCCGCCGGCAGGACCTGGCGGAAGAACCGAAACGCTACCCGGCTGCCGGCCAGCAGCATCAACATTACCAGCGCGTCAATTACAAAGATAGCTCGCGAGAAACCCTGAAAGCGAAACTTGAACAGCACGATCACCAGACTGACGATCGAGCCGGCCGCGACCGCTTTCGCGAAGGCCATCAGATCGTCGATGCTCGTGTACCGCCAGATGCCGCGATAGACGCCAAAGAACAGAAACGCCGCCAGCCGTACCACGACCAAAACCGGCAACGTTCGCAGGAAGAGTTTCCACGCCGGGCTGTTCGAAAACGGCTCGAACTTGATCGCATATGCCGACCAGTAGGCCAGCACAATCAGAATAACGTCGAGCAGCACTTCGAAGATGCGGCGCTTGTAAGAGAAATCGACCAGAAAAGCGAACAGCGGCGTGTCCCGCGCCGCGCGAACATCTTCTTCTTCGTCGTATCCCTTTACTCCGGCGAGATAGACACCCAACAGCGTCAGCACGAGCGTAAATCCAGCCAGAAGGGCGAGACTCACATCAGCTTTCAACTGCCGCACCATGATCGCCAGAAAACCCGAGAGCCCAGCCAGACCGTAAAGCATCCAGACAGCACGGCGCTCAGACATCCCCAGGGCCACCAACCGGTGGGACGTGTGATCGCGCCCGCCTTGTGAAGCCGCGCGCCCGGATAGCTTGCGCAGGATCGTCACAAACGTGGTATCGAAAATTGGAATGAACAAGACAAGGATCGGTACCGCGAGCACCGGCACGAAGCTGCGCGAGCGACCGCCTGATACATTGACCAGGGCCGCGCCGGCCAGGAAGAATCCGATAAACATCGATCCGCTGTCACCCATGAAGATCGATGCGGGATTTGAGTTGTAAATCAGAAACCCCAGCAGTGCGGCAGTGAACACCGCCATCATCACCGCCTCGGTCATTTGGTTGCCGGTCAAAAAGTTGAAGGTGAGAAAGCACGAAGCGATGGCCGCAATCCCGGTGGCCAAGCCGTCCATGTTGTCCAGCAGGTTGATCGCGTTGGTGATGCCAATCAACCAGAAGATCGTGATCAGCATGTTAACCGGCAGCGAACGGGTCCAGGGCAGGACCAGTCCGTAATTGACCACGATGGCCGCGCCGATTACCTGGCCGATCAGTTTTTGG
>JBGPWS010000292.1:0-5807 GCA_041492345.1 Pyrinomonadaceae bacterium | reverse complement strand
CGTCAACCCATCCATCGCCCTTTGCGCCGCTGCTGATGAAGACCGGACGCGGCGCGCATAGTGCGACCAACTCGTGCGAGTCAACGGGCATATCATTCCAGTGCAGCGGACCGGCGTACTTCAAAAAGTTGCCGGCCATCCAGTGGTACTCGCCCGACCCGGCCACGTTCTCCACCAACTCGCCCCAATTGCGGCGGTGAAGTTTGGCGCCCCCTTCGCCGGAAGAACTGACATAGGCGATGGCGAAACGCTGGTCATACGCCATGGCAACGATCGTTGCCTTGCCGTACCGCGAATGACCTTCCAGTCCAACCTGCCTGGCATCCACGGATTTGTCAGTTTCAAAATAATCCAGCGCGCGGCTTGCACCCCAGGCCCAGGCGCGCAACGCGCCCCAATCATCCAGCTTGCGTGGCTGGCCCTTGTTGCATAACCCGATGATGCCTTGCGTCAAACCGGCGCCGTTGTCGGCCTGAATAGTGTTGGGAATAATGCTCGCATAACCCCAACCCTTTGCGAGAACTTGTTGCTGCCAGGTTGGCCCGATGGGCGCGGGCGTTCCAGGCGGAGGCACGGGAGGCCGAACCCCCGGCGGAAATACGAAACCGAATTCCATGATCACCGGCACCGGGCCAGTAGCATTTGCCGGCGTGGTTACCGTCAACTGAATATCAACTTTAATGAGCGGGTACGCTGAGTCATCGACGTGGCCGACAAGTTTTTTCGTGATGACGGGCACGTCGCCATTCGTTTCCCTGGTCGTGCTCGATACTTCCCAATTCACTTTCGGAGTGACTTTGGGAACTCGACCATAGATTTCTCGATCAAAGTCTTCGACAATCTCCGCGCGGCGCTGCTTCCACCAAACCTTTGCGGCCGTCACCTTCTTCCCGCTTTTCAACACCAGCGGATCCGGCAGGTTCGGATACGGATTGGCTTTCGACTCATCGTAGTTGGCGGCATTCGGTGACTGAGGATTGTTTCCGTTCGCTCCCGGCCTCAGGGAACTGATTTTCAGCAGATTCATCAATCTCTGGTGATCCTGTTCGGCGGTCATCGTTACGGGCGGAGGAAGGGAGCTGAGATTCTGCGCCGTGGCATAATCGGGCAGACGGGTTAACGCCGCAACGATCAAAGCGATGAAAAGAATGAAGGACAAACAATCAATCGAACGCATCTGTGTTATTTAGCAATCACTTCGAGCTTCGGCCTATCGCACAGAACCACCTGGCAGCCCATCTGTTCTTTGACGCATTGAGAAGAGTTGCAGCGATTGATGTCATCAGTATTGTCTCACCTTGGAAACTGGGCCCACCCTTTAGGCGATCTTTCAGCCTTAGACGCTTTTCCGTGATCGAGATTGAACTGTTCGCTTCACGAGGGCTCCGCTCGTGGGCAATCCGACCCATTCGCGAAAGTTTCCGGAGAGCAGTCGCGTGACATCGCGCTCGATCTCCAATTGCGTCACTGCCCGGCCGCTCCTGAGAAGTTGTTCGTAGGCTTCGCATAGTGACTCGATTATCGCCTGACGCGAATGCTCCCACTTATAGACAAGCTGCTCAAGAATGCGAGCGTCAGAGTGTTGTGGAATGAAACTCGTTCCCAACATTTCCAGTCGCTCGCGCGTCACTTCGGAAACGATCGACGGGTTGTTGAGAAACCACCAACAGCCAAAGGGCATCAAGTTACTGAACTTTCGCGCGGCCACGCATAGCTCGTGTTGGTTTTCGCGCGATAGAAAAGTTGCTAAAAAGCGCACATCGGGATTATCCGCGCAGAGACGCTCAAGCGAGCTGACATCGGCCCGGCCCATGCCATCGCCTGCCGAGCGCAGCGCCGGATTGACTCCGCGACGAACACCAATCATCAACGCGAAAGCCAGCTTGTGCTCGCGAGCAGTTGGCAGAACCACTTCGCGCAACAATTCTGTTCGTGCGTCGTGATCTGGATACTTGAAATCGGCCGGTAGCGAGACCGCCAGGTAAATCGGCCGCATGCAAGCGATCCAATGATCGAGAAAGCGCCGGAGTTCGATCGTCGTGGCGCTGCCCAAACCGGCATTTACCGGAAGTCCTTCGCGCGCTAGTTTGACGGCCGTATCCGGCCAACCGTTCAAAAGAGCATCCAGCCTGAGGGAAGCATGAAAGCGCGGATCCGAGCCCGTGCCATTTTTCCATAGCCGGGCCTCATGCTCGTTAAAAGGATCGTTGGTCATGACCAGATCGCTTACGCACGCCCGCTCCAATACTTGATCCAGATGATCGTGCACGTCTCGCGAACCAAAGAAGGCGCGGGCTTCATCCAGATCCGTCGCCCGCGGGTCGAGGCCAAAACTATTTAGCGCGGAAACGATGCCCCGGGCCGCTTCTGAAATTGGCGAGTTATCAACGAACGACGTCTTCCAAACCAGATCAGCCCGCTCAGTCTTGCTCAGCTTCCAAAAGAAAGCAGGGGAGACTTTGCTCAAGCGAAATGTCTCAGCGATCAAATAGTGATAATTGAGCAAGTCATCGATGCCCGAAAGGCACATTGGGCCGAACTCCGGCGGAAACACGTGGGTGTGAACATCAAACACCGGCGTTGCTTGAACGACGAGATCGATTCGCTGCCGAAGTTCGGCCGCGTCTGTTATCAGGTCGGCTGGCGCAAAGCGAGTTTCCATCAGGCTGATCACGGTTCGTTCCCTCCTATTCGAGTCTCAAAACGGGATTTTGGTCGGACGCCTCGCATCGTTCGGGTCGGCCCAGCGATCGTTCGGGATCGTCGGTGCCCATCCGGGTCTGAGCGGATCCTGATCGTAAGGATAGGGACCCAATCGACGATAAGCTTCGGCGTACTCCGCCAGCTTTTCCCGATCGAGCCGCACCCCGAGACCGGGACCCGCGGGCACGGCGATCGCTCCATCTTCGTACTTGAATTTGCCTCCCGCGATCACATCGTCGGCAAGATGATGGTAGTGCGCGTCGGCGGCAAAGCTCAGGTTAGGAATGACCGCGCCCAGATGCAGCATTGTCGCCAGTTGAATTCCCAATTCACCGGACGAATGCACCGCGACGCCGAGCTGAAACGCCTCGCAGATGCCCGCCGCCTTGACGCACGATCTGATGCCGCCCCAGAAGGTCGTGTCGAGCAGGATCACGTCCACAGCCGTATCGAGGACGTTCGCTGCGAGTTGTTCGAAATTCACCACGATGGTGTTAGTCGCCAAAGGCATTCGCACTTTTTCGCGCACGCGACGCATGCCGGCCATGCCAAAGACCGGATCTTCGAGATAGTCATTACGGATGTTTTCGATCTGCTGACCAAACCAGATTGCCGTCTCAGTCGACCAGACACCGTTTGGATCGAAGCGAAAATGATCGCCGGGAAGTTCGGCAGCCAGCGCGCGATAACATTCCAGTTCGTACTCTGGCGCGAATACTCCACCTTTCAACTTGTGCGTGCTGAAACCGTGCTGCGCTTTCAATTCACGAGCATGTGCCAGGAGTTGTTCGACGTTTCGGACTTCGCCTGTACCATCCTTTGGATTCGCATAGCGAAAGAAAAGATACGAAGCGAACGGCATGCGCTCGCGCAAACGTCCGCCCAGAATTTCAGAAATCGAAACACCCCATTTCTGACCGAGGATATCGAGACAGGCGAATTCAAGGGCCGCCAGAATCTGCGTGCGATTGTTGTAAAGCGAAGCGGTCGGGTTCGCGATCAGAAACCGCATCTCTTCAAGTCGCGTTGGATCATGGCCGACGAGGTACGACTTCATCGCACGGATTGCAGCCTCCGCCGACTCACCGCCGCCGCCCATTTCGCCCAGGCCGATAAACCCTTCGTCCGTCTCTACTTCGACAATAGTTCGAACGAAGCGTCCCCAATGGCAACCATTCGCATGTCGAAGCGGCGCCTCCAAAGGGACGGTGACAGTGGTGGCCCTGATGTCGGTGATTTTCATTTCAGGATGCAGATGGAGTCAGTACCGGGAGCGGTAGCGACCGGGTTGCCGTTCTGGCGATCTCGGCCGTTGCGTTGATCCAGACCCGGTCGCTACCGCTCCCGGTACTGACCTCATCATTGAGTCAATATGCTCTTCGCCTTGTACTCCTCTAGAGTCTTCGCGGGCCTCTCAACTCCCGCGGGAATTGGGCGCTTTGAAAAAGTTTGGAAATAAGACAAGCACGCGTCTTTCCACCAGACAGCGTCGCGCTCCTGAATCGCGAGCTTCTCCGCTATGGCAGCGTGACGCTCGGGATCGATCTTGCCGTTCAAAGCATTCCAATCCTTGCGAGTCGCGCGCACCCAATCCACGCCATGCTGGTAGTGCAGTGCCATCTCGTCCCACAAATTGCGACCCGAACGCATTCGATAATCCCAGGGCACATGATGAAACCACAGCAGGAACTTCTCGGGACAAGTATTCAAGTTCGAAAACTGATCGCGAATCGGCTGATGGTATTGACTAACCGTATCACTGCCGGTCGCGGTGCGATCGAACCCGAGTCCCTGGCTATCGGCGCGATGGTAGTAAACCGGATTCCAATCGTCGCGCGGCTCAGTGTTCCACCACGGCGCAGGACCGTAGTGGTGGCCACCCCAAAAAAGATGATGCAGGCCGAGTGGAGTCATGTAATCGACTAATGCTTCACGCGACTCAAGCATTATCCGCGCAATCGTCGCCGCCGTGCGGCGATCGTGTGTAAGCGTCATGGCGATCCATTCGTTGGCAATCGTTCGCGAATCAAGATCAGGGCTCCAGGCCAGACGGCCAAAGGCGTACCAGTTAGCTTGCAGGAAATGGTTTCCGGTCCAGTTGCGATCCGATCCGGTGTTAGCGACTCCCGCGATGCCCGTCATGTTCTGATGGTAGAGATTCCCATCCGTCACTTTCGTTACAGTTGAGTGCGGACCCTTGGCATACGTATCAGAGTCGAGAAACTCTCGCCACATCGTAGCTAGAAAGACCAGGTGGTTCGAGAAACCAAGATACTCCTGCGTGATTTGAAGCTCCGGCATGAGCTGTGTTTTCGGCATGGCGCCGAACAGAGGGTGGAAAGGCTCTCGCGGTTGAAAATCAATCGGGCCATTCTTAACCTGAAGCAAAACGTTCGGAGCAAACTTGCCATCGAAAGGCTGTAAGTTTTCATACGCTGCCCCGGCGCGATCATAGCCGGGTTTCATGTCGTAAACAAAAGCTCGCCAGATTACCACCCCATGATGAGGCGCCATGGCGGCGGCAAGCATGTTGGCGCCGTCAGCGTGACTGCGATTGTATGTGCGTGGCCCGGGTTGGCCCTCGCTGTTGGCTTTGACTACAAAACCACCAAAGTCCGGAATGGCCTGGTAAATCTCATCAGCTTTTTTCTTCCACCACGATGCCACTTCCGGATCGAGTGGGTCGGCGGTCTTTAAGCCCCCCAGTTCCATCGGCGCGGAGAATCGCGCCGAGAGAAAAACGCGAACTCCGAAAGGACGAAAAACGTCCGCGATGGCCGAGACTTTACGAAGGTAGTCCGCCGTAAGGATCTGCGCATTCGCATTTACGTTATTAAGGAGGGAGCCGTTGATCCCAACCGAAGCATTAGCTCTCGCATAATCACGCAGTCGTGGATCGATCGCGTCGGGCAGAGCGTTCCAGTCCCACAATGAGCGCCCGGCGTAACCGCGCTCGATGCTGCCGTCGAGATTGTCCCAATGATCAAGTATGCGAAGTTGCAAACGTGGTCGTTCGTTCACGTTGAGGCGATCAATTGGTTTGAGCGTCTGTATCACACGCAGAAAATAAAACGCGCCATACAGAGCGCCGACGTCGGTTTGCG
>JBGPWS010000032.1:0-20224 GCA_041492345.1 Pyrinomonadaceae bacterium | reverse complement strand
CTGGTCGAGTCGCAGGTAAAAGCCGTAACAGTCGGCCAGGGCGCGCAACTTACCTGGCCGGGTTTGCTTCGAAAGCTCGATCGGATCGATCCGTCGTATCGAGAGTAACGATCATCTGGTGCTGTTAAGTTCATTCCCCAGGCTTTTCATCCCCGTAGACACTACAGTCCTAGCTAGTGTCCTGTCTCTAAAGTTCTAACTACAAATCTTGCCCTGGCCGCAGAGCGGCCAAATGTTTATAGCTCATGTGCCGGAGAGAGAGCTTTAGCTCCGGAGGAGCGCAATGTGTCTTTTACTAAGCCAAATATTTCGCTCCTCCGGAGCTTCAAAGTTCTTTTGGATGCTGGTTCTATAAACATTTGGTCCCTCCGGGACTGAAGACTAGGCTACCGAAAATAGACAGACTCAGTCGTCGCGAGAACTCTAGAGATACCACGCTAGCAGGTTGCTGAAAAACTAATTCGAGAGAGTCGTCCGGTTTGGAGTGCGGCGACTTGTCCGCGCTCCAAATCTCGCGCTCCCCGACTCTCAAGGAGTTTTCTGCAGCCTGCTAGATTCTGATTAGCGGCACGTTTCTTCCTTCGCCGCGTTCCAGTACCCAAAATGGAGAGCGGCCTTGACCCTTCCTTGATAACACTTCGCGGAGCTTCGTCACTGGCTCAAACTCACCATCGTCGCCGAGTGGGAATGTACCGAAGTGGATTGCCATGCTTACCTCTGCGTCCAGGATATGATGCACTTCGACCGCATCTTCGGGCGAGAGATGAATCGGCCGCATGAACCAGGCGGGCAGGTAAGCGCCAATAGGCAGGAGAGCGAGACGCAGGGGCGCGAATCGCTTTTTGATCTCCTGGAAATGCTTCCCCAAAGCCGTGTCGCAGGCAAAGTAGACATTGCCTGATGGTCCCTCGACGACATAACCACACCATAGCGTGGCGTCTCCGTCGCTGAATCCGCGCCCCGAGAAATGCCTGGCGGGAACGCACGTGATACGGAGACCTGGACGGACTTCCACACCTTCCCACCAGTCGAGTTCAGTGACTTCTTTAACGCCGTGCCTTTCAAGGAACGCGCGGTTCCCCAGACCTCCGACAAAGCGTGGCCGGTGCTCCACCTGCAAACGGGTGAGCGTCTGAATGTCCAGGTGGTCGTAATGGTTATGGCTGATGAGAACGAAATCAATTGGCGGCAAATGTTCAAATCGAATTCCCGGAAGGTTACGTCTCTTCGGTCCGGCCCAACTAACCGGGCTGGCGCGCTCAGACCAGGTCGGATCAGTCAGGATGTTGATGCCCTCCATCTGAATGAGCACGGTCGCGTGATTGATGAAGGTGACTCGTAAGTCCGGAGCAGCGACGCGTAAGGGGGGCGGATTACCTGGTTGAGAGTTGGTCCATTCACTCCAGTAGCCCGGCCGGCTGGTGAGTTGCCAGCGCCAGAAACCAATAACACCCTTCCGCCGTGGAAGCTCCAGGTTGTGGAACCTTCTGCCGTCGAAGTGATCTGTGGGCGATCCACGATAGCGCGGAGCGGAAAGAGCGCGATCCGCAAGCCAGTACGCTAAAGCCGCGCCGCCGGCCACAGCAAGGCCACTCCAGAGCAGCGGGTGCTGCTTAAGAATTCCCATTAGACGAGCCCCACCATATCAACATCGATTGGCACGAATGCTCGTCCCCAGACCAAAAAGACGAGAAGGTCGTCCCGGCGTCAGAAGGTTACTGGGAAAAGATGTTGAAATTGAATTTTAAAGTGTCCTTCACCGTGATGGTACCTCCGGCGACCGAAGGAGGTTTAATGGAGTAATCGGTCATCTTCAAAGAGAACTCTCCACGAGCGCGTACAGTCTTGTAGTCAAAGGTCAATTGCGCTTTGATGAATACGTTGTGAGTCACACCATGCAAGGTTAGATCGCCCCAGATGTTGGCTTGATACTGAGTGTCAGAGTTCTTGATGGCCTCGATCTTTGTACTATTGAAAGTAATCTCTGGATACTTCCCAGTCTCGAGTACCTGCTCGCGCATTGTCTTCTCGATGGTTTGGCGATCGCTGTCGCTTACTTTGTCGGTCACTACCAGCGAGTTGGCTCGAATTCTCATGTGTAGCGAAGCCGGCGTCACCGTGCCATCAGTGAACTCTGTTTCGCCGCTAATGTCCTTAATGGCTATGTTGTGGTTGTGACCAAAGCCGGAGAGCAGGCCTCCCACAAATGCGTGGACCATGAAGTTGCTCTGGCCGGCATCGATGCGGTATCGCCGGACATCGGGCGAACTCAATCCTGGAGCCGGAGCGGAACTGACCAAATCATTGCTAATGACTTGCGCAGACCTGGTTGCAGCAGGAGAGAAACCAACACAGACAGCGAGGGCCATCAAGATAGCGATTACATTTCTATGACGCTTGTTCATAAGTTCAACAATCCTCCTCAAGTCTCGTAAGAATACACTCTTCGCAAATTGTGCTCGAACAACCTGGCGGGAAGGAGACCGGTCACCACTCGACGTCCGGCCACGAAGATCCGGTTCTCCCACTGTCCGATTTCACCCATCAGCCTGGACCTTTGTTGAATGTGCCGGGTGCGCTGACGTCGTAGAGTTTCGTAGCGGCGCAACGCAACCTCAGGCGGGGTTTCCTGGTCGAAGCATTTGGCCAACACCGCGGCGTCCTCAAGTGCCATGCACCCACCCTGGCCGAGATTTGGTGTACACGGATGTGCGGCATCTCCCAGCAACGTAACCAGCCCTTCACCCCAGCGACGCAGGGGTACAAGGTCGTACGCTCCGTTCTTCATGATCTCGTCATCGTTTGTCGCTCCGATTAAATCCGCGATAGGTTCGTGCCATCCAAGGAAGGCCTCATGTAGTTCGCGCTTTCGGCCGTCGGGCGCGTCCAGATGGTCTGGAGGTACATTAACAGCCGCATACCAGGTGAACTTGCCCCGCCCTGTGTTGAGGATGCCGAAGCGCTTTCCAGCGCCCCAGGTCTCGCTATTGGCGCCAGGCAAAATGGCGCCGCCATCGTACCGAGCCACGCCTCGCCAAACTGTATAGCCGCGATAGATAGGATCTGAGGGGCCAAACAACTCCGAGCGGACCCGTGATCGAATCCCGTCGGCGCCGATCACGGCATCATGCTCTGCGACGAGGCCGTCTGCAAAAGAAATGCTTACCTTATCCCTCGACTGCTCCAATTTATTTAACTTGTGCCCCAGTCGAATGCTTCCCGGCGGCAGAGTGGCAAGAAGTACCGCCAGCAGATCAGATCTGCGCATACAGATGGCGGGAACATCAAACTTACCCAGCGCAATATTCATCAGCACCGCGCCGCTGCTCGCTCGCACCAGGAAATGAGTGCTCGAACCGCTGCGTGCCAGGACATCTCCGAGCAATCCGAAGGTCCGCAACACGCGCGTGGCATTCGGCCACAGCATCATTCCGGCTCCAACTTCGCGAAGCTGAGGCGCTCTTTCATAGACGACAGCGTCAATACCAGCCTGATGGAGCGCCACGGCTGCGGCAACTCCGCCAATTCCTCCTCCGACAATTCCGATGTTTGCTTTCGGCATCGCTGCTAATCAAATGCAATGCAGGCTCTGCATGTATTTCCGAGGGGCTGTGAACTCTGGCTGGGCGTCTGGCAACTATCTGGGTTCCCAGGGTCTCCTACGAAACACCATGTTTAAGCAGCGTCCTGTAATGAATGGCCAGCAGACTAATCGATGAAATCAATATGAATCGAGGGTGTGGGATGCTCAGACATTACCGAGCGTTGCTACAATGCAGTCGCGGGAGGTGCGTTCTTTCCCGCATCGTTCCGGTTAACGAACTGTATACGCGGGAGATGGATCGCATAGATAAAGGAACACATTGACAGATCCGCCGACAGAGACGCCGCGGTTTCATGTGGACGTCGATCGCGTCCGGAAGCACTACGATCGGCTGTCTTTCCTCTACAGAATGTTCTGGGGAGAGCATCTTCATCACGGTTATTGGAATGGCGGCGAGACCGTCGTGCGGGCACAGATCCAACTGATGGAACAACTGGCGCAACGGGCCGGAATACCTCGAGGCGCAAATGTACTCGACATCGGTTGCGGCGTTGGCGGCTCCGCTCTGTGGCTGGCGGATCAGTTTGGGTGTCAGGTGACGGGCATGACGATCAGCCCGGTCCAGGCTGGGATGGCGGCGAGAAAGGCGAAGGCACGCGGGTTCAGCGAAACAGTCCGCTTCGAGGTGAACGACGCGAATCACTGGAAGCCCGAACCGGAAAGTTTCGACGTGGTTTGGATCATGGAGAGCAGCGAGCACTTCCCGGACAAGAAACATTTCTTTGAACGCTGTGCCATTGCGTTAAAGCCCGGGGGCACGCTCGCTGTTTGCGCCTGGCTCCGGCGTGACGGAGCGATGCCGCCTGGTGAACAGAAACTCGTGGCGACGATCGCCGAAGCGATGATGAGTGCGAGCCTCGGCAGCCTCAGCAACTACCGGGACTGGATGCGTGACGCTGGTCTGACGGTGACGGCCGCAGAGGATATCACTCGTCACGTGGAGGCCACCTGGGCGCAGTGCGCCCGCATCGGGGAAAAGCCAGTCCTGAAATTTTTGGTGCGCTTCACCGGCGGTCCAACGCGGCGCTTCGTTAAGGCTTTCCCGCTAATGCAAGAGGCCTATTCAAGTGGGGCCATGGCGTTTGGATTATTTGTTGCGAAAAAGCCGTAGCTGGCCTGCATCGGTGGCCACGAGTATCATGGCGACTTGAGTTCGATCGTCCAGGTTTACCAACGACATTCGGATCGTATTGTCCCGCAGTAACGGCCAGGACTTTCAACTTGCCGGGCCGAGTTTGCTACGCCAACCGGGCCGGGATTGATCCGCCGTAATGGATTAGAAGGTAGCCAGAGGTGTTTGGATGGGCAAACAGACCGACGGATTCACCGTCAAGTCTCACTTTGAGGGCAAAGATGCAGCGGTGCGGCAAATCTACGATCGACTATTGCAGGCCGTGGGAAGGTTCGGACCGGTCAAGGAAGATCCAAAGAAAACTTCGATTCATCTGGTGAACAAGACGGCTTTCGCGGGAGTCGCGACGCAAAAGCGCGCGATCGTTTTGACCATTAAGAGCGATCGCAAGCTTTCAAATCCGCGCCTTCACAAGTCCGAGCAGACCTCGGCGAACAGATTTCATCACGAAGTAAAACTATCCTCGCCGGCTGAAGTTGATTCTGAACTGGTGAAGTGGCTGAAAGCTGCGTATGCGCTCAGTGCGTAGATGTCCGACAAACCTCAGTTTGTCGATCACTCACCACAAGCTAACGCTTGTCGGACACGATCACGCGACTTCTCGACTCTGAGTGCTGAGCAAGTAAATTGCTTCCATTACGGCCGTGTGTACGTCGGCAGGCAGAGTCTCACGAGCAGCCAGGAAGCGAAACGCCGGCAGGACCTGAGGCTGGTTGCTGAGAGCGAGCAGCTTGACGGCGGTGAGCTGCACCTCGTGATTCGGATGTTTGGCGATCGCCTGCATTAACGGCTGAACTTCTCCGGCCTTGGCCATCAGGAAAAGCATAGAAAACGCATCGTACGTTCGATCGCGGCCTTCGCCCGTCAGGCTGTTGATGGCGTTTGCCGCCAGTCCCGATCCCGCGATCGCCGCGCCAATTTTTCGCCGTCGTTCCGGCGAGGCTTCCCTCAGGGCGAGAGTAAACGAAGCGGACAGGTCGGAGTGCAAGTGGTAAAGCGCGCGCGCCGCTGCATTGCGCACTTCTACACTCGTGTCGTCGAACGATTTAGTGATCAGGCGGAACGCATCATCGCCGCCGGCCTCTGCCAGATCAGCCAAAGCCGCCACCCGTTCAGATGAGTTTGCGCTTTGCAGACGCTCGGCCATCTCTGGTGAAAACGACGGATCGTTGCCATTGGAGGCGGGCTCGCTTTCCGTTTTGATGGCCGCTGGCGTGGTTACTGAATCTCCGGCTGCGGTTTGATCCGGATCGGTAGGTTCTAAGACAGCCAGCTCCGCAGTTGTCTCTGCCCTAACGAATTCGATTTCCTTGCTCGCGGAAACTCGATCACTCGAGGGGTCCATGTCGTTGATGAGCCAGGGCAGTCCACCCGATTCGCTCGGCGGAGTAGTCGGGGCGAGATCGGTTTCGAGAGACATTGGCTCTGACGACAAAGGCTTATCGGCGGCGACCTCAACTTCTGAAATCACATCGACGCGGTCCCCTTCTGCCTGCCGGAGCGCGTCGATCCTTGAATTGAGCGTTTGCTCTCTCGCCTTTCGCTGCTCTGCTTCGGCCTGGGCCCTTTCGCAAATAGCTTCGAGTTGACTCAGCCGTTGCAATTCCTCATCAGCCCGACGTTGCGCTTGCGCTTCAGCCTGCCGGACCGCTTCTTCGTGGCCGGGAAGGCGAGCGTCGGCTTCTTTGGCTCGGTTGAGCCTTTCCGATTCTATCCGGCGAAGCTCTTCAATGTCGGCGATGATTTGTTGTTCTGCTTCACCCAGTTGCTTCACCCTGGCACGGGCTGACTGGCGAGCTTCCTCCTGGGCGCGCAGCCGGCTTTCGGCCTCTGCGATCCGTTTGAGTTGCTCATCTTCGGCTAGTCGCAGCGCTTCGATTTCAGCGTTGAGGTGCTGTTCTTTCTCAGCCCGTCGTTGCGCGTTCACCTGACCACCTTTGCGCGCTTCTTCCTGCGCACGCAGACGAAGGGCGGCTTCCTCGACCTGCTGGAACTCCTCGTCGCGGTTCTGGCGCGCGTTTTCCAACTGGAGGTTGATCTGCTCAAGCTTCTCAGCGTGCTGTTGCGCTTCAGCTTCAGCCAGATAACAGGCCTTCACCTGCGCCGCCAGTTGCTCTTGTATCCCATCGATGCGTTTGACGTGCTCTTCTTCCTGCTCGCGCAGAACACCGACGGTTACGGTGAGCTGTTGTTCCTGCTCGACCAGCAACTCCGCTTCTTCCGCCGCCAGGCGGCGAGCTTCCTCAAGCGCCGGAACGCGGGTCTTGATTTCCTCGATCCGTTCGAGCTGGGCCTGCTCAGCCCGGCGCAGACTCTCGATCTCTTCATTGAGCCGCTGTTCTTTCTCAGCTTGCTGTTTGGCCTGAGCTTCGGCCAGTTGCCGGGTCTTTCCCTGCTCGACGAAACGAGATTCGACCCCGACGATGCGTTTGAGCAGGTCCTGCTCCGCTTGACGCATCGATTCAGTCTCAGATTTAAGCGACTGCTCTTTCTCAGCAAGTCGCGCTAATTCCGCTTCCTGTTCCTGTCGCGAGCTTTCAGCCCTGGTGACCAGGGCCTGGGTTGCTTCAATTCGTTTCAGTTGCTCTTGATCGGCTTGCCTTAGCGCTTCAACCTGAGCTTCGAGCTGCTGTTCTTTTTCGGCCCGCTCTTGCGACTCGGCTTCGAGCTTTCTCCCGATCGCTCGCAACTCTTCCAGCTGCTGCTCCTGTTCCTGGGCCCGAGCCTGCGCTTCGCTCTCAGCGCGCTGATGCGCCTCCTGGTGAGCGAGAAACCGAGCGTGCGCTTCTTCGGTGCGCTTGAGCTGTTCTTCCTCAGCCTGATCCAGTGCTTCAATCTGAGCGTTGAGCGTCTGCTCTTCCGCGGCCCGCTGTTGCGACGCGGCTTCTGCCTGTGCGCGTGCGGCTTCCAGCTCCGCTAACCGCTGCATCTCGGTTTCTACGCGCTGCGTTAATTCTGCTTCAGTTTTTTGAGCTAATTCTGCCTGGGCCCGCAGACGAGTCTCGGCTTCCGCGACGCGTTTGCCTTGCTCTTCCTCTGATCTGCGCAGCGTTTCAATTTCTGAGTTGAGCGACTGTTCCTTTTGGATCAGTTCCTGGATGTTTGCTTCAACCTGTTGCCGCGTCTCGGCCTTGAGACGAAAAGCAGCCTCGGCTGCTTCGATTCGTTGCTGCTCGGCTTGTTCCGCCAGGCTGAACGCATCGATTTGGGAGCGAAGCGATGCTTCTTTTTCAGTGCGCTGCTGGGCCGCCGCTTCGGCTTGACTGCGGAGGGTTTCCAACTCAGCCAGCCTTTGTTCGTCCTGCTCGGCGCGCAGCTCGGCTTCGATTCTGGCTCTGAGGTGCGTTTCTTCCTGGGCTCGAAGTTTAGCTTCAACCTGGTCGACCAACCCACGTTGCTCTGCTTCAGCCCGGCGCTTCGTTTTAGTTTCAGCCCGGTGTCGCGCTTCCAGTTGGGCCAGGAGACGAGCTTCGATTTCTCCAACGAGCTTGAGTTGTTCCTGCTCGTCCGTTCGCTGAGCTTCGATTTCGGCGCTGAGCCATTGTTCCCTTTCGGCTCGCTGCTTGGCTTCGGCTTCAGCCTGGCGACAAGCTTCCTCTTGCGCCTGAATGTTGACCTCAGCCTCCTCGATGCGCTTGAGTTCTTCCTGCTCTGACTTGCGCAGCGCATCGATCTCGGCACTCAGTTGTTCCAGCTTCCGGGTTCGCTCTTGCGCATCCGCCTCAGCCTTTTTACGAATGGCCAGCAGTTCCGCCAGGTGTTGTTCTTCCGCCACTGCACGGCGATGCGCTTCCTCTTCCTCGCGCCGGCGTGCTTCTTCGGCTGCCCTTCGGTGCGCCTCTGCTTCAGCTTTCTTCTTGGCGGCCTGCACTTCGGCGCGGCGGCGCTCGAGTTCCTGCTCGGCCTGCTTTAAGGCTTCTTCTTCCTTGCGCAGATCGTCATCAGCGACTGCGAGTTGTTCCATAGCCCTGGCTTTTGATCTTCGCTCCAGTTGCGCCGCCAGGTCTGCGCGGCTCTCGGTGGTGTCCACATTGCCGTCGTTGAGAAAAGCTCGCCGCGCGTGCGCGAGATGTTCAAGATTGCCGCTGGCTAGCGCAGCCATCAACCGGTCAGCAACCATGCGCTGGCTCGAAGGATCTTTCACGTCGATTGCGCGCTGGTCGCCGTTGCGGTCGTTTGGGGCACTATTCTGATCGGGATTAAGGTTCGGGGGTTGTGAAGACGATTGCTCCATATTCAGATTCTCCACCTCCAGCGAATATCCGGCGCCGGAGACGGCCTTGGGTTTCAGGCCCGTTATGAGACGGTTCAGCCTTACAGTTTTCCTGAGCGCATGTAGCCAGTCAGAGTTCTTAGTTTACGACTTGATGTGTCGCAATGGCGAGGTGGACGATCCGATTCGTCCCGAGCAGTAGTCCCAGACGGTCGAGCTATCCAAGACCGCTTTGATTCTCGCAAATCCTGGACGTTGAGGTCAATAGGCCTTTTTTGGGACCCGCGATAGTAGCTCGAACCTGGACTGTCACGTCGGTATATCTAGCGCGACAGGAATGTCGCGAATCGCGGGAAACCCTTAAATAAACCAGCTCTCAAAAATCCGACTGGGTTGGTGTTGGGGCCTGGAAGGAACCATACTATCGCGCGCAGCTGAAGTTTCGGGAGGAGGATTTTCGGCCCTTCAGGCAGTTCGAACATGGTCGCGTGATTGGTCCAGGGATGGAATCAATGGACTGTTATTGAGAGCGGACAAGAGCAATGAGCTACCGAGGCGACATGCCGATTGACTCGCCAGTGGAACCGCCATACGATTGCAAGCGACTTAGTCGTTCCTGTTGCGGTTTTTGAAACCTGAGACTCAATAGCGATCGCCTGGAGACGGTTAATCAGAGATGACTGCGCGGCAGCACGAACTGAGCGTTCAGAGACGCGGAATAGCCGCATATACTGCGATAGTGGTTTTGCTGCTTTTGGCGATTCCCGTTTTGGGGCAGCGACCGGGAGAAATAACAGGTCGTCCGACGCCTCAGCCTCGTCCGACTGAAGACCCGTTTAAGCAATCTGGGAATTCACCGTGGCCTGCAAAGCCAGGATTGATGGCTCCAGGCCTGCCGCCCTCATCTGTCATTGAGATCCAGCCGTCGCTGGCGGCCCTCAAAGAGAATGTCGAACTCATGGCGACAATCGACGGGGAACTCCTGGGGGTGATCGCTGCTCCTTCGCCAGACTACGCGACAATTGTAACGGACGCTTCGGATATTCGCAGGCTCGCCGTTCGCTTACTGCGAAATTTGGCGTTGCCGCGAAGTGTGAAACAAGCGGCACCAGAGAATGTTGCGTCGCCGATATCGGCTGAGCACCTTGATGCTTCCGTCTTTGCTCTCAACGCGGCCATTAAGAGTTTTTTGGACAATCCTGTTCTCACACAGCCGCGCACGGTTGACGCCAAACTCTTAAGCGACGCGGGCGCGGATTTGGAAACAATAGTCGATAGGAGCGCCAGCGTGCAGAAACGCGCTGAGGTGCTGGTCGCATTTGCGGACAAAGGAAAAGGGAAATCGTCCCGCGCTTCGGCGCTGGTCAGGAGCAGGCTCAAGCCTCGGAACTCCATTCAATTAACTCTCGAGTGCGACGCTTGGTCGTCCATTAGTGAATTGCTGGCGAGGCCGGCCGAGGTCAAAGGCCAGGGGTCAGTCAACGTCGGCATTAACGCCCAGGCTAAGAGTCACAGATTGACTCAGCAACTGGTCTTGCCGATCGAGGACTGCGTGGATGGCGACGCTGACGAAAGCGCGAGAGCTAGTGACATGCGGTATGTCGCCATTGTCAAAAATTTCACGTCTTACGAAGTGAAGGGGAAGATATTTGCCTACCAGGTAGGTTGCGAGATCGGTTTGACGAAGAACGGCCAAATCATAAAACGCTTAGCTCAGCCTGTTTGGTTTTATTACGTGGATGAAGGCGGCGACGGAACCTTCGATTTATTCCGAGGCGCCATGCGATATGGTTTCGTCCCCGACTGGGCGAAGGAGCTGGCTGGAAAGCGCTAGAGTTGCGCGGCCGCTCAGATAATCTTGAAGTTCAAGCGGAACTAAAAGCTAAACCTAATTTGCGCGTCGATCAAACGATTGTACGGAGCCGAACCTCCTCCACCGCGGCCGCCTCCACCGAAACCGCCAAATCCTCCGCCGCTGGAATTCGAGAGGCCAAACAACGACGAGCTAAGATTGCCGATCGGCCGGCCCAGATTTGCGTGATTCAGGATATTTTGAAAATTGACTGATAGCGTCAGGTTATAACGTTTCGCAGCGTCGCCCCCGGCACCACCGCCGCCAAAGCCGCCTCCGCCTCCGCCGCCTCTGCCGCCGCCACCACCACCGCCACCGCCGCGTGCTCCGCCACCGCCGCCAGGTCCGCCACCGATGCCACCAAGGCCGCCGCGCGATCCGCCGCCAGCGCCGCCTTCTCCACCGCGATTGCCCTGGCCCGGCGTCTGCGTCGAAGCAGCGCGTCTTTCGCTACCAAAGCCCCACGTCTTGCTGACTCGCAAGTTGGCAGTTAGTGAACCTGGTCCGCTACCAAAGTTGCGCGGAATGATTAGCGAGCCGACCGTGGGATTCGGATCAAAGGCCCCGAACTTGGTAACGATCACGCCTGGTTTCGTCAGATCAGTAGCAAGCGCAGGTCGCTCGGTGAAGAGCGTGTCTCCGTTCAGGTCGCGTCCGATGGTGATGTTGAAAGGCGCGCCCGAAGCAATGATCAGAAAAGGATTCAGGCTGATTCCCCAGCGAGCCCTAAAACTGCCGACCAACGTGAACCGATGCCGAATGTCGTTTGAAGTGCGGCCGTACTCTGCGCTGAAATCATATGGGTTGGCTGCGAAAGTCCCGGAGCCATCACTGTCACTTTTGGTCTTGCCAAAAGTGTAGTTGGCGTTGATGTTTGCGTTGCGGGTCAGCCGGCCGCCGAAAGTAATGATGAGCTGGTTCTGATCGAAGTGGCCCGTTGAATCGTACTCGAAGTAGTTGTTATTCGTACCCAGCGGCCGCACGCCACTGCCTGGCACAGCCGGCACAAAAGTTCCGGGCAACGGCGCATTAATCGCGCGCGCGCGCAACAGGTGCAGGGTGCGAGCATGGCTGAAGGTAACGCTGGTGGTGAAGTTATGCGGCAGCGACCTTTCGACGCTGATGGCCGACTGCATCGTGTAAGGCGCCTGAATATCTTGCGCCAGTTGGTAGATGTTCACCGGAGTCTTGAACGCTGTCAGGGTATCGATTGATGGCACGTTAGGAAAAGAATTCAGTATCGTCGGATCAGTGACGATGAATTGTTGCTGATTAGTTCCGTTCAGACGGTTCGCCGTCAGCGTCAGATTTTCGCTGATGCGGTCATAGAACACGCCGAAGCCGCCGCGGACGGTCATCTTCGAGGGCTGTTGGCGGGTTGAAGGTCCGGGCTGCCACGCAAAGCCGAACCGCGGCGCAAAGTTCAAATTGCTGCTGATGTTGTCCTGGTTCTCATAACGCAGTCCAAAACTGAGCATCAGGTTTGGCCGCACTCTCCAATCGTCCTGGGCAAACGCGCCCAGGTCCATCTGACTTACGGTGGTCTTCGGATTACCGGCGACGATCATGAATTGGGTCGCACCTCCGCCCGCGGCCCGAATCGCTGCCGGCGACGTCCCGGCCTGCAGACCCTTCAAGGTAGTCTGATAGACCTGAATACTTGTGAGTCCGGTGGCGTTTCCAGTCTGGCGGCTGCCGGCGAACGTCCACGTTCCGCCAAAGTTCTGCGGCGAGAAGCTGGTAATGTGCACATCGCGTGCGCGCGCTCCGAATCTGACCGTGTGCAGGCCCATGGAGAGCGAAGTATTGTTGGTCAACTCGAAGCGGTTTTGCTGATTCGTAGTCTTACCGATTTGTGAGCCGCCGCCGGTGAAGGCCTCTTGCACACCGATCGTGGGAATCGAGTTGTCCGCCGTATCGCCTGACGTTTGATGATTGAATTGAAAGCGAGTTTCGTTGACGGTCGTTTTATTTAGCACGGCCGTCTCTGTCAGTCGAAAGGTCTGTTGCGTGCTGGTTGCTTCGTACTTCCTCGAAGGCAATGAAAAGCCACCATTCAGTCCGGTGATGCTACGACTGTGCTCGTACTCGTAACGAACTACCAGAGTGTTGTTCGCATTTATCTGGTAATCAATTCTCGGGCTGAACGACGTGCGCCGATTGGGAGTTGGCACCGATTGGCTCAGACTGACAATGTTCAAGCTGGGATCGAGAATCGTCGCGTTGATAAGCGCATCATCGTTGATGTCGCGTTTCTCAAAATCCAGAAAGAACGAGGCCTTCTTTTTGGAAATAGGGCCGCTTAAATTGCCCCCGTACTGCCGCGATAAATAAGGCGGCCGCGTCGAAGCGAATGGATTGCGCGAGTTCAGCGATTGATTGTTGAAGCTGAAAGACGCCTGCCCGCGAAAGCGGTCAGTGCCTGGCCTGGTCAAGATTTCGATGCGCCCGAAGCCGGGCCGATCGTACTCTGCCGAGTATGGATTCGAGTTGATGCGAATCTCGCGAATCGAAGCGAGCGGAGGCAAACGTCCGCCACTGAAACCATCGATATAAATCTGTCCGCCGTTTGGTCCGGCGCCGGGACCCGCCAGCGCCTGCAAGGCCGCGGCGAGATCGTCCGGATCGTCAGGCAACGATTCGAGGTCGGAGCCCTTGAGGACTATGGCCCCGACATTGTTTTCGGGCTCTGTGTTTACCCCGGCACTATCGGCGGGCACCGTCACCTTCTGCTGTTCAATCGTGACTTTCAGCGTGACATTGAGCTGTTGACTCCGGCCGGCAATCGCTTCGACATCCGCGTTCTCGTAATTAGCGAATCCAGTCGCCGTTACTTTGATCGTGTATTTGCCGGGAGCTAGCCCGTTGAGGACAAAATTGCCATCGCCATTGGTGTTGACCGTCTTCGCAACGCCGTTAGCGTTAACAGCGACCACGGTTGCGCCCACAATCACGCCGCCAAATTCGTCGGAAACCTGCCCCTTCAGTGAGCCCGCGCCCTGCTGGCCGAGCGCGACGCCGGCACAAAGCACGAGAATCAATAACAAACGTCCCATTCCAGATGGTTCCTTAGCTTTATTTAATAAAGTTGGCGGTACTCTGCCTTGTTAATTAAGACGAACGTGAGTGGAATTCGGTTACATTAAGACCAGGTGAGCTAGGACTGACGTTAATAATTGATGAGGCGTCAAAAGAACGGTATCTTTGGGAAACTCGCTATCGCTGGCCAGTCAGTGTTTGAGATCGAGCCATTGAAGTAGGAGCCAGAATGAACAAAGTTATTGCGGTAAGCGCCAATAAGGACTTCTCACTCGATTTGAAGTTCAGTGATGGATCAATGAAGCGCGTTGATGTTAAGCCCTACCTGGATCGCGGCATTTTCAGCGAACTAAAAAGTCTGGACTATTTCAGGCAGGTTCGGGTTGCGTTCGGTACCGTGCAGTGGCCTAACGGACAGGATATTGCTCCCGAAACCCTTTATATTGACGGAGTCGCGATTGATGAAGCCGAGAGTAGCTTGTCGAACAAAACTGTATTAAGCACGAACTAAACTCCCTCTCCCTTTGGGAGAGGGCTGGGGAGAGGGACTAAGACGGCTCAACAGTACACGGAAGAAGAGGTATGGCCTGAGGTGACTCGAGACTATCGCCCTCTCCCCGACCCTCTCCCAAAGGGAGAGGGAGAAGGGCCTCTGGAATAGTCTCTGAACTTATTTACCCCGTCCACGAATCTCCGTGTCCCAGTAACGCAGCCATTCGTTGCCTTGTTTGCGTAACAGGTCCCAATCAATCGGCATGCGCGTGAACGGAACATTCATCCAATCGGGAAGCTGTTTTCGATCGATGTCGCTGCGCACGGGCATGCGGTAGTAGTTGCGTCCTGAGTGGATCAGACTCTCAGGCGTGGTGACGAATTCATAAAAGCGCTTTGCTTCCTCTTCATGCGGCGCGCCGCGCACAAGGGCGATGGCGTCGATGACCACGGGAGTGCCGCTGGTGGGGATGTTGTAAGCAACGGGAAGTTTCTTCTGCTCCTGATACAGGCGCACGTCCGGCAAGTCCCAAAGACTGATTACGCCCTCCTGGCGCGCCAGCTTCTGGATTAGGAAAGTCCCATCAGCCGTGTATTCGTGCACGTTGGCATCCAGCTTTCGCAGCCAGTCATAACCTTTTTCAGGCGAGTTCGTGTCTTTGTAATATCGCCAGATCATTCCGCCGAAGATCGCGCGCATGGAATCCGATGGACTCGGACTCCGAATCAGGATCTTGTCCCGCCATTTTGGATCGAGAACGTCATCCCAATCCTTCGGGGCGTCTTCGACGCGCACAGCCTCACTGTTGTAAACGATCACCTCCGGCGTTTCGTAGGTGCCGTACCAACGATCCTGCGCGTCGCGGGCAAAGTCGGGAACTTTGTCGGCCCAGGAAGGACGATATGGCGCCAGCAGGTTTTCGTCAGCCGCGGTCTGAAACGTCGTATGCGCCGCGCCCCACCAGAGATCGGCCTGCGGGCGATTGCGCTCGGCGCGCAGGCGCTCGAGGACTTCCCGCGATCCCATATCCAGAAATTGAACGTCAACTTCCGGATGTACTTGTTTGTAGCGCGCCACAAAGTCGCGCAGCATGTCCTGGCCGTGCGGCGTGTAGATTAAGAGCTTGGTTGATTGACGCGACGATTGACAGGAAAACAAAAGGACCAAAGCCAGCGTTGAGCAAATAACTCTTATCCGTGCAAGTGACATTTGTTAGCGTCGCCGAGATCTCTTCTGGAACTTAGTGCGGGGTATGATAGCAGACTTCGGGCGGCCAGCAGTTTCTCAACTTGCCCTACACGCACAAACGATTGGCTGTTGGTCGAGGATTCTTCGTAAGAGCTTCTTGAGATTGCTTCATGATTGAGGACGCTCTCTTTGACGAGCGTTTTGCCGACAATCCACTCGTAATCAGCGAACCATTTGTGCGATTCTACGCGGGTATGCCACTGTGGTCGCCGGAAGGTTTCGCTATCGGTACGCTCTGCGTCATGGACCGCAAGCCGCGCCCGCTCGACGAAAAATTAGATAGGCGCGGCGGGAATGTTGGCAAACCAGGTGATGAGCCAGCTTGAGCTGCGCCGCGAAGTTCGTTTCTGCAAGACCGCGCTGGAAAAACACAAGTAGGCGGAAGCGAACCTGAAGAAGAGAATCTCTTGAGGTTTGCTCCGTTCCGATTGGGCGAATGATTGAAGCCATCGCACACTGACCTGAAATGACCGGTTCAACGGCTAAATCGCTCAAAGCGGCTCTTCGCACGCGCACCTTCCCGCAGGCTTTCAGTATTTCTGGAACCTTTCGGCCTGCTGGACCGAATTAACACCAGCGGCTTTTGAAAATGGTCCCGGGATGAGAACACAAAGCGACCCTTCGGATGGTGAGTTGCTACAGTCGATGGTGGCTGGAGACGAAGAGGCTCTGGCCGCGTTGTACCGCAAGCGACAGGGAAGCGTTTATCGTTTCGCACTTCAGATGAGTGGCTCTCCAGCGCTTGCCGAGGATGTTACGCAGGAAGTTTTCATGGCGCTGATGCGCGACGGCACGTCGTACGATTCGGCGCGTGGTCCGCTGAACTGGTTCCTGCTTGGCATTGCCAGAAACCTTGTCCGCCAGCGTTTAGGACGGGAGCGGTTCTATACTTCGCTGGCTGATGATCAAGAGGACCAGTCAATCGTCAGCGGGTTGCAAACTGTAAACGATCCCCTCGACGAGTTGGCGCGGACCGAGACGATTGAAGTTGTGCGCAAGGCGGTTTTCAGTTTGCCACTGCCCTATCGCGAAGTCGTCGTGCTTTGCGAGTTGCAAGAGTTGAGTTACGCGGAAGCGGCCGGAATCCTGGGTTGCGCAATCGGAACAGTGCGCTCCCGGCTACACCGGGCGCGCGCCTTATTGATTGAGAAAATGCGACCAGCACAGGAAGAGAACTCAACCGCGGATGGCGTGAAAGCAGCGAGGTGTTTTGCATGAACTGTGAAAAATTTCTGACGGACGCAGCTGATCTGGCGCGCAACCAGATTGTGGACGCAAGTGAACGTGCGAGTGCGCGGGTGCATGTCGAACAATGCGATGACTGCCGGAGAGCGTGGAACGATCAGCTGGAGTTGAGCGAGAGACTGCGGAAGGTTGCAGACCAAATGACGTCTTCACGAGCGCCGGAACATATCGAAGCGCAACTGCTTACCGCCTTCCGTGATCGAACCCGCGTCGTCTCCATTCACTCCGCGCAAAAGCGGTGGCGCTACTGGATGACTGCCGCAGCTGCGGTTGTGCTGATGGTTTTCGGAGTATTAGCCTGGCGTTGGCACGTTGCTTCCGTGCGACAGCCACAGGTTGAGGTGAGTTCGAAGAGTGCGACTGCTCCGCCGTCCGACTCGCCAAAACAAGAGCAGTCGCAGACCGTTGCCGTTAAGGGCACCCCATCATCGACTCAACCATTGATCAAGCCCACGCTTAGGAGATGGCTGTCACGCCGGCATCCCGCGTCGTCTCAACTGGCGAAGCGTGACGCCGCCAAACAATCAACCGTCGAACAAGCATCCGTCTTGGCTACAAACGCTGAAACCAAAGAACTCGCTACTGACTTTGTTCTTGTAGGATATGGCAATGCTCTGGATCTTCAGGACGGAGGCCAATTGGTTCGGGTTGAGTTGCCCCGTTCCGCCATGGCGACATTTGGCTTGCCGATGAATATGGATCGCGCCGACGAAAGAATCAAAGCCGACGTGTTGGTCGGTACAGACGGTCGCGCGCGCGCGATCCGCTTTGTTGAAGTGAAGGCAATCATTAAGAACTGAATGGCGGACTTCCCGCCCGCAAACGAAAGGAATGAGCAATGAATAAGAATCAAAAAATACTTGGCAGCATACTCGGCGCCGCGTTGGTGCTGGCGAGTGCGGTCGCCATCTTTTCTCAGCAGCCGGCTGGAGACATAGTTTTCCAGCGAGAGCCTTTCATTCAGGAGCCGGGAACCGCACCGCGGACTCCGCAACCGAGAGATGATACTTTTAATTTCATTTCCAGCGAGATGGGCTTTGACGGCAAATTAGTGAAGGGCGCCCCTTATTCAGCCGAGGCCGTCACGGAGGCGACGCAAACGCTGGCCGATGGCAATCGCATCGTTAACAAGTCAACGACCAGGCTCTATCGCGACAGCGAAGGCCGGACGCGCCGCGAACAAACGCTAAGGTCGATAGGTCCTTTTGCGACCGCAGGCGAGCCGCCGCAAACCATCTTTATCAGCGATCCCGTGGCCCAGATGAGTTATGTGCTCGACGTTCGTACTCATGTTGCGCGCAAGATGCCTTCGTTCCGCTTTGAAGTGAAAGTCGCGCTTCCGGCCGAGGGCAACAAACCCCCCGGCGCACCAGAGGGCCCCGCGCCACCAGCCCAGCCAGATCGCGGCGAGAACAACGGCAACGTTTATGTGATGACAACCACTCCGGCTGCCGCTGGCGAAGGGTACAAGGTGGAATATTTCGGTGGCGGGAAGAGGGCCAAAACTGAATCTCTAGGCAAACAGATGATCGAGGGCGTCGAGGCCGAAGGCACGCGCACGACCGTCACGATACAGGCCGGAGAGGTTGGCAATACTCTGCCAATTGATGTCGTTAATGAGCGCTGGTATTCGCCCGAGTTGCAAACAGTAGTCATGACCCGCCAAACCGATCCCCGCTTTGGTGAAACTGTCTATCGCTTAGCGAACATCGACCGCAGCGAACCGGACAAATCATTGTTTCAGGTGCCTGCGGATTACACTATCAAAACCCCTGACAGCTCCAGCGGAAGCATCAACCCTCTGGCGGCATCAACCGGGAATTCCACGTCGAAAATCATCTCTGGCGGTGTGCTGAATGGGAAGGCGACCAGTTTGCCACTTCCGGAATTTCCGGTGATCGCACGACAAGCCCACGCCTCTGGCAGTGTTACGGTCGAGATCACGATCGATGAGGAGGGCAACGTGATCGCCGCGAAGGCGGTCGCGGGACACCCATTGTTGCAAGCGGCGGCAGTGTCGGCCGCCCGTGAGGCGAAGTTTACGCGAACCAGGCTTTCAGGTCAGCCGGTTAAGGTCCAGGGCGTATTGGTCTATAACTTCGTGGCCCAGTGAGATCAGTCGCGGCGCTTAACCAATCAGAGGCAGGATAAGCCGCGATCTGATTTCGTTCCTCGTCCGCGAAGCGGACGATACGAGAATAGCCCAGCGATTCATCGCTGGGATCGTAAGCCGTTGAGATTAGGTAGTCCGTGAAACGGACGGCTGAAATCCACCAAGCGCTCGATGCAGATCAGCCGTCCGCTCCGCGGACTCGACCCGCTTTCCGACTTTGATCCCATCGATAAAATCGCTGGGCTATTTCACCTCGTCCGCTTCGCGGACGTGGGCCCTCGATCCTAATCTTCTTCCGCCACCCGAATCCGGCCTTCATCTCTCGCCTGCTGGACAATCTTCTGCGCAATCTGGCTGGGAACTGGATCGTAGTGTGAGAACTGCATGTGGAAAGATCCGCGCGCGGCGGTGATCGAGTTCAGCGTCGATTGATAGTTGAGCATCTCGGCCATAGGCACCTGGGCTTTGACCACCTGCTGTTTACCGCGGGTGTCCATGCCCTGCACGCGGCCGCGACGTGAATTGAGGTCGCCCATGATGTCACCGCTGTATTCCTGCGGGGCATCGACTTCGACGTCCATGATCGGTTCCAGCAGCGCCGGCCTTACCTTTTCCATCGCGTTGCGAAAAGCTTTGCGGCCCGCGGCGCGGAAACTGTGCTCGTCTGAGTCGACATTGTGATAGGAACCGTCGATTAGTTGCACTTTGAAATCGACCAGCGGATAGCCGGCGATCGCGCCGTGGCCCGCGGCTTCAATGATTCCTTTTTCAATCGCCGGTCGAAACTGTTGCGGCACCGAGCCACCGAAAATCTTGTCTTCGAAAACAAAGCCGCCGCCACGCGGCATCGGTTCAAAAACGCACTTGCAATCGCCAAACTGTCCGCGACCACCGGTCTGCTTCTTGTGGCGGCCCTGTACTTCAGCGCGCTGCGTGATCGTTTCTTTGTAAGGGACCTTCGGCGGATGCAGCATCACTTCAACGTTGTAGCGCTTCTTCAGTTTGTCGACGATTGTCTCCACGTGCACCTGACCTGAGCCGGCGAGCAAGAACTCTTTTGTCTGCGCATCGCGCGTAAACGTGAGCGCGGGATCTTCTTCCAGGATCTTGTGAATCGCCACGCTGATCTTTTCCTCGTCCTGGCGTGATTTCGGCTCGATGGCGAAAGCAATCGCAGCTTCGGGATACTGAACGGGATCGTAAATGATCTGATGAGCTTTGTCGCAGAGCGTGTCGCCCGTCTGGGTTTCTTTTAACTTGACGCAGGCAATGATGTCGCCGGCAT
>JBGPWS010000360.1:0-4305 GCA_041492345.1 Pyrinomonadaceae bacterium | reverse complement strand
CAGCGTTAGAAGGCCTGTTTGAGCTGCATATCCAATTGCTTTCAGCGATGCGTTTTCCACGAACGTAGCACCAGTCTCAGCTATTGGTCTGATGGTATTGAAGTTCCGAAGATCGAAAAGCGAGACAGGCAAATCTGATAAGAGTAGTTGAATCTCGGCGCGCTTTCCCTCATTGCTCGTAGCAATGAGCAAATGGCTGGGAGCATTCACCGCGCGTTCTCCGGAACAAATCTAATGGCGAGAGATCCAAACACACCAAAAGCGGATCTCGAAGTCCATTCAAAGCCATTCTCTTTCAACATGGTGACACTAACAGCATATGGTAAAGACCGCGATGCCTGGTCGATGCTGGCAGCATTAGTCGAGAAGGCGGACCTTTCAGACGGCGAGAACAGTTCCACAAAGGAGATGGCAGGGCGCCGGTCGTCGGTAAATGTCAGCGCGATGATCGGCAGCGAGCTGTCGATGAGTCGTTGCGACCGCCGGTAGGCATCAACTGAAACCAGAGATTGGGACTGTGCTTTTGCCTGGAGACAACGCCGGACTGCGTCACCCGTTCCCGTTAGAAAGTAGTCGTCAGCGAAACTTGCGGCAAAGTTGTCAGAGCTTGAAAGCATAAGTTCGGCGTCGCCGACGGTTTCTGTTTTTGCGGTCGTCCCAAGTCTCTGCTGGGCAAGCTTGCGAAGGCTCGGTCGATCGAAGGCGCCGGCGACCAGCACCGAAGGGGCGTTCTCTTCCAGCCGAATTGTGGCCATGCGAGTTCCGACCGCACTGACAAAGGTATCCGGATCGTTGATTCCATATGGAGGGAAGAGGCTGCGCAGGAGAGGACGTGCCGCCATTGCTCCTACAACATCGGCATGCGACGAAACTGTGGCGTTAACATCGCGCCACAACCTTTCGACGTCTCGAAAATGGTAGACCGAAACGGAATAAGCATCGGGTGGAACAAACGCTATCTCATTAGGAAGGGTTCGATCTTCCGGGACGGCACTGCCGCGAAGCTTATCCGCGACACCCTCGGATAATTGAAGAAAGCAACGATCTTCAGCTCTGCCCTCGGTAAAGCGTAAAGTCCACGCAAAGCCTTCAATTAAGTTTGAGAAGATATTGGCGAAAATTGGCGCAATCGTTGTTGCATTTTGATTGGAACTGAAAAGGTAAAGTGCCCACGCCTGGAGAATAGGCTTCACACCCGTCTTGGAGACAAAGCCGAATAGCGGTGCGTTGGCGGCGTCTACTTGCGCACGCGCATGTTCGAGTTGCTGGTTTCCAAGAAGCGATGCGCGCTTCCCCCTGCGAGCGTCGATGCAGCGCATTACTGAGGCTTCATCGTTACCGACAATGGCGACAGTGCCCACGAATGCGAGAGTGATATGACGCGCTCCATCTGAGGATGACCATTCAGCGAGATCGACGCCGTCAATCTGCTTTTGAACGAGCGATGCCTGGCCGTGAGCACGAGCGAAGGCTTCAACGTGCCGTTCCAGAATCGACCGCATTCGTCCTTGCGTCGTGTGCGTCTCAATGATCAGAGTAGTGAGCGGCTTGATCTTCAAAGTTGCATCGGCTTCCGTCTCCTCAACACCAGTGAATACGATGGCAAACTGAGAGCGAGCGAACAGAATGACGTCACCCGATCCGATACCGGTCCAGCGCGCCAGTCGAATCAACCAGCGATTGGGCAGAAGAGTAGATCTCGCCCCAAGTGGAGCTGCCAATTTCGTCCAGGCTTCCGCCGATCCAAGGCCGTCGGCTAGCTCGACCAGATCATCGGCTTCCACAAATGCCACGCAATCCGACGGCACGTAGGCGGCCATGTCCACGCGACGGGGCCAGGTCCAATAGAACCAGCCAGCGATGACTGCCAGCGCCAAACCGGCGACCAGGGCACGTGTGCGGCGAGAGATTTTCAATGCAGCGCATCGTAAACTGAGAACGTGCAGGTGGCAATAGACCGCTACCCTTTTCTCGAGAGCAGGAGAGGTAGGCGATTGTCCTCAAGGACGACGAAACTCCGAGAGATTGCGCAACCCGATCGGCTCCAAAACCAGGCTTGGCCGATGTGAATTATCTGCCAGGTGATATGGAGGATGGCCCCGAAAAGCCGCACAGACCCGATTACAACATCCTTTTAGGACAATGAGTTAAAAGATACAAAATAGTATTTGACATGTCTGAGGCGGTGTTGTAGCCTAAGGTCGGCGGTTGAGCGCCGGGTCTGATTCGAATGACCTCGTTCTTTTAGCCATCTGCCGGAACCCAGTTGACGGCAGCAAACCGGCCGAAAAGGTCGCCCCACCCTTCACTGTAAACGCGAAGTCTCCAAAGACACCGTCGATAAATCGGAATGAAGAAAGCAAGCTACCCCTGTCCAGTGAAACTCGTCCGCGTACGGTTTTCCCGAGCCCGTCGCGCCCGCGCCCGGCTGCGACGCCAGCGCATTTTGATGTCTAAGATCGCGAGGAACCATTCATGATGTGGAACAGTGTGAAGAAAAGCATGGTAGGCGTTGACATCGGCTCAAGCTCGGTGAAAGCCGTCGAGCTTCAGGGCAAGAACAACGACTTCCAGCTAGTGAGTTTGGGTTACGAAGCGCTGCCGCCGGATTCAATCGTGGACGGTCAGATCATGGAGTTGAACTCCGTGTCTAACGCGATTGGAAGCATCTTTAGCGAGCATAAGATCAAAACAACCAAGGTAGCCGCCGGCGTTAACGGGCACTCGGTTATCGTTAAGAACATCGTCCTGCCACAGATGACTGACGATGAACTCCAGGAATCGTTCGCGTGGCACGCGGAGGAGCACATTCCTTTCGACATCTCGGATGTCAATCTCGATTATCACGTGACTGGAACCTCAGCCGATGCGATTCACGTGCTGATGGCCGCGTGCAAGCGTGACAAGATTGCCAACGTAAGGCAGGCAATCCAGCTGGCCGGCAAACAGCCCGCGATAATCGACGTTGATGCGTTTGCGCTTCAGAACTGTTACGAGCTGAACTACGACCCACAGGCCGGCCAGGTTGTGGCCTTGCTGAACATCGGCGCTTCGACAACGAACATCAATATTCTAAATGGCGCCAGATCGGTCTTCACGCGAGACGCCACGTTTGGTGGCAACCAATACACTTCACTGCTCCAAAAAGAACTGGGCTTGACGTTTGATCAGGCCGAGCGAGTAAAGCGCGGCATGCCAATGCCCGAGGGCTCTGAGCATCGAGAGATCGAACCGATCCTCGACACGGTATCTGACATCCTCGCCCTCGAAATACAGAAGACGATGGATTTCTATCGCGCCACCGTCGAGGATGGCGAGTCGGCTGTCCAGAAGATTTTGGTTTCCGGTGGTGGTTCGAAACTGAAAGGTCTGGTGGAGTTTCTGGCCCGACGCTTCGAGATTCCTGCGGAAGTATTCGATCCGTTTCGAAAAATCCGAGTTGACTCGCGAGGTTTCGATCCGGAGTACATGCGCGAGATCGTTCCTGAGATGGCCATTGCAGTCGGCCTGGCGCTGAGAGGAGTTGACGTCCGGTGATCAAAATCAACCTTTTAGAATCGGTAACCGATCGTCCTGCTGGCGTAGCGTTTGTTGAAGACAGGGTGTCCAGCACCCGGACGCAGACGTTCCTGCTGGTACTGACGGTAATGGCGCTGCTGGTGCTTGGCATGGGGTTCGACTATGTGAGCGCGAACTCTGCGCATGACACAGCTACCAAAGAGCTGGAGAAGGAACGCCGCATCAACGAGCAGATGAACGCGGTCAAACGCGAGCAGGCGGATCTGGAAAAGAAGATCGCAGACATTAACTTCCGCATCGACGCGATTCAAAAGCTGCGCGCTTCGCAGCAGGGGCCCACCGCCCTGCTGACTGAAATCAAGGCTCGCTTTGACAGCGTCCCAGGTCTCTACCTGAAGAGCGTGGAGCAGAAAGATGCCGAGCTAATCATCAAGGGCGAGTCGCCAAACGAAGCCTCAGTGACACGCTTTGGTCAGAGCATGGAATTCTCTTCGGGTCTCTTCACGAACCTGAACATCGAGACGCAAAGAGAAATAGCGCAGGCTGTGAGCAAGGGATCGAGTGGTGCCGCGGTCGCCGCGCAGCAGGATCCGAACTCGCCCCAGCCTGAAGTTGTGGCGTTTACGATTAAGTGCAACTACGCGCGCAATGGCTCGCAACCGAATGCCAACCCGACGCCCGCTCCGGCGAATCACGTCGCCAAGAACTAACTGACGGCAAACAACAGGAAAAGATCATGAGAATTGGAAACATCAACAGCCTTCCCTGGTACGCCCGGTTCAGCAT
>JBGPWS010000049.1:0-17469 GCA_041492345.1 Pyrinomonadaceae bacterium | reverse complement strand
TGAGGCCAGAGTTTCAGGAAGAATCTTAATCGCAACCTTGCGGTCGAGTTCCTTATCAAGAGCCAGATACACCTCACCCATCCCGCCCTCGCCAATCTTCGAGCGGATTTCGTAGCGACCAAGTCTTGTACCCGGTGAGATTGTCATCGTTTGGAGTGGGGCGACTCGTCGCCGCTTTCTCGACCCGCCGTCGAGGCGAGTTACCGCCCTCCACTGAGTTCCGAATCGCCGCTGCTAAATTTTTAAGGGTTGGAGGCCTACGCGACGCAGTAAGTCTGCCAGCCGAGGATCCCCGCGAAGATTGTCAAACCGGGGATCTGCCACCAGGTAATTAAAGAGAATTGAGCGCTCGGCCAGGGCTTTCTCCAGCCAGGCGAAAGCCTGATCCTTCTCGTTAAGACGGGCGTAGAAAAGGGCTATATCCGCCGGTGAGACGTAGTTGTTTTTTGATCGCTCAAGCAACTGCTCAAGCCGGTTTTTCCAAACGCCCTTAATTCCTGAGGCTGCGTAGATCTGTTTTAGCTGCGCCACGGTTTCCGGCGGCAATCCCTTTAATCGTTCGCTGAGTGATTCTTCATACATGCCTTGCGCTTCGTACACTTTCGAGAGCGTGCTATGCGCCACACCATAGTTCGGGTCCAGTTCAAGTGTCTTACGGAGTTGCTCGGTCGCGAGGTCGTAGCGCCGGGCAAGATACAGAATGTCTCCCACATTCTCGTTGATAGGCAGTGAAAGCGGATCAATTTCCCGCGCTTTCTTTGCCTCCGAAATCGCTTCATCCAGTCGACCCTGGGTTGGCAGGAACAGAGAATATCTCTGGTGAGCGGTGGCATAGTTGGGGTTAAGCTGAATGGCGAGTTTGAATTCTCTCTCGGCGCCCTGCCAGTCCCACTCGTAAGTCGTCTTGATCGCCGCCAGTATCGCGTGCCCTTCCGCGAGTCTTTCGTCTATTTCTAACGCCCTGGTCGCTGCCGACCTCGCTCTCTCATATGCTTCCTTCGGCACGACGTACCCGTACCAGCCTCTCGAAAACCACGCGTCGGCTAACCCTGCGTAAGCTAAAGCGTAATTCGAGTCCTTTTCGATTGCCTGATCAAAATACTCGACTGACTTCTCGAGAGACTCGGCCGTGCGTTTATTCCAAAGAAAGCGGCCTTTTAAGTAAAGCTGGTATGCCTCCGGATTCTCCGTGTAACGCTTGGTCACGCGGCTCTCGTCCGCGCCCGACAGCTTCAATCGCAAGTTGCTGGTAATCTGGCTCGCGATTGTGCGCTGCATAGAGAGAAGATCTGAAACTCGCTCGCTGTACTGTTCACCCCACAGTTGTTTGTTGTCGCGCACGTCGAGCAGTTCGGTGCTGATGGTGAGATTGTCACCGCGCTGCATGATGCGGCCAGTCAGCACGGCGCGCACACCCAGTTCCTTGCCGGCTTTCAGCGGGTCAGTCTCTTTGTCCTTGTAGCGAAAGACAGAGCTGCGCGCGATGACTCTGACGTTGGGAAGCTGCGCGAGGCTGTTGATGATGCTCTCAGTGACGCCGTCTGACAAGTAGTCGGTGTTCGGATCGTGGTTCTGATTTTCAAAAGGCAATACGGCGATAGACTCAATCGCCACTTCGCTGTTGCGCTCGTGCAAATAGACGCCGAGACCGAGGGCGCCGATAACAAGCATGATGACAGCAATGCCTGCGGCCAGTTTGTGCTCTTTGATTCCCGAGATTATGTACTCAGCACTGGAGGTCGAGGGTCGGGCGCTGGCGGGCGTGGTTGCTGCTATCGTGCCTGAGGCAGTCGCTAGCCCACTCTGGCCGCTGCCTGTCAATGTCACGCCGCGTAGCTCGGGTGGCACGGTTCGATCGATTTCAGCGTTAACCTCGAGCTTGCGTTTCAGGTTGCGCAGATCGACAAGCAGGTCTTTGGCCGACTGATACCGCTCCTCCCGGTTTTTTGCCAGAGCCTTGCTTACGATCCGCTCCAGTTCCGCGGGCGCCTCCACCGAATAGCGCCGAATTGGCGCAAACTCTTTTTGGAGAATTAGAGAAATGGTTTCGGTCGGAGTCTCGCCGGGAAACGGTAGGTGTCCGGTTACCATCTCGTAGATGACCGCTCCCAGGCTCCACAAATCCGTGCGAGCATCGACGGTTGTTCCCTTTGCCTGCTCGGGTGACATGTAATTCGTGGTGCCGATCACGATGCCCGCGCCGGTATTGAACCGCGCTTTAGTCAGAGCTTCGGCATCGGTGGTAGAACCCTGGGGCGCGGTTAGCTTGGCGAGGCCAAAATCGAGCAGCTTAATGTAACCGTCGCGCCTGATCATGATGTTCTCGGGCTTGATGTCGCGATGGATGATGCCCGCATTATGCGCCGCCGCAAGCGCGCCGCTGGCTTGAATCGAAATCTCAAGTATGTCTACCAGCTTGATTCCCGCAGCTATGCTCCGGCGCAAGGTATCTCCATCGATGAACTCGGTGGCGATGAAGTGGGTCGACTCTATTTGCTCGATCTCGAAGATCGTAAGAATGTTCGGATGATTCAGTGCCGAAGCAGCTTTTGCTTCCTGGATGAAACGCCGCATCCGCGTCTGATCAGCAGCGACATCAGTCGGCAGAATCTTCAGCGCGACTTTGCGGTCAAGCTTGGTGTCCTGGGCGAGATACACCTCACCCATCCCGCCCGCGCCGATCTGCGAGCGGATTTCATAGCGGCCTAAGCGAGTGCCGGGAGTGATTGTCATTGTTTGGGACTACGGTCGCCGTTTTGAAGAGCAACTTTGCGACGCAGCCGCGTATCTTCAGCCAGATAGACCTCCCCCATCCCGCCCTCGCCAATCTTTGAGCGGATTTCGTAGCGGCCGAGAAGTGTTCCTGGGACGATGGCCATGAAGACGCGTTTTGTCTTGTCAGTCAGGCGGTGTGCCGAGACGCGAGACCGGACATGTGGAGAACAGTCGGGAGCCATTCTAGATTAGTTCCCCCTACCGCGCCAGAGTTCTAGAGGGCGTTCAGAGTGCCGACCTTAGTCGGGCCTTTGTGGTAAGGCAAAATCCAACTAAAGTTGGTACTCTAAACCCGGAACTAATGCTCGAACTTAAGCCTGCAACATTCGAAGACTTCGAATTGGAAGCGCAGTGCGGCAACGTCGTGCCCGTGGTGCGCAGCGTGCTCGCTGATTTGCAGACGCCGGTGGGGGCGTTTCTGCGAATCGCCGGCGATGCCTCGCACGCTTTTCTGCTGGAATCAATCGAGGGTGGCGAGCGCGTTGCGCGTTATTCTTTTCTGGGGGCGAATCCATGGATGGTTGCGCGCGGCCAGGGCGCAAAGACAATTCTGGAAATAGACGGCGGCCGCGAAGTGCGCGATCAAAACGCCGTCGAGTTTCTCCGCGAATACTTTCTGGGGAAGAAGCTCGCTCAGCGGGCCGGCCTGGCACCCCTGTCGGGCGGCGCGGTTGGATATCTTGGCTATGACGCGGCGCGCTGGTTCGAACCGGTGCTTGACGTTAACGGCGCTTCGCGCGAGACGAATGATGCGGTTTGGATGTTCTTTCGCACCATCGTCGCATTCGATCGTGTGCGGCAGCAGATGGAGATCACGTCGGTAGTCTTCACCGATGAAGCTGAGGGCGATCGTGATCGCCTGCGCAAGCTTTACGAGCGCGCGGTCGCGGAAACCGAAAGTATCGAAAGCGATTTAAGTAAAGATTCAAGGCCGGTGTCCTCAATACGGCAGCGCGCCGGCGGCACCGCGGTCGAATTTCAGTCTAACTGGCCGCGCAGAGACTTTGAAGCGGCCGTCGACACGGTCAAAGAACATATTGCCGCGGGCGATTGTTATCAAGCCGTGATTGCTCAGCAGTTCTCCAGGCCGACGACCGCTGACCCGGTGTCGATCTATCGCGCGCTGAGGGCGACGAACCCTTCGCCGTACATGTATTTTCTGCGCCTCGGCGCTGAGACGATTATCGGGGCATCGCCAGAGATGCTCGTGCGTTGTCACGATCAGTGGCTCGACTACCGTCCGATAGCCGGCACGCGAAAGCGCGGCGCGACTGAAGCCGAAGACTGTAGGTTGGGTGAGGAAATGCGCAGCGACGAAAAGGAAGTTGCCGAACACACGATGCTGGTCGACCTTGGGCGCAACGATCTCGGTCGCGTTTCAGATTACGGCTCGGTCAAGGTCGAAGAACTAATGTCGATCGAGCGCTATTCGCACGTGCAGCATTTGGTGACCAGCCTGCGCGCGCATTTGCGTGACGATTTGGATCGCTTTGACGCCCTGGCGGCATGTTTCCCAGCGGGGACGGTTACCGGCGCACCAAAGATTCGCGCAATGGAAATCATTCGCGAGCTGGAGCTGGCACATCGCGGTGTGTATGCAGGTGCAATCCTTTACGTCGACTACGCCGGCAATCTGGATTCCTGCATTGCGATTCGCACGATCGATTTACGCGACGGCGTGGCTACAGTCGAGGCAGGCGCGGGCATTGTTGCCGACTCGATTCCTGAGAGAGAGTATGAAGAGTGTGTGAACAAAGCGCGGGCACTGTTCCGGGCGATTGAATTGGCCGAGAAGGGGTTGTGATGTTCGACAGACTTTAACTTGTCAGATCCTGATTGATTCTCCCTTCTCCCTTTGGGAGAAGGGGCCGGGGAAGAGGGGCGAAGCTGGGCGGCTCGATACTCAAGCCCTCTCCCCAACCCTCTCCCAAAGGGAGAGGGAGTCAGGACGAACTTTATAGTTTGTCGTCGTTAGTGGAGGAAATCTATGCCAGCTAAGATCGACAAACTGAAGTTTGTCGGACACTTCGTAGTCGCGGCGTTCTGTGTAACCATTGGCGCGATTGTAACCTCTGCTCAAAATCCCGCGCCTAATACTGAGACGCTCAAGAAGGCGAATACTCGACCGCCCGCCGAAGTGACAGTGGCCAGGTCCGATCCTTTCGATGGCGCGACGGTTGAGAAGATGACTCAATGTGTAACGCTCGATACCGAAGGAGGCGCGATCGTCATTGAAATGCTTCCGGCTGCCGCGCCTGAAACAGTGCGGAGCTTTCTTAACCTGGCGGCGACGGGCGCACTGGATACGACGACATTCAGCCGCGTAGTGAAAGGCTTTGTGATTCAGGGCGGCAACCTTTCGACCAACGAAAAGTGGAGTGCGGAACTGGCCGAGCGAATGTCGCGCCATCTGCCTGATGAGCCGAGCGGCGTTAAGCATGTGCGCGGAATTGTGTCGATGGCGCGCGGCGACGAAGCGAATAGTGCTACCACGCATTTCTTTATTTTGGTTGGCGACGGGCCGCACCTTGACGGCAAGTTCGCCGCATTTGGTCGCGTCATCACAGGGATCGAGGTTGCAGACGCGATCAATCGCGCGCCGGCGGAAAACGAAAAACCGGTGGTGCCGGTGCGCATCAAACATGCCGGCGTGGCTCAGTGTCAGAAGTAGACTAAGAGCTTGGCATGATAAGGAAAAAGCATTTCCAGCTTTTGATCGTCGGTATCTTGTTGGGTCTGTGCGCGTGCGCGGAGCCGGAGCCGGGCAGTGACCAGCCGACACCCGAAGCCGCCAAGCGTTTTTTGCAACTGCGCGGCTACAACTTTGACGATCAATCATTTCTTTCGGCGGCGAACGCGGGCGACGAACTGGCGGTTAATGGTTTTCTCGCCGCGGGCATTGATCCTAACGCGAAAGATGACAACGGAGACACGGCGTTGACGGCAGCCGCAGCGCGCGGGGACTTGAAAATCGTAAATGCGTTGTTACGTGGCGGCGTGGATGTTAATGCCAAGGGCAGGAACAACTGGACGGCCCTGTTGCTGGCGATCGAGGATGAGCGCAATGAAGTGGCAGATGCTTTGACTGCACAGCCGGGCCTCGATCTGAAATCTGAAACTCCAAACGGCATGACTGCGTTGATGCTGGCCGTCTGGCATAAACGCGCGGAGACTGTGAAGAAAGCCTTGCAGCGCGGCGCGGATACCAACCACCAGGACAAAGACGGCGATACAGCGGTCCACGGCGCAGCGTGGTTTGGCAGCGCGGACATTTTGGAAATGCTTCTCAGAGCGGGAGCAAATCCGAACGTGAAGAACAAACTCGGCGGAACGGCTTTGATGTGGGCCGCGTCGTACGGACAGGACGCAGCCGTACAGATACTCCTGGACAAGGGAGCTGATCCGCGAATCAAGGACGTAGACGGCGTGACCGCCGCCGGTTGGGCGGCGAAGAATGGGCGAGGAAACCTGGTGATGTTGCTGCGCGAAGCCGAGAAGAGAAAGCAGGAGGCAGTAAGCAGTAGGCAGTAGGCAGAGCGCAATCACAGTTGCAGGAGCAAGAAAACTGAGAATCAAGAACGAAGTACCAAGTACGAAGAACAAAGTACAAAGCTCCAAATCGGCAATTGGCAATCGGCAATGCTTTTAGTCATCGACAACTACGATTCGTTCACGTACAACCTCGTGCAGTATCTCGGTGAGTTGGGCGAGCAAATCGAAGTGCGCCGCAACGACCAGGTCACCGTCGATGAGATCGAGTCAAAGCTTAAGCCGGCGCGGATTCTCATTTCGCCGGGCCCGGGCACGCCGGATGACGCAGGCGTCTCGATGAAAGTGATCGAGTCATTTGCCGGTAGAGTTCCGGTTCTCGGTGTCTGTCTGGGTCATCAGGCCATCGGTCAGGTATTCGGCGGCCGCGTCGTTCGCGCGCCGCAACTGTCGCATGGGAAATCGTCTCCGGTCGAGCACGACGGCAAGACGATCTTCGCGGGGCTCGATCAGCCTTTTAGTGCTGGTCGATATCACTCGTTGATAGTTGAGGACGATAATCTGCCGTCGTGTCTGGAAGTTTCCGCGCGCACTCCTGACGGACTGATCATGGGTCTGCGTCATCGCGAAATGAAAGTGGAAGGCGTGCAGTTTCATCCGGAATCGATCATGACTACGGAAGGTAAGAAGCTGCTGGCAAATTTTCTGAAGCTGTAAGTTCGGACTACTCTGCACCATGGCCAACCATTCGTTACGGGATTCCATAGCAAGCTTGCTGCGCGGCGAGAACTTCTCGCGCGCGCAAGCGGCGCAACTTCTCGACGCCTTGCTCGACGGGGAGGCGACCGATGCGCAAATCGCCGCCACGCTGATTGCTCTAAAGTCGAAAGGCGAGACGGTCGAAGAACTCGCAGGGCTGGCCGAAGGCATGCGCAGCCGCGCCGTACGCATCAACACCCGTCACTCAACTTTCATCGACACAGCGGGCACGGGATCGAGTTGTGCGAAGACTTTCAATGTCTCAACCGCGGCCGCGTTTGTAATCGCCGGCGCGGGGCTGCCGGTGGCGAAACATGGCAATCGCGCAGCCAGCAGCCGCTGCGGCAGCGCCGATGTGCTCACCGCGCTGGGTGTAAACGTGTCGGTGTCACCTGAGATTTCCGAGAACTGCCTGAACGAGATCGGAATCTGCTTCATGTTTGCACCGCTCTATCATGGCGCGACCGCGCGCGTCGCCGGTATCCGCCGGGAACTGGGAGTGCAGACGACTTTCAATTTGCTCGGACCGCTTACGAACCCGGCGCGTGCGCCGCGACAGATCATCGGTGTCTGGGACCGCGGTCTGATCGAGCCGCTGGCACGAACGCTCTCGCTGTTAGGGACTGAGCGCGCCTGGATTGTCCACGGCGCCGACGGTCTTGACGAAGTTACTATCGCGGACAAGACGTTTGTGGCTGAGGCGAGTAACGGCGAAGTACGCATATTCGAAATTGAACCGAAAGACTTTGGGGTCGAGCGCGGCGCCCTCGAGAGGCTGCGCGGTGGCGACGCTGAAGCAAACGCCGCGATCATTCGCTCGGTGCTTTCCGGCGCTCGACGCGACGAAGCACGAACTCTGGTGGTGGTAAACGCGGCGGCCGCGTTGCACGTCGGAGGTCTCGCGGGAGATTTGCGCGGGGCAGCGCGTCTGGCGGAACAGAGTATTGACGGCGGAGCAGCGCAAATGAAACTGGAACAGCTAGTGCACACTTCGCGCGGAGCAATTTGATATCTCCCTTCTCCCAAAGGGGGAGGGGCCGGGGAAGAGGGGCGTAGCTGGGGCGGTTCGATACTCAAGCACTCTCCCCAACCCTCTCCCAAAGGGAGAGGGCGTCAGAACAAGAAGGTTAAATCGCTCAGAATCTCTGCTCATGAATTTTCTCTCGACGATAATCAATCAGAAACGACAGCGAGTCGAGACGGCAAAGAGTTACGTCTCGCCAGAGGTCATTAGGCTGATGGCGCAAAACGCGCGTGATGTTGCCCCTCCTCATGCTTTGGTCAACGCGCTCAGCGATGAAGACAGAATCAATATCATCGCGGAGTTCAAGCGCAAGTCGCCGTCCAGGGGAGAAATAAAAAGCGGCGCCGATCCGGCGAGCATGGCGAAGGCCTATGAAACCGCCGGCGCCGCGGCCGTCTCAGTGCTGACGGAAGAGGATTACTTTGACGGCTCGCTCGACGATCTGCGCGCGATGCGGCAGGCGATTTCGCTGCCGGTTCTGCGCAAGGATTTCATCTTCGAAGAGTATCAGGTCTACGAATCAGCCGCGGCGGGCGCGGACGCGCTGCTGCTGATCGTGGCGGCGCTCGATCATGAGACGCTTGCCCGTCTCCGCCGAATTACCGAAGACGAATTAAGGATGGATGCGCTGGTAGAGGTGCATACGAGCGAGGAAATGGATCGGGCGGTAAAGACCGGCGCAAAGATTGTTGGGGTGAACAATCGGAACCTGGCCACGTTCGAAGTGTCACTTGAGACTTCGGTGCAGCTCGCGCCAATCGCGGACTCAAACATTCTTCTAGTCAGCGAGAGCGGGATAGAGTCTGCTGCCGACATTCGCCGATTGCATGATCTTGGTTATCGCGGGTTCCTAATCGGTGAAAGCTTAATGCGGGCGGATGATCCCGAACGTGTCCTAAGAGATTTCACGCAAAGGCGCGAAGACGCAAAGAAAGATTAGCCCGAATGGTCCTCGTAAAAATTTGTGGCATCACGAGTGTCGATGAGGCACGCGCGGCTATCGCGGCCGGCGCGGACATGCTGGGCTTTAATTTCTACCGCCCGAGCCCGCGGTTTGTCGAGCCGCAAGAAGTGAGGACTATAATCGAAGCGGTACGCGGTGAAATCGAAAACCAATCGGTAACCCTGGCCGGCGTTTTTGTTAACGAATCGTCTCCAGTTTCGGTGATGCGAGTCGTAGAAGAAACGGGGGTTGGCGCAGTTCAATTACACGGCGACGAATCGGTTGAGTTTTGCCAGACTCTAAAACAGCTTTTGAACGGCAAGTTTCTAATTAAGGTGCTCCGGGTTATCGGCAGATTTACACCAGTCGAGACTGAAGCGTACGACGCTGACGCAATCATGCTTGATTCATTTCACGGTGAAATGCGCGGTGGCACGGGACACGTCTTTGACTGGTCAATTGCTCGCTCAGTACGCGAGTTAGTGCCACGCTTGTTTCTGGCGGGCGGGCTTTCGCCCGAGAACGTCGCCCAGGCGATCGCCCAGGTGCAACCCTATGCGGTCGACGCTTGCAGCTCACTTGAATCTTCGCCGGGACGAAAGGACGCCGCGCGGATGAAAGCGTTTGTTCAAGCCGTGCGCAACGGGTAAACTGCGTGCTTGAGCCGGGCTCTGGGAATGGAAGTAAGTTGTCGAGGAATAAAAGTTGTCGCAAACAATAGCAACGCCACCTGTCGCCGCTCCAACTGAACCGAAAGCCAGGGTGAGCACGACTACGAGCTGGCCCGAAGAACCCTCGGCGCGGGCGCTGTCGGCTTTCAACCTGCAAAAATCCTACGGCCGCCGGCGCGTGGTTGACGACGTTACGTTGCACGTCGAACCGGGCGAGGTCGTAGGGCTTCTGGGAGCGAACGGCGCGGGGAAGACCACGACGTTCTACATGATCATTGGGCTCGAAACGCCGGAGGCTGGGCGGGTTCATCTGGCGAGCCATGACGTTACACGTTTGCCCATGTATTTGCGCGCGCGTCTGGGGCTTGGTTATCTGCCGCAAGAGCCATCCGTGTTTCGCAAAATGACTGCCGCGGAAAATATCCTCGCGGTGCTGGAAACGATGGGCCTGCGCCGGCGTGAGCAACGGAAGCGAGTCGAAGAGCTGCTTCAGGAGTTTGGCATCGAGCACGTTCGCAACACGCGCGGCGATTCGTTGTCCGGCGGGGAACGTCGCCGGACCGAAATCGCTCGAGCGCTGGCTACTGAACCGCAATTTATTCTGCTGGACGAGCCCTTCGCCGGAATCGATCCGAAAGCCGTCGATGACATTCAGAGCGTAATCCTGTATCTGCGCAGTCGCGGGATCGGAATCCTGATCACGGATCACAATGTTCGCGAGACTCTGGGCGTGACGGATCGTGCATACATCATGGCCGAAGGAATGATTTTTAGATCGGGCGTGCCGCGTGACTTGACAGAAGACGCGGAAGTTCGAAGGCTTTATCTTGGTGAAAAGTTCCGCATGTAAATCCGGTGCATGATCCGCGCGCGATAGGTTATAATCCCCCTGCGCGGTTGTCCGTAGGAGAAAATCCTGGGCGGTTCGTCAAGTTGATTTGGCGTTTGAATTATGTCAGTCAGGCTCACTACCAGTCTTTCGCAGCGTCTCGTACTTACGCCGCAACTCCGGCAGCGTATCGAGATGTTGCAGATGACTACTCTTGAACTCACCGATCTTATTCAGCAGCAACTCACCGAAAATCCGGTGCTCGAAGAGGTCGCGACCCAGGAAGAGGCCCGCGAACTGGCCGAGAAAATCCTGGATCACATGGCCAGCGGCGGCGAGTTGGAGAACTTCGAAGCCCCGCCGGTTGAAGCCGCCGCGCCTGGGCCGGGAGAGCCTTCGTCGAACGGATCCGGCGAGAGCGAAATCGAAGTGCCTTTTTTGCCGGAGGCTGAAACAGAATTTGCGGCCAACGCGGATGCCGAGGGAGCAAGCCTGGAAGCAGGCGAGGAGCTTGCGCCTGAAGACTCGCGTGATTCTTTTGAAGAAGTCGACTTTGGTCGTGAGTTCCAGGATTATCTCGACCCCGGCTATAAGACGCAGGAATTCGAGTACAAGGAAGACGCGCCGACTTTCGAACAGTTCCTGACGAGAGCACCCTCGCTGGCTGATCACCTCGAATGGCAACTCCACATGGATTGCGCGGAAGGCGACCTCTGCAACGCTGCCGAAGCCGTCATCGGTAATCTCGATCAGGACGGACGCCTAAACGCAACCAATGAAGAGATCGCGGCCCAGGGTGGCTGGACTGAAGAGTTGGTTGAGCGGGCGCGGACGGTTGTGATGGTGCTCGAACCCGTTGGTTGCGGCACGCGCGACGTGCGCGAATGTCTGCTGGCGCAGCTGGAAGCGCGTGGCGAGACTGAACGGCTGGCGACTCAGTTGATCCGAGATCACCTCGAGGAATTGCAGCAACACAAGTTGCCGCATCTCTCAAAACAAATCGGCGTCGACCTCGAGACGCTCGCTGCTGAACTGCAATTCATTCGCACTCTCGATCCGTTTCCGGGCCGGCGTTACTCATCGGAAGAACCTATTCTGATTTCGCCTGAGATTTACATCGAGAAGCTCGAAGAGAACGGCGAATATGTGATCTACTTCGCGGACGACGGCAGCCCACGGTTGCGTATCAGCCCCAGCTATCAACAGATGCTCTCACAGGCGAGTGTGACGAAGGAGACGCGCAACTTTATCAAAGAGAAGATGCGCTCTGCGGTTGATTTGCTGCGTAACATCGAGCATCGCCGTCAGACGATCTACCGGGTAGTTGAGTCCATTGTTCACCGTCAAAGAGAGTTCCTTGATCATGGCGTCCAATTCATCAAGCCGATGATGCTCAAAGACATTGCCGAAGATATCGGCATGCACCTTTCGACCGTTTCCCGCGTGGTCAATCGAAAATACGCGCACACGCCCCAGGGCGTGATTGAGCTGCGGCGCTTCTTTACTGAAGGCATGTTGAATGAAGAAGGCGAAGAGGTTTCGACCAGGATTATCAAGCTAAAGATCAAAAAATTGATAGAAGAAGAAGACTCTCACAACCCTATTACGGACGATCAAGTGGTAAAAATTCTGGTGAAAGACGGGATCAAATTATCGCGGAGAACTGTGGCCAAGTATCGGGATCAAATGAGCATCCCCGGCTCGCGCGAGCGCCGCGCCGTAGTTTAGCGATGGCAGCCGCTGTTTAGACAAGTGTCCAGATGTGATTTGGCGCATTGAGAACGAGGAAGGTAGAACCCACAATGACATTTGAATATACGGGGCGGCACGTTGAAGTCACGCCGGCAATTCGCCGTCATGTCGAAGAGCTATTCAAAAAGCTGGAGCACCTGTTTGATGGTACCGGTGCGCGCGCGCATGTAATTTTGGCGGTGGAGAAGAACCGTCACACGGGCGAGGCGATCGTGCACTGGCGCGATCACACGTTAACCGCCAAGGATACCAATGGTGATATGTACATGGCCTTGAGCCGCGCGATCAGCAAAATCGAAAAACAGGCGATTAAGCTGAAAAAGAAAATCATTGACCGCAAACACGGATCGCCCAAAACATCGATCGCCGTGTCCAATCCTGATGGACAACTGAAAGCCGCTCCGCTACCTGTGCGGATTATCAACGCTCGCCGGTATAACGTGAAGCCGATGACAGCGGAAGAGGCCGCGCTTGAACTCTCTGACAAGACGGATAGCTTTGTAGTCTTTCGCGATGCTGACACCAGCCGGGTGGGCGTGCTTTATAAGAGACAAGATGGGAACTTCGGCTTGATCGAGCCGTAATGACTTTGTTAGTCAAGATCGTTGGGGGGAGGCGACATCGTCGGATGTGGCTCCTCCCTTTCTCTTTAGAGCCGGCGCAGTGGCCTCGATGCAGATTTAATCTGGCGGGTAACGTGGGCTTGTCCTTTCCGGGGGTTAGCACTACATTCAGCAAGTCAGCTTCATCGTTTCGAAGAGATGACCACCGAGATGCCCAGGGAAATGCCCAGGACAAAAAATAGCAAAAAGGATGCTCCTGATATCGTGATCATCACCGGCTTGAGTGGCTCGGGAATGACTTCGGCAACGAACGCCTTCGAGGACCTGGGTTATTTCTGCGTCGACAATATGCCGTTGACGTTGTTGCCGACTTTCGCGCGCCTGGTTCGCGCCCAGGAAGACGAGCGCGGCCGAATCGACCGGGCCGCTCTGGTAATCAGCTTTCGCGAGGGGCACTTCCTGGCCGACTTTGCCAAGCAATTACGGGTCTTGCGTAAGGGAGGTCTGAGGGTATCGGTAATCTTCTTTGAAGCCTCAGACGAGATTCTCGCCCGGCGCTTCAGCGAAACGCGGCGCCCGCATCCGGCGGATCGGGGTAAGGGACTGTTCGATGCGATTCGCGCTGAGCGCGAGGCGATGAAACCGATTCGTGCTCTGGCCGATGAAGTCGTCGATACTTCTGATCACACCGTACATTCTTTACGAAAGGTCCAGCTGGACCGGTTCAGCCCGCGAGGGGAAGCAGCGCCCCTGCGCGTGCAGGTGCTGAGCTTCGGGCACAAGTTCGGCCCGCCGCGAGACATGGAACTGTTGTTCGACGTGCGCCACCTGCCTAATCCTTTCTTTGTTAATCGACTGCGAGAGTTGACCGGCGGCGATCGGCGCGTAGTGAAGTACTTGAAAACGCAACCCGAAGTCGAAGAGACTTTGGAGCGTTTCAGCGATTTACTTTATTACCTTTTGCCGCAATACCAGCGCGAGGGTAAATCGTATCTTACGGTCGGGATTGGCTGTACGGGTGGACGCCACCGTTCGGTGATGATAGCGAATGAGCTTGCCAGTCGTCTGCGACGCGCGGGCTTCGACGCGCAGGCAGTCCACCGCGATATGCGAAAAGGCGCGCCGGCCCGAAAGAAGGTCGAGGGCGCGAAACGCACTTTGGGAAAACTGAAATGAAAGTAATCGATTCGCATCCTACCAAAGCTGAACCGGTCCGATTGGTGGGTGGAGTGATTGTCACCCACGGCCACCTGGCGAGCGAGTTCATCGCCGCGGCCGAAATGATTGTCGGCCCTATTCCGCATGTGACGCCGGCTTCGATAGACTGGCATGACGACATTGACGTGGCGCGCCAGGAACTCGAACGCGCGATCGCGCGCGTCTCCCAGGGCAGCGGCGTATTGCTGCTCACGGATATGTTTGGCGGTGCGCCGACGGACATTGCCTCAATGTTCCTTGGCGATAGCGGAATCGAAGTGGTGACCGGAGTAAACCTTCCCATGATCCTCAAACTCGCGGAGGCCCAACCTGAACAGTCGCTGACCGAAGTTGCCCAGCGAATCCGCGACAGCGGCAAAGAGGGAATCCATCTGGCTGGCGAACTCCTGGCGCGCCCGGCCAAGAGCGGGTAATCAACTTCTATCAGACTTTGCAATAGGTGTTGTGAGATTATGTTCGATCTCTAAGCCTCTCGCAGCCTCTGGTCTGATCTCACTTCTTCTCTAAAAAACCGCGCATTTTCCCTGAAATTGGCGCTCTTTCGTTGTTTATGGAGATCGAGAGCCCGCAGTCCGATGTGGGAAAGCGAGTTTCGGCGGTTCGCTAGTCCGTGCCCGGCAGGCGAGTCGCAATGGCCCCATGGAGATGAGTGTCGCGATGAAAAGAAACTTATTCCTGTTCGCCCTGCTGTTGGCGATCCCCGCCTTTACGGCAGCCCAAAGCCAGACCAGAGAACGAAGATCTGACGATTCTGAGCCGCCCCGCACCGGCGCGAATGCGGTGCGAAACCGTGTCGTCGGCTCGACCAGGGCCGCCAACCATGTCGAAAAGTCGACCGCGGTCACAGCGTCGAAAGATAAGTCCGGATCAAGCTCAGTGGCAGATCCAAAATCCAGCACTCCAGTCAATCAAATCATTTCTGAGCCGAAGTGGGGGAACACGGCGGTCGTCGTTCGCTCTGCCCGAAACGAACGGATCGCGCCCCCGGACAATTCACTAACCGATAAGCAGAAGGTCCCTGGTCAGGACAATAAGTCCGTTAAGAAGCTGGTTCAGCAAACTGCGCTCGTTACCGAGTCGGCTGTAAGTTCGCCTGTTGCCGGCAATGCGAGTTCTCCAAAGCCTTTGGCCACGCGTGGCCCGGCATCGACTGTCGTGTATCACGTCGGTATTGGAGATGTTCTCGATATTCGCCTTTCGAACCTGCCTACCAGAGAGTCTACCCTTTTCACCGTTCTGAAGAATGGCTCACTCGAGTATCCCTTGCTGAGTGGACCGCTCGCGGTCGCCGGCATGACCACGGACGAGATCGCGAAGCTATTAACCAACGAGATCAAAGTGATCAAGACCGCACGCGTCAGCGTGAGCGTCCGCGACTACGCTAGTCACACAGTTGTTATTACGGGCCTGGTTGACAGCCCTGGCCGAAAGATTATGCGGCGTGAAGCAATGCCGCTCTTTGCGGTACTGGCCGAAGCGTTGCCGCGGCCTGAAGCATCTCTCGGCACCATAGTTCGGAACGGCAACAACCAAACAGTATCGCTGAGTAACGAACAGGCGATGTCGACTCTGGTATTGCCCGGTGACGTCATTAAGATTTCCGGAGGCAATAGCACACCTACGCGCTTCGTCTATGTCGGAGGCGACGTTGTTTCTCGGGGCGAAAAAGAATTCCGGGAAGGAATGACTCTGACTCAGGCGATCTTGTCAGCAGGAGGAGTCGCTCGCAGCAGCAAGACCAGCGTTAAAGTCGCGCGTCGCAATTCAAATGGCTTCCTGATGTCCAATGAGTACAGTCTTCAATCAATCCTGGAAGGGAAATCGCAAGATCCTCTTTTGCAAGCCGGAGATCGCATCGAGGTAACGCGAGGCATGTGATAAGCTGGGCCTATGTCAACGAACTGGCAGTCAGGGCGGATCAAGGTGCCGCCCTTTTCCTTTGCCCCGGATAGCGTTTGACAGGACAGTTCACCGAAGAGACTTCTCAGCCGTTTCGCATGAAAACTCGGTCGCGATCAAAGCTGGTCCACCTATTGATCTCAAAGTCCATGGCCGAGGCCCTGTTAGTCACGGCTATCGCCGTAGGCTTTTATTTCGCAACTACGAATCGACATTTGCGCGGAGTGCTCGATCGGGCCGACAACCAAGCTGTTACCGGTTGGGTCGTCGATGAAGCACAGCCTGCGACGCGAGTCGAAGTGCAACTATTCATCGATGACACCTTCATCGGTGACGCGGCCGCTGACCAATACAGACCCGACGTCCACGAGGCGAAACGGGCCGAGGGCGACTGGCATGGCTTTGTTTTCCAAACACCCCCGCTGGGCGCTGGTGAGCATGAGGCGCGAGTCTATGCGGTGTATACAGGCGGAGCCGGAACTCGACGAACGCTGCAATTGATTGGGAAGCCTTTTCGGTTTCGGGTTGAAGGGAATGAAAAGCCCGGCTTGCCGGAGAAAGGAACGCCCCGTCTGTGAGTTCATCCGACTATAAACAGACGGGTGAGCAGTCCGGCGCCGTCGTAGGAGATCGCGCGCTCGCCGCCTGGGAAATTGCTTCGGTCGCTTCGTCGATTCTAATAGCCGAGTGGATCCTATCGGCAGTGATGGGACGAAGTAAACTGGCCGTGGCAATCCCGATTGCTCTGGCTTTCGTTCTCATGATCGGCTCGCATCACCTGCGAGGTGAGACCTTGCGCGATCTGGGTTTTCGTTTCGATAATTTTCTGCGGGCGGTGAAGCTCTTACTGTTACCCATGCTCCTGACCGCAGGCCTATGTCTGGTCGCGGGTTGGTGGTTTGGAGGGCAAATAAATTTCCTGCGATGGCACACCGGTCGACCTATTGCCGGGCAGTTGGTTCTGGGTTTTGGTTGGGGACTGGTGCAGCAATACGTCCTGCAGGGGTTCCTCAACCGGCGGGCGCAGGTTATCTGGGGGCAAGGCTGGCTTAGCATTCTAATGGTCGCTCTCGTCTTCGGCGGTCTTCATCTGCCGAATCCCTGGCTCACCGTCGTGACCTTTGCCGGGGGGCTGATTTGGGCGGCCGTCTATCAACGCGCACCGAATCTTTTTGCGCTGGCGGTGTCCCATTCACTCATGACCTGGGTGTTAGTCTCTACCTTACCCGCCCCGGCGCTGAATCATTTGCGCATTGGTTTCAAGTACTTTGGCTAGGACCGCGCCAGAATTATAAGGGAATTGTGCCGCCTCTCCCAGTTTAAAGGATCGAAAGTTTGCTGCTGTACCTGTTGAACATCCGTTTGCTATAATTCAAACGCTTTGCAAAGAGAGCAAGTCGGGTGATCGCTGCTTCGAATTTTCAGGTTTCAACTTTGAGATTTGAAGAGCTCGAAGGAGAGGAAAGTCCGAACACCAAAGGGCAGCGAGCCCGCTAACGGCGGGGCGTCCGAGGGAATTTCAAATCTTCAAATTTCAAATTTGAAAT
>JBGPWS010000326.1:0-5171 GCA_041492345.1 Pyrinomonadaceae bacterium | reverse complement strand
GGGTGTTCTAATGCAGGGCGGTCTGCACCCGGACTTTGGCCTTGAATGGTACGAAGATCTGCTGCGCACCTTGCGCGCGAAGTACCCCGGTTTTCAGTTGCACTGTTTCTCGCCGCCCGAGATTCACAACCTTCATCTGATCTCCGGTCTGGATTACGAGACGATCATGGGTCGCTTAAAAGACGCAGGCCTTTACAGTCTGCCGGGCGGGGGTGCGGAAATTCTCGACGATGAAGTGCGCAAACGCGTGGCCACAAAATGCACCACCGACGAGTGGCTCGCGGTGATGCGGGCTGTCCACAAGGTCGGTTTACGCTCGAGCGCGACGATGATGTTCGGCATCGGCGACCGCATGGAGCATCGTGTGCGTCACCTACAACGCATACGCGCCTTGCAGGATGAAACCGGAGGCTTTACCGCCTTCATCCCCTGGACGTTTCAACGCGAGAACACTGCACTGGGCCGCAGGATTAAGGAAGAACCGACCGGAATCGATTATCTGAAAATGCTGGCAGTGTCGCGCTTGTTCCTGGACAACATTGAGAACTTTCAATCGTCCTGGTTGACGCAGGGACTGCGTCTGGGACAGGTCGCGTTGCGATTCGGCGCGAACGACATGGGCTCGATCATGATTGAAGAGAATGTTGTGTCTGCGGCGGGGGCGCACAATCGCGCCGACGAAAAGATGTTGCGCTATTTGATCAGTGAAGCGGGATTCATTCCCCAGCAGCGAGACATTCTCTATCGACACGTTAATCGCCGGGAAGTGGAAGAAGTAACGCCCGCGCCGGTGGCCGTCGCGGCGTTAAGCTGATTTCGAATCTCGCTTTAGGCGCCGCTCTTTTAGCCCTTCCTGACGGTCGGGCTTCTGCCCCGCTTGCTGTCCTCGCTCCGGGACCTCAACCATCAGCGGTTCAAACCTAGAAGCATTAACCAGCAGACCGGTCCCTTCGGCAGTGGCTTTCACTTTCGAAAGCAGCACGCGGCTAATACGCCGAGGAATCAACAAGGGAGCAACCGTGGCGACTGATTCAGCAAGTTGGATGATGTCGCCACCGCCGCGCCAGTGTTCGCGCACGACCTTGTCGTCCGTGCGATCGACCAGGCGAAGCAACGTCATGGAAATCAGAAGCACGTCATCTATCTGACCCACGAACGGGAGCATGTCGGGAATGAAATCGAACGGGATTATTGCGTAGATGACCGCGGCGGCGAACAGCGCGCGCTCAGTCCGGGGCACGCGCGAGTCCACCATCAACCTGACGGAGAGAATAACCATGTTCGGAAGGAACATGAGCAGGTTCTTCATTCGGCTTTTGAGTTCAGCTTTGGCCATAACAGTTAGTCGTCCGTTGTTGGTAGTCAGTTGCCAGCCCCAAGCTATCCTCAGAAGTCTAGCCGACCTGTACAACGCGGAGCAAGCTTTCGGGCTGACGCATCTCGTGATAAATTTGCGGTCGATTACTGAACGTCGGTAACTGCCCGCACACGTCAATAAATTCGGGCCACTGACTACTGATCATTAACAACTGACCAACACTGTGTCCATTCTCGATCAAATTCGCCAACGCGCTGCTTCAAAACCGCAACACATCGTTCTGCCCGAGGGAGAAGATCCGCGTACCGTGGCCGCTGCCGCCGCCGCTGCGCGCGAACGGCTCGCGCGCATAACCATTCTCGGCGATGAAGAGAAAGTTCGCGCGGCTGCCCGGCAGGCGGGCGCCGATCTCGGCGGGGTAGAACTAATAGATCCTGCGCGCTCCGGGGATCTCGAAAAAATGGTTTCACTGCTTTACGAGGCGCGGCGCGCAAAGGGCATGACCATTGACGAGGCCCGCAACGCACTGCGAGATCCGCTTTACTACGGCAACCTTCTGGTGCGCGCTGGTCGAGCAGACGGTTCAGTCGCAGGTGCCACCAACACGACATCACATACCGTGCGCGCCGCGCTTCATTGCATCGGCGTGCGACCAGGATTCAAACTGGTGTCCAGTTTTTTTCTGATGGCGCTACGCGATCAAAGTCTCGGTCACAACGGCGCCATGATCTTCGCCGATTGCGGTGTGGTGATCGAACCCAGCGCCGCCGAACTGGCTGAGATAGCAATTGCTTCGGCTGACTCTTGTCGGGCATTGCTGGGGGCTGAGCCGCGCGTAGCTATGCTCTCGTTTTCGACCAAAGGCAGTGCGCATCATCGGCTGGTTGATAAGGTAGTTGAAGCGACGCGCACCGTTCGCGCTCGCGCGCCGGAGGTTGAGATCGACGGTGAGTTGCAAGCCGACGCCGCGCTCGTGCCGGCGATCGCCCAATCGAAAGCGCCCGGATCCAGCGTTGCCGGCCGGGCCAATGTTCTGATCTTTCCTGATCTGCAATCGGGGAATATTGCTTACAAATTAACCGAACGGCTCGCCGGCGCGACCGCGATTGGACCCATCCTACAGGGTCTGGACGCACCGGCAAACGATCTTTCACGGGGTTGTAAGGCGGAAGACATCGTCGACGCAATTGCGATTACGGCCGTTCAGGCCCAGGCGCGAAAAGCGGCCCGCTGAAGTATGTCGATACCGCTGGTTATTGAATTCGTCGGGCCGGCCAGCGGATAAACTCTTCGAATATCGCGTCGTGAGGCAACGTATGCTTGGCAGGACGAGCATCAAACATCCGCACTCAACGAATTGTCCGAGGTGAATCAAGCTTTGCGCCGATCACTAATTGCGATCTTCTCTTTAGTTCTGATTCTCTTTGTATCCGTTCGTTTATCCGCGCAGACCTCCAAACCAAAACTTTCGCCCACTCCTCCCGTCGAACCGAAATCCGAAGGCCAGGAACGGGTGAAAATATTCACCGAAGAAGTGCGACTCCCGGTCGTCGCCAGGGATACCTACGGCCATTACGATCCGACACTCGAGGTCGACGACGTCCTCGTGCTGGAAGACGGCGAGGCCCAGCAAATAAAGAGCGTGCGTCATATTCCGGCTAATGTGCTGTTGATTTTGGATACCGGTGGCGACTCGAACGGCCTGAGTGGGTTGTCGAAAAAAACCAGCACGACCCGAGACGTTGCCCTACGGCTGATTTCGCGCCTGCGGGAAGGCGATCGGATTGCCGTGCTCCAATCATCCAATCAAGCCGAATTGACTCAGCCGTGGACCGATGACGTCGACAAGGTCGTGCGCGTGCTTAAGACCAAACTGTTTGCGACTAAGCGCTCGCGTATTTTCGAAACGATGAACAAAGCGGCGCAGGTGCTTTCCGATCAGCCTGAAGGCAGTCGTCATGTAGTTTTGATAACTGATGGAGTCGAAAGCCCCGGGGGGAAAGTTAACCTCGACGACGCGATAAAACAGTTAGTCGAGGCGCGCGCCACGGTGCACATCATCAGTTACACGGAATTTGTGCGACAGAAGAACGACAAGCAACCTTCAAATATCACCGCCGGACAGCGCCCGGTCTCTTCTGATCCAATAGCCGCCAACGATCCCACTTTGCCGCCCGGGGTGACCCGGAGCCCGTCTTTCGGCGTGAGCATCAGATTCGATCCGGCGATGAAGAAAGTGCGAAAAGCCTACGAGGCCGAAACGAAGAAGAGCGAGAAGTGGTTGACAGAGCTGGCCGATGAAACCGGAGGCCGCATCTTTCTGCCCAAATCAACCGATGAGATGATTGCCAAAGGCGAAGAAGTCGCGCGCGACATCGGCGCCGAATACGTAGTCACCTATCGACCCACGCGTTCGCTGGCTCAGGCCAAACCTGGAGAATATAGAAAAGTGGAAGTTGCTTCGAGGCGGGTTGGTTTGTATCTGAGAAGCCGGCGCGGCTATGTGGTGCCTAATAATCAATAGACAAAATCGTCACCGGGCTTAACTGATCGGGGCATTCAACTGTGACTCAATAGCGGAAGCGAGGGGTTGCCATTCGGACTCTGCCGGTTTCCGCATCAGTGATCGACGCCGCAATTCGTCCCAATCTTCTTTTGGTACTCGGTGGAAAGCTTCGACAACCTTCGGATCAAATTGACGGTCGGCCCATTCATTTAACTCCTGCGCCGCAGCCTCGTATGGTCGACCCCTCCGGTACACGCGATCACTGGTGATGGCGTCAAACGCGTCGGCGACAGAAAAGATGCGGGCGCAGATGTCAATCTCCTCAGCTTTCAATCCCAGCGGATAGCCCGAACCATCCCACTTTTCATGATGCTGAGCGACCACCCGCGCGGCGCCTTCCAGAAATTTAATCCCGCGCAGAATCTGTTGGCCGTGCATGGGATGTTCGCGCATCCGCACCCATTCTTCATCCGTTAGCTTAGCGGGCTTACGCAAGATTGCATCCGGCACGCCGATCTTTCCGATATCGTGGAGCAGTGAACCGAACTCCAATGCTTTCATCTGGGGTCCGGCCAATCCGTATTCGCGGCCCAGTCTCAAACTGAAAGTCACCACGCGTTCCGAATGTCCGTGGGTCTCGGCATCGCGCGTCTCCAGCGCGGCAGTCAAGGCCTGCAAGGTTGAGCGGTATGCGTTCTCGAGCGAATCGAGCGCCTGATCCAATTCAGCTGTGCGCTGATCGACTAACTCTTCCAAATGGTTTTCGTAGCGTCTCTTGGCAACCACCAATTCGTGATGCTCAAGCGCGCGGGCCACTGCGGCTTCGGCCTGGCGCAGGTCGAACGGCTTCATCAGATAATCAAAGGCCCCCAGGCGCAGCGCGTTGATGGCGCTCTCGATCGTTTGTATCCCGCTGATCATGACTATGACGGTATCGGGCGAGATGACCTTGACGTGGGGGATCATCTCCAGGCCGGTCATGCCGCTCATGGTTATGTCGCTGATTACCAACTCGTAATCCTGGTCGCGAAGTTGGAGCAGCGCTTCTTCAGCTGATGCCGCCTCGGCGCACTGATATGCGCCGGCCAGGAGGTCGCGGAGTACGCCGCGAACTTCGACTTCATCGTCGACAATCAGGAGACGTGGTTGGGCCATGGTTTCGGACATGTTCTAGTTAGCCGTATCAGCAATTTGTCGGTTCTAAAGTTGGCGAGCGTTTCGGGCGTGGGGCACTCACCGCGGGGGAACTTGAGGACTACCGTTCGGGCCAGCCCCAACCGGCTTGGCCATTGTATAACAAGAGCCTTAACATGGCAAACACTCTTTTGCGAATAAGAGAAGAGCCCG
>JBGPWS010000132.1:0-10971 GCA_041492345.1 Pyrinomonadaceae bacterium | reverse complement strand
GGCCCTGCGGGGTCGTTGTCGGTGCTATGAACATTCGGCTCCTACGGAGCCAAAACAAATTCACTTCTCAACGTTTCCAAATATTCCCGCGCGAGATTGTTTTCCGACTTCATAAATTCCTGAGGGGTCTCGATCATTACGATCCGCCCGGCGTCCATCAGGGCGATGCGCGACCCGAGCAGCAAGGCCTCGCGCACATCGTGAGTGACAAAGATCACGGTCTTGCCGAGACGTGTCTTCAATTCCGCAAACTCTTTCTGCAAAGAAGCCCGCGTCAGCGGATCGAGCGCGCCGAACGGCTCGTCCATCAGCAACAGCGGCGGATCAGCGGCCAGCGCGCGCGCCACGCCCACGCGTTGACGTTGCCCGCCGGACAATTCGTGTGGGTAACGATTGGCGAACTGCTCGGCATCCAGACCAACCAACGAAAGTAATTCGTCCACGCGTTCGCGCACGCGCGCTTCGTCCCAGCCTTCGAGGTTTGGGACCAGCGCGACGTTTTGCTCGACCGTGAAATGCGGGAACAATCCCGCCTCCTGAATCACGTAGCCGGTGCGGCGCCGCAGACGAATGGCATCCCACTCAGTCGTCGTTTTCCCTTCGACTCTGACTTCGCCCGAGGTCGGCGCGAGCAGGCGATTGACCAGCTTGAGCGTCGTCGTTTTCCCACAACCGGATTCGCCCAGCAGCACAAACGTTTCGCCGCGCTCCACTTGCAGACTTAGACGATCGATGATCGGCGACCCGCCGTTCACGACATAGCTTACTTCGCGGAATTCGACGGGGGTCGCGTGATCTTGTTCAGAGGACGGCGTCATGGCTGTCAAGTTAACTCGGGATGGTTGTTAAGCACGGCGAGTCTATCAAAAAGCTCTCGGGGCCGATACGTTTTTGGAGTGCGCCGACAGAGCGAAGCGGCGGCGGCGCTTTGGATTTCTGCGATTCGATCCAAAGCGGCGTCGCGCTGCGTTTGCCGCCGCACTCCAAATCGAGTCGCACACCCACTCGCCTCGCGGGGCGGAGCGATGATAAAGTTGCCACTCGATTTCAAGTTGAGCTGGCAAGTCCAAACTTATGACTCAGATCGATCACATTCATGCGCGCGAGATTCTGGACTCGCGCGGCAATCCAACAGTTGAAGCGGACGTGACTTTACAGAGTGGCGTGATGGGCCGCGCGGCCGTTCCTTCCGGCGCATCCACCGGCGAGCACGAAGCCGTAGAGTTGCGCGACGGGGATCCTAAGCGCTACGGCGGGAAAGGCGTCCTAAAGGCCGTCGGCAACGTGAACGACGCGATCGCGCCCAAACTCAGGGGATTGAACGCGCTCGATCAGGCCGAGGTTGATCGCGTTCTGATCGATCTCGACGGCACGCCGAACAAATCAAGTCTCGGCGCGAATGCAATTCTGGCGGTGTCGCTGGCTACGGCGCGCGCGGCCGCCAACCATCAGCAGCTGCCGCTGTATCGTTATCTGGGCGGCTCGCGTGCGAAGACGCTGCCGGTGCCGATGATGAACATCATCAACGGCGGCGCTCACGCGGACAACAACGTCGACTTTCAGGAGTTCATGATCGTGCCCGTCGGCGCCAAAAGGTTCAGCGAGGCGTTGCGCATGGGCGCGGAGATCTTTCACACACTGAAGTCAGTCCTGAAGAAGAAAGGTTATGGAACCAGCGTCGGCGACGAAGGCGGCTTTGCCCCGAACCTGAAATCAAACGAAGAGGCGATTGAAACTATTCTCGAAGCGATCGTTCAGGCAGGTTACCAGGCGGGCAAGGATGTTTTGCTCGCGCTCGACCCGGCGGCCAGCGAGTTCTACGACGGCCAATTCTACGTTTTTAAGAAATCCGATGGACGCAAGCTGACGAGCGATCAGATGGTTTCGTTCTGGCAAGACTGGGCCGGCAAGTATCCAATCATTCTAATTGAAGACGGCATGGCTGAGAACGACTGGGACGGCTGGAAAGCGGTCACGGATGAATTAGGCGGGCAGATCCAGCTGGTCGGCGACGATGTTTTCGTTACCAACACAGCTATCTTTCGCAAAGGCATCGAACGCGGCGTCGCGAATTCAATTCTGATCAAGGTCAATCAGATTGGGACGTTGACCGAAACGCTTGAGTGCATTGAATTGGCGAAGACGAACCTGTACACGACCGTCATCTCTCATCGCTCAGGCGAGACCGAAGACGCGTTCATCGCCGATCTCGCGGTGGCCACGAACGCCGGCCAGATCAAAACCGGATCGCTCTCGCGCAGCGATCGCATCGCCAAGTACAATCAACTGCTCCGGATTGAAGAAGAGTTAGGAGACGCAGCCGTGTATCCGGGCCGCGCAGCTTTTCTCCCAGCGGACATCTGAAAAGAATGGAGCATCTGTAAAGGCCTGTGGAACGATCCGCGAAATCACACGAAAATGGGACGAATGCGGTGTCTTCTTCGTGATTGTTTCGTGTGGGTTCGTGGATCGCATTGGTTTTAACTGCGGGCTAGGGTGAGCGACGATGAATCTAAATGACATCAGGCATCTATTTGACTATACAGAATGGGCCAACGGCCTGGCCCTTAAAGCCGCGGCGGAGCTTTCAGAAGAAGGTCTTCGTAGCGACGTTGGTATTAGCCACGGTTCGATTTTCGGCACGTTGCTGCACATGGCGGGCGCGGAGTGGGTTTGGTTGGAACGATGGCACGGGCGATCGCCGGCGGCTAAGGAAGCCTGGTCGCTCTGGAAAACCGAATCCTGTGCCGATCTCGCGACTCTTGCCGAGCGTTGGCGCGACGTCGTCGATCGGCGTGCTCGCTTCCTCTCGGAACTCGACGAGTCGCGGTTGCCGGCAGAGATGCCGTTCAAGCTTCTCAGCGGTGACGACAATTCGCTGCGGCTCGTCGATCAAATGCAACACGTCGTCAATCATGCGACGCTGCACCGGGGACAGGTCGTCGGGATGATTCGTCAGCTCGGCATCGCGCCGCCGTCCACCGACATGTTTTTCTACCTGCGGCGCGAGATCCCGCCGAAATAGCGATGATCTTATTCCCTCTCCCTTTGGGAGAGGGTCAGGGTGAGGGCGTAAGTGAGTCCGAAACACGGAGACAAAACAAATAGACATCCGCCTCAGTCTCTCTCCCCAGCCCTCTCCCAGAGGGAGAGGGAGTCTTGCACCTGGGAGCGCGGCGATTACTTGATCAGTACCGACCGCTCGCGCCTTAACATCGAGCTGATTCACGACTTTCTCTCAAACACCTCGTATTGGGCGACTGGTCGAAGCCTGGAAGTGGTCGAGAGATCGATCGAGAACTCGCTCTGCTTTGGCATCTACAAGAACTTAGAGCAGGTCGGGTTCGCGCGCGTCGTGACTGACTACGCAACGTTCGCGTGGATAGCCGATGTATTTGTGCTGCCGGAACATCGCGGCCACGGACTGTCAAAGTGGCTGATGGAAGTAATGATCGCGCATCCGCAGTTGCAGGGATTCCGCCGTTGGGTCTTGTCAACGAAAGACGCGCACGGAGTCTATGAACGCTTCGGCTTTATCAAGCTGCACCGGCCAGAGCGTTGGATGGAGCGGCCTGACCCGAATATGAAGGAGAGCCCGGACTACTGGCGTTGATGTAGGACAAACCTTAAGTTTGTCGATGTCTATGCCTGGATACAACTCGAAAGGAAGCCACGACAACGATAAACTGAAGTTTGTCGGACAATTCCGGAAGAACATCTTGAATAAGAAAAAGGGTCCACTGGCACTCATCGTCCTCGACGGCTTTGGTTATCGCGCGGAACGCGAAGGCAACGCGATCGCCCTCGCCAAGATGCCTTACTACGACGAACTGCGCGAGAGATATCCGCACACTTTAATCGAGGCGTCAGGAGAGTGCGTTGGCTTGCCGAAAGGCGTGATGGGCAATTCGAATGTCGGTCACCTCTGCCTGGGCGCGGGCCGTGTGGTGCTCACCGACATTGAACGGATCAACCACGCGATCAAGTCCGGCGAGTTCTTTCAAAACCTGGCCCTGAACGCGGCGATGGACAACGCCGTGAAACACGATCGCGCGCTGCACATCATGGGCCTGCTTTCGGACGGGCTGGTTCATTCGTCGCAGGAGCATGCTTATGCGCTGCTGCGCATGGCGAAAGAGTCCGAGGTGCGGCGCGTCTTTGTTCATTGCTTCCTGGATGGGCGCGACACGCCGCCTTCTTCCGCGGAAAAGTACGTCGCGGCTATGCAAGAGAAGTGCAGAGAGATCGGCGTAGGCGAGATTGCTACGCTGGTTGGGCGCTACTATGCGATGGATCGCGACAAGCGTTGGGAGCGGATCGAGCGCGCGTACAAACTCCTGGTGAATGGCGAAGGTGAGCGCACCATGGATCCGCTGGCCGCGATCAGAAAGTCTTACGAGCATGGAATAACAGACGAGTTTGTCGAGCCCATTGTCGTCACTCGCCCAGACGGCGAACCAGTAGCCACGATTCAGGATGGCGATTCGGTGATCTTCTCTAACTTTCGCGCCGACCGCGCGCGGCAAATCACCGCCGCACTGGCCGTGCCCGGATTCGATGCTTTTCCGGCGCCGCAGCGCCCGCACGTGCATTTCGTTTGCTTCGCCGTGTACGACAAGACCTATCCTTTGCCGGTAGCTTTTACGCCCGCGCACCCGGTCAACGTGCTGGCCGAAGTCTTCGCCGGCCTGGGAGTGCGGAACTTTCGCCTGGCTGAAACTGAGAAGTACGCGCACGTCACATACTTTTTTAATGGCGGCGTCGAGCAGGAGTTTCCGTTCGAGAAGCGTCTGCTCATCCCTTCACCAAGAGTTGCGACCTACGACCTGATGCCTGAGATGTCCGCATTCAAGATCACCGACAAGCTTTTGCGCGCGATCGAAGATGGCGAGACGGACGTCTTCGTCGTGAACTTCGCGAACCCTGACATGGTGGGCCACACGGGCATGCTCGACAAAACGATCGAGGCCTGCCAGTACGTTGATACGTGCCTTGGTTGGATCACCAAAGCGATGCGCAAGGCGCGGGGGACTACCTTGATTACCTCCGATCACGGCAACGCCGAACAGATGATGGATCTGAAGACCGGCCAGCCGCACACCGCGCACACAACGAATCCGGTGCCGTTTCATCTCATTGATGAAGATTCGCTCGGCCTAAAGCTTCGCGACGGCGGAGCGTTGCAGGATGTGGCGCCGACGATGCTCGGCCTGCTCGGAATTGAAAAGCCCGCGGAGATGACGGGGAGAGATTTGCGGGAAGCCTAACCGAATATTTACTGACTAGCGTAGGGTCTCGAAATTGACTGTACGATAGGCAACCATGTTCGCTCGTTTCATGAATGAAGAAAGAGCTTTTGTTTCGTGATTTTTCGTGTGATTTGGTGGGTCGCTTTCTGTCGGCAAAGACTCGATCCACGAAATCACACGAAACAGCACGAAGAGAACCTCTGGAAGGCCAATTGAAAGACGGCTATGTCCGCCGCTACTGAAATCATCACACAAGCTCGACCGCGCGCTATCTCACTGCGCTGGATCATCAACGCGCGCGAAGACTTGATCTGGTTTGTGGGCTCCGTGGCATCAAGCTACGCGCTGCTGATTCTCTACGTCACCGGCATCCTGCCGCTGATTCCGATGGTCGCCGGTTGGGCGATTCTGATCGACGCGCCGCACGTGTTCGGCACCTTCTCTCGTACTTACTTTGATCGTTCGGAATGGAAGACGCGCCAGCGCCTCATGCTGGGCTCGCTGCTTTTTTTCATAGTCGGGCCGGCGCTGGTGCTGCTTGGGTTTGGCTTCGTCTTCTTTTTTGTAGCCGCGCTGTGGGCTTACTACCATCTGGTCAAACAGCACTATGGGTTCATGGTGCTTTACAAAAAAAAGAACGACGACCTCGCGCCGGTGGACAACGCACTGGATCGCCTGCTGTTGATGTTTGCTTTCAACTATCCCTTCGTCGCGTTCATCGCTAACGACCCGACCGCGATGGCCCGCGTCCCACCGTTCCTGCGCAGCGGCGTGAACAGCGTGGCGATGTTGCTGCTGGCCGGGACAATAGTTATTGGTGTGGCCTGGCTGATTCGCCAGGTTCAGCGGGCGTGGCTACAGCAACCTTTGGATTTGCCGAAGTATCTGTTGCTGGCAGCGGCGATTCCGATGCACTGGATCGCTTTGCTGACGCCAATGCCCAACAAGCCGATCGCGTTGGTGGCGATTCTGACCATCTATCACAACCTGCAATATCACCGGCTGATCTGGTTTCATAATCAGAAGTATAGTGGCACGGGCGTCCCGCCCGTGGATCATGCGCAGGATGCGCATGCCACGCTCCGTCGCAAGTACGGTCCCGCCGCACTGATCAGCCGCCGGCTGATCTACTACATCGCATTCGGAATTCTCTTCGGCATCATCTATCAGGGTCCGCGGCAATATCTGGGTTACTTGAATCTACATACGGGCGACTCACCCGCCGCTTTGTCGGTGCCGATTCAACTAGGAATCGCTTTCCTCTGGGGCTATGCCTTCATTCACTACTACCTCGATTCAAAGATCTGGCGCGTGCGCAGGGATCCTTCCGTGGGTAAGGCGCTGCACATGAGCTAATCGGTGCTTTATTTGGAGTGCGCCGACAGCGGCGGCGCTTTGGATTAGACCCGGCGAGGCGTCTCTAGATCGGGAACTTGATCCAAAGCGGCGTCGCGCTGCGCTTGCCGCCGCACTCCAAAGGCTATGTGCTTGTCTTACGTTGTTTGAATTCCAACGCCTGAGGTTTCTCGCCTGGACTCTCTTCGGCTTTACAGAACTCAGCAACGATTTCAACGAACTTTTCCGGATATTCAGTCGGCGGCAAATGCCCACAGCGGCGAAAGACAATCAGACGCGAGTTGGGAATAGCATCGCGCAGTTTGAAAGCATTGCTTATCGGGATGTGGTTATCTTCCTCGCCCCAAACCAGAATCGTAGGTTGGCGGATCAGATGGGCATCCCGAGAAATTCGATTGGCGCTCCAATGACGCACGGTGCGAATCATCGCGTGTTGCGTGTTTGAGGTCTTCAGCAGATGATGGCGGGCCTCGAGCTTGCGTTCGTCGAGCGGGTATCCCAGCCGCCGGTACACCTCTTCAGTTCGCTTTCGTAAGACCCACCGCGAGCCGAGGAAAAGAGGCGTGACAATATCACCGAGGATCGGCACGCTCGCCAGTCTCAGCAGCAGCTTCTTTTTCGGCTCATCGTTGCTCACCGCGCCGACCAGCACGAGACGCGCAACTCGGTCGGGACAATCGAGGGCCAGCATGGCGGCGACGGCGCCTCCATACGAAGCACCGACAATCGTCGCTTTTTCAATTCCCAGACGATCCATCAAACCCAGCACGGCGCGCGCCTGGGACGCTATGGTGTACTCGCCGTCGCGGGGTTTGTCTGAGTAGCCATAGCCGGGCAGGTCAGGAGCAATGACGCGAAAGCCGGCCTTCGCCAGCGGCAGGAACACTTCATTCCAAACCAGATTCGAAGAGATAAAGCCGTGAATGAGAATCATGGGCGGCGCTTTTTCATCACCGGCTTCCTGATAGTGAATCCGTACGCCGTCGGTAATCGTGAACCACGAGTGCTCCGCGTGATAGATGAAGTTGATGCTGTCAGGCCAACTGACGTCGCGCGGACGCGTCAGCAGTTTAGTAGCGACCGCGCCGGCAACTATTCCCGATGCCCCGGCGAGTAAGTAACGTTTTTTCATGACAAATGGAATCTTAACGCGCCGGGCTTAAAGATTGAAAGAGGCGCATGATTAGTTTGAGTCCGAAATCTCATTAGCGCCTCGCGTCATCCAGTCGGGTGATCAAGATGGAGGACGAGACAGTTGGGAAGTCCGGGCTTGAACTCCCTCTTTCTTAGGGAGAGGGTTGGGGAGAGGGCTTGGCCGTGCGCTCTGGCTTCACCCCCTTACCCTTAGCCCCTCTACCAAGAGGAGAGGGGAGGAAGAACCTGATCACCTAATGAGATTATTCACCCGGCAATCACGACGTTCGGATGGAGAGTCTTTCTCTCGCGGTCGTAGATGCCCACCGCGATCAAATCGCCTCTGGCGTCGCGCATACGCACCGGCTGACAGTCCGACCAATGCGATGCCTGCGCGTCCTCGATTTGCAGGTCGACTCCGTGCAGCGCGCGCGACACGTCATCAGCACTCAGGCTAACCGCAGGCAGGCGCGCCATTGCCGCATCAGGTGAAATCAAGGCCAGGCCGATTTTGGCTGACTCCGCCAGTTCGCTCAATCGCTCGAGCGTGGATGCATCCGTCACGGTAAAAGCCCCGGCCCGCGTCCGCCGCAGTGAAGCCACGTGCGCGCCCAACCCCAGGTGCTTTCCGAAATCTTCGGCCAGCGTGCGAATGTAAGTTCCGGCAGAGCACACGACCCGCACAGTTAAATCGTGACTACCATCATCGTTTGCTATTAGTAGATCGCCGTCGCGCGCTATGGCTTCGAACTCACTGATGATGACGCGCACGGGTTTTCGCTCAACCTCTTCGCCGCGCCGCGCGAGTTCGTAGAGCTTTCGCCCGGCAATCTTCTTCGCTGAATACATCGGCGGGGTCTGCTCGATCTCACCGCGTAAGGACGCCAACGCAGTTTCGATCTGTTCTCGGTGTATCTCTGTGGTGAAATTTGTGTCAACACGAGTACCCGTGACATCACCAGTATCGGTCGCATAGCCCAACCTCACCACCGCCTCGTATTCCTTCTCTACGCCGCTCAGGTATTGCGCCAGTCGCGTCGCGCGCCCGACCAGAACCACCAGCACGCCAGTCGCAAAAGGATCGAGCGTGCCGGTATGTCCGACCCGCCGCTCCGAAACGATTTTTCGAACCCGCGCGACTACGTCGTGCGAAGTTATCCCCGCCGGCTTGTCGATGATCAGCGCTCCGTCCATGAGTTCATTGTAGATTCTTGAATTGCGATTGTCTCTGTGTAGCGCAAGTGATAACTTGCGATTGCTACGTACGACGTACGCAAGTTATCAACTTGCGTTACCTGTGCTCTGTGGTTAAATACACCCGATTCACCACAGAGGACATGGAGAAGACCAACACGAGGCGAAAACGAAAAGCTTCTGAGATGGTCGAGAACGAGACAACTCTCGATCCGGCAAAAGCCCGCGAACGCGTCTTCCAGCGCGCAGGCAAGCTGCTGGCTGCCAAGCCACGCTCGGTCGAAGAGTTGAGAGAGCGCCTGCTCGAAGGCCGAAGCGCGACTAAAACTATCGTCGAAGAGGTCATCGAGCGCCTCCGCGAATATGGGTATCTGGATGATGCGCGGTTTGCGCACAGCTATGCCTCGCTGCGCGTGCAGCAACGGCCAATTGGAAGACAACGATTGCAACGCGACCTCTGGCTGAAAAAGATCGATAAGCAGACGGTTGATGCCGCGCTCGATCAGGTTTTCGAAGCCATGCCCGAAGAAGAGATAATTGATCGCGCGATTGAGAAACGCATACGCTTGCGCGGTAAGCCGAAGACGCGCGCCGAGGCGAAAAAGCTATTCGATCATTTGCTGCGCCAGGGTTTTGGGTTCGAGTTGGTGAGCGAGAAAGTCCGCACGGCGTCGAAGGGCGAGGTTGAGGATTGAGACCGGAGACCGCAGCCGCAGGACAATTAGTTCTCGATCCAGACCACGGGTCTGGGGGAAACCAATACGCTATCGCTCGCTGCCGGCCCAGCCGATTTGGGAAAGAACGGTACGGTTTCACCACTTTCCGTGTCGATCAAAACCAACGACGCGGGAACATCTCCTACGATCATTAACCTGGCGGAAGAATTGATCAGCATTTTCGCGGCCACTGAAAACGTCTGGCTTAGACGCGTTCCTCTTTGTCGTTGCCAGCCGGATGGATTGAGCGAGAATAACTCACTGCTGGTCCCCGTGATCTCTTCAATGAAGAAAGGCACGCAACTCTGTGCCGCGAAGCCGACGAATCGACAACCGGAACACGGAGCCGGAGAAGGATTGAGAGTTTCAAGTTGATTAAGATTCTGGGCGATCAGAATAGGCTGGTTTTGATCGTGAGGCCGCAGTAACGCAGCACTTCCTACCGGACAGATGCTTTCAATGGACCACTTCCTCTCTGTGTCAGACAGTTTCACGGAGTCACTCAGAATTGCCATCGTCGTGGTGTTCGGTTTAAGCACCTCGCCGCTTTTCTCTTGTTTGGGGAACGCCCCGAGAAATCGATCAAAGATAAGGCGGTCGGGCGCGATCCACTGTGCGCAACCGGAAGTACCAGCCGCTCTTTCAGGGACAGAGGACGGACCCGGGGGGCTGACGGTGACGTAGTTCGCAAAAAGATCTTCCCATATCAGTTTCGCTTTGCCATCCAGGTCTGACACGTAGTACTTCGTCCGGTTCCCGGCTGCGCTGATCGGCGCTTCTTTCTGCTTATAGCTAAAACGATTGCCGTCTGGTGACCAGGCGAGACAGTAGTTCTCCCCTTCGACTAATGGTTTGACAGCACCGGTGCGAAGATCACGCAGCAGAATTCCGTCTTTGGTCGTGTACAAAAGCCGCGTTCGGTCGGGACTTGCCGCTGCTTCAAACACGCCTTTGGTAACAATGGAATAGTTGTAGGTTGAGCCGTTAGGCGCGGCGCTCAGTTCAAATAGATCCGCTCCGTTCGTGTTTTCCCCGGCCAATAGCAGCAGGCGGCCTCTGAACTTTGGCCCGACTGAGCCGGTTTGGCGAGTGCACGCGGCAATCAGTACACAGATCAGTGCGCAGGAAATTATGACGATGCCGATGCTATAGAGTCGTGTTGTGTGCAACTGTGTTCCCGGTCCCAGTCAGAAGTATCCGTCTTGTATGACAAATCAATCCCTGAGTCAACACTTTCAAAGGGTAATCGATTCGAGCTTGTTGGGGCGTTGCTTTGCGGCTCATAACGATGACGCAGTCAGTACCGGGAGCGGACCGGGGTC
>JBGPWS010000239.1:0-7291 GCA_041492345.1 Pyrinomonadaceae bacterium | reverse complement strand
CGGGCAGGCCACGCGGCCGGCGCCGAACACCTCGGCAAAGGGATCATCGAACGCGACATCGAGGCAACTGTGCCGGACAAAGCGACCGAATTGATCCTGTACTGTGGCGGTGGCTATCGTTCAGCGCTGGCGGCTGATGTGCTGCAACAGATGGGCTACACGAATGTCTGGTCGATGGCCGGAGGTTGGAAGGCCTGGAAGGATTCTGGCGCGCCGGCAGAAGCCCCCTAAGAGCTAAGCACCGAGCCAATGTCATGCTGGTTTTGAAAAGAATTGAGGCTGCGATGAATGACATAATCCGCGCCCGCACAGGCTAGGTTGTCGTAACCGAACGCGGGGCTGTGGCGTCATAACAATCTTATCAGTCCGTTTTCTTTCAAAATCGAAACTTTCTGCTCAGCTTTGTAACGCAAACTGTTAGTTTGCGCGCAAGCTAACAGCTTGCGCTACTTGCCACTACACAGGAGAACACCATGAGAAAAGTCTACCCGCTCGTCACGCTGCTGCTCGTTTTCGCGTTTACCTCGCTCGCTTTTGCGCGCGAAGCAAAACTCGTCCGTTATCCCAGCTATAACAACGGCCGCATTGCGTTCACGTATCTCGGCGACATCTGGACGGCCGATGAGAATGGCCAGAACGTCCAGCGCCTGACGGTGAACAAAGCGCGCGATGCCTATCCGCGCTTCTCGCCGGATGGAAAGTGGATCGCTTTTTCCAGCGACCGCAACGGGAACCTTGACGTCTTCATCATTCCCGCCGGCGGCGGCACGGCGAAGCAGTTGACATATCACTCGGCCGACGACACGGTGCTGGGTTGGACGCCCGACGGGCGCGGAGTGCTGTTCAGCAGTCAGCGTGGTGAAGACTTTATGGGAGTGCTTTACGTGGTGAGCGTCGACGGCGGCATGCCATGGCGGGCCGGACCCGACATGGGCAATCAGGCGAGCTTTTCTCCCGACGGCAAGCGCATCGCTTATAACCCGAAGGGACAGGTTTACTGGCGCAAGTATTATCGCGGCGCGTACCAGACCGACGTGTGGATCGAAGACGTGGCGGCGAAGAAATTCACGCAGTTGACTGACTTTGACGGTCTTGATTCATGGCCGATGTGGAGCAACGGCGGCGACATTTATTTCGTCAGCGATCGCGACGGCAATGGCCTGACGAACATCTGGCGCGCTTCCGAAAACGGCGGCAAGGCCGACCGCGTCACGTCATTCAAGAGCGGCGACGTGCGGTTTCCTTCAATTAGCGCCGATGGTCGCGTGATCGTCTTCGAACACGACTTTGGTATCTGGAAGCTCGACACCGGCAGCAAAAAAGTCACGCCGATTCATCTCAACATCGACGCTGAGACGCAGGAGAACGGGACGGAAACGCGCGCGTTCAATTCCGAGGCTGATGACTATGACCTGGCGCCTTCGTCGCGCCGCATCGTGATTTCAACACACGGTGAGATTTTCACCGTGCCGACTGAAGAAGGAGACATCAAGCAGATTACCGAGAGTCCGGCGCGCGATCGGAACGTGAGCTACTCGCCCGATGGCAAGTCGCTGGCATTCATCTCTGATCGCAGTGGCCGCGAAGAGCTCTACGTCACGACTGTCGATGGCGCCGGTGAACCACAAAAGTTAACCGACATCGACGCGCTGAAGTTTGGTTACAATTGGTCGCCCGATTCAAAAGAAATTGCTTTTACTTCTTCCGACAGTAAGCTGAGAAAGATCAATGTGACGAGCAAGCAGATAGTCGAACTGGATGCGTCGCATTACGGAAATGTCTCGACCCCGGAATGGTCGCCTGATGGGAAGTGGCTCGCTTATTCCAAGTCTGATGCCAGTCGCACCACCGACATTTATGTCATCGCCACGTCGGGCGAAGACAAACAGGCGCACAAGGTCACCTTTGATTCCTACGACGAGCGCAGCCCGCGATTCGCCCCCGACGGCCGCAAACTTTTCTTCGTGCGTTCCGATTCAACCGGCGGCGGAGGCGGCGGAGGCTTTGGCAGTACTTCGGTGCAGATCTATTCAGTAGGCCTCGAGCGTCTCGAACGCGATCCTGACGATCCGGAAGAGCGACCCGAGGCTGAATCAGCACCATCTCCTCCGGGAGATGCCGGTGAAGGTCCAGTCGTTCCGCGACGTCCGGCAAACCGGCCCCCGCATGAGACTAAGATGGATTGGGCGGGTCTGAAACATCGCACTCGGCAAATCACGCGCATGCCGTTTCCGATCTCGAACTACACTGTCGCTCCTGACAGCCGCACGATTGTTTTCGTTACCACAGAGCCGGCCGGCGTTGCTACCTTGCCGGTCATTTACGCGATTCAGGACGACGGCAAGCGTCTGACACGCGTGACGTCGGGTGGACCACCGGCGGCCGATGAAGGCGGCGGTGGCGGTGGTGGCGGTTTTGGCGGAGGGATCTCTGACCTCAACATCTCGCGTGATGGTCGAACTCTTTTCTTCAGCGAACGTAATGGGATCTATTCAGTTTCACTTGGCGGCGCGGCCGCCGCGGCCGCGACTGCCGGTCGTGCCGGCGGCGGTGAAGCAGCGCGCCGGCGCATCAGTTTCAATGTGCGCGTGAAAATCGATCGGCCGGCTGAATGGGCCGAGATGTTCGGGGACGCGTGGCGCACAATGAAGTATCGCTTCTACGATCCGGCGATGCACGGAATGGATTGGGACGCGGCGAAAGCGAAATACGAGCCACTGGTGCAGGACGTCGGCGATCGGCAGGAGCTGCTGAACATCATCAACGAGATGATCGGAGAGCTGAATGCGTCGCACACAGGCGCCGCGCCGCCCCCGGCTGGACGCGCCGCGGGTGGTGTCTCGACCGGGCATCTCGGGATCGAGCTGGAACCTGACCCGGCCGCCGGTCGTTATCGCGTGACCTATGTTTACGAAGATGGCCCGGCCGATAAGGACTGGGTGAAAGTCAGTGTCGGCGATTACCTGGTCGCGATTGGCGGCAAGCAGGTGAAAGCCGGCGACGAATACTGGCAACTGCTCAACGATCGTCTCAATCGCAAAGTCGAAGTCACCTTCAACAACAAGCCCTCGGAAGAAGGCGCCTGGCGAACACGCATCGAAACGATCAACAGCGGTGCGTACAGCAATCTTCGTTACGAGCGTTGGGTGAAAGAGCGTCGCAAGAAAGTCGACGAGCTTTCAAATGGACGCATCGGCTATCTTCACATTCAGGCGATGAATCCGCCCAGCCTGCGCAAGTTCGAGAAAGAAATTCGCGAATTCCGCAACAAGGAAGCGATGATCATCGATCAGCGCTGGAACGGCGGCGGCAACATCGAACAGGAACTGCTCGCGATTCTGGTGCAGCGCGAGTATCAAATCTGGGTGCCGCGCGGAACAGAGGCGAGCGGCCGTCCCTTTGCGGGCTATTTCGGACCGAAGGTCGTGTTGCAAAACTGGCGTTCGGCTTCAAATGCGGAAATGTTTCCGGCGGGGTTCCGCGCGCTGGGTCTGGGCAAAGTGATCGGCACGCCGACGATGGGCGCGGTGATCGGGACCGGCAGTTACTCTTTGATTGACGGTTCGACCGTGCGCACGCCGGGCGTGGGTGTTTACCTGGCCGATCCGAAACGAACGAACATGGAGAACTATGGGGTGCAGCCCGACATTCGCGTGGACAACTTGCCGGAAGACAACCTAGCCGGACGTGATCGCCAACTCGAAGCGGCCGTGGAAGAATTACTAAAGCAGCTTGGCAGTAACAAGCGAAACATCGCGACCAAGGAGCAACAGTAACGGGAATTTGGAGTGCGGTGACTTGTCACCGCTTTTATCGACGGCAAACCAATAGCGGCGACAAGTCGCCGCACTCCAAAACTTTTCATGATTTACTTCAGAATGTAAGTCATGCCGCCCGGCTGAAAATCCTCGCGAGTAATCGCGTACTGGATCACGTCGATGTTGTAATAGCTGGTGTGCATTTCGTAAAGCATCCCGATTTTTTCCATGATGTGAATTGACGCAGCGTTGTCCGGCTTTGCAATGGCCACAATGCGTTCGAATTGATGTTCTTCAAATCCGAACCTGAGACTGGCCCGCGCCAACTCAGTTGCCAGGCCTTTTCCCCAATGCGCTTTGGTTAGGTGATAGACAACCTCCGGTGTTCCGAAGAGCGATCTTAATCCGCCGAATCCGACGAACTCATGCGTCTTTTTATCGACCGCGCCCCAACGACCAAACCCATGGGTCGTCCAATGCTTGATGATACTCTTCAGGGCCTTGTCGGCTTCTTCCCGGTTCACGGGCTTACCGTCGCCCACGTATCTCATGACGTCGGGATCGCTGAACAGGCGAGCCAGTTCGTCCAGATCTTCCGGACGAAACATTCGCAACAGGAGCCGCTCGGTTTCGATCGCAGGCATTAACGAGTTGTCAGATCGCACCGTGCACCGTAGCACACGAACGCCCCGGCGGAAAACGCAAAGGCGCGATAAAAAAGTTACAGGCAAAGACCGGGACTAGACCTTTTCCAATCCCCGGCAAAGATGCTAATCTCGCGGCCTGGTCCGCGAGAAGTCACTGGGAGGTACGCATGGGTCGCGATCAAGCCACGACTGATCGGTTGCGAAAGCTGATAAAGAAAATAGAATTGCAGACCGAAAGCGGCGAGCTGCATTGGGAAAGGCAAGCCGGGTCCGCGCACCGTTACGCCCGTTTGAATAATCATCTTGTGATTCTCGGTCCGGCGACGCCGTTGAGCAACACAAGCGTGCCGCGCTATTTATTCATTACGCCCTTTGACTCTCCCGACTGCATCGAGATCAACTCTGATGATGCCGACCTCGGCCCGGCGGTGATTAAACTGGTGCAGGAAGTCGAGACTGCCAGCAAGGACGAACCACCCACAGATCCGTTTGCAGTCACCGACCAACTGCTCGAACGTCTTGAGAGTTAGGGCACTCGCAAAACAGCTCAGGAGAAGAAACCACTTATGTCAGCAGAGTTAAACAAATTGAGCGAAGAAGCGCAGAGCCTGGCTCGCATCCCCCTCTTCAAACGCCTGGAGCCGCACGAGCTGGAACATCTCGCCGAGGATGTCGATCAGGTTAACTACGCAGCCGGCGAGACGATCTTCAACGAACATGATCTGGGTGACGGACTCTATGTCGTGGAAACCGGGTCGGTGCGCATCTGGGTCATGGACGAAGATGTGAGCGAGGTAACCCTGGCTGAGCTAAAGCCGGGAGATTTCTTCGGCGAGCTGGCCGTGCTGGACCGCGGCGAGCGTTCGAGCAGCGCCACGACTCTGGCAGATACACACCTGCACAAACTGAGCAGCGACGCCTTTCAGAAGTTCCTGATCGAGCATCCGGACGCCGCGGTCGATGTGATCTGCGAGATCGCCCAGCGCATGCGCCAGACCAACCTGCTGGTCTCCAAACGTGCAGCCCGCAACATCAATGTCGAGATGGAAGAGAATTTGACGATCGGCCAGCGCGTGGCCGACAAGGTGGCGTCGTTTGGCGGGTCGTGGACTTTCATCATTCTCTACTGCGCCGCTCTGCTTCTCTGGATTACCATCAATTCGTTTTTGCTCGTTTACTACGGGCACGGCGAGAACGGAGCGCAGTTCGATGCCTACCCATACATTCTTCTTAACCTGATGCTTTCGATGACAGCCGCCCTGCAGGCGCCGATCATCATGATGTCGCAGAACCGCGCGGCCACAAAGGATCGACTTGCTGCTGAGCAGGACTTCAAAGTGAATCTGAAGAGCGAGCTGATGCTGGAAGAATTGATCCGCAAACAACGTGCGCGTGACGTGCAGATGGAACAACTCAATCACACCATCGCGGCATTGCAGCAAGGCAATCCAAAACACTAACCCCGGGGAATCTGCCATCCAGGGCTTGTCGTTTGATTTTTGAATTTCCGATAAGCGATTGTCCTGGAAACCGAGCAACCTGCCCTATTATTACGCCAGCCCTTTTTCCAACTTTTCGAATCGCGCCATCATGTTTTCATAAATTCGATCAGTCTTCTCATGTAGGTGGGCTATTTCGAGTTCAGCCTTGATGTTTACCTCGTATTCAATATCCGCGCGCACGTGATCTTTTTCGGCCTGCCGGTTCTGGCTGATAAGCACGAAGCACGACAGGAATATGGCTTCGAGTGACACTATCATTGTGAGAAGACCAAAGGGATAGGGATCGAAGGCCGGAATGCCTACTGGAAAAGTGTTAAGAATAACCCAAATAATAAACCATCCGCCGTTGATCATCAGGAACGGCATACTGCCGCTGAACCAGGCAATCCAGTCGGCAATCTTTTGTAACGGGGTGGAGTGCACCTGCATCTCTTCGTTTACGTTGCGCGAGACGCGCGTGCGTAGTAGCTCATCAGCCTTGCGCGTCAAACCACTCAACGCTGCCAGCATGTGAAGTGCTGCCTCGGGCTTGCGTTGAAAGAGCAAGACCAAATCATCGCGGTCAAGCACAAGCACCTCGCTCTCAGTAAGCGCCAGGGCTGTGGCCGTACGCGGCCCCGTGTCGAGCATCGCCAGTTCACCAAACATATCGCCCGGTTCAGATGTGGTGAGCACGATCTTCTGACCGGCGGTGTCTTTGATGAAGAGCTCGATCTCGCCATGTCGGACAATGAAGAGTGAGTCGCCCGGATCACCTGCCTGGAATAGCGTGTGGCCCGAGGGCACTTTCAACTCATCGACCACCTTAGCGAGCGCGACTCGATCGTCTTCGTTAAGGAGCTCAAACATTTTGATGTTGGCGAGATATTTGGGATCACAAGGCATTGGCGGTTCCTCTCTAAGAAGCAGACAGAGCGTTCAAGAGCGGCGGCATTATAATCCAAGTCCCTTGAAAAGTGAGTTGATGTTCGAAGAAAGTAGGTCCTAATTTGAAATTGGTCAGCACGCTTCTTTGGGTGAGGGTTGTGGTGTTGGCTTAGAAGAGGGGTTGTGTGGTGATTGATCGACGCCGCACAGCCCAGCAGTATCTGTCTTTTCATGCGCAGGCACCGTTACCGGCACTCCGCCAAACAAGACGGATGCCAGCAGAAGAAGCATAAGAACATCGGCACATTTACGGCCACCAATGCTTGTTCTCTTGGACCGCATGCGAGCTTTCTGACTACGGAGATTTTCGGATTGGGTTGCCGGTTGGCTGCCGCGCGTTGTTGTTTACCGGCGTGGCGCCCGTCTTTGGCGCCGGCTTAGCGGCAGCGCCCTGGCCCGCCGTTCGTCCCGATCGCGTAAGGGCGATGCGTTTGCCCAGTCCGGGCGAGTCAGCGAT
>JBGPWS010000204.1:0-8448 GCA_041492345.1 Pyrinomonadaceae bacterium | reverse complement strand
CACCTGCAGTCCTTACTACAAGCTAATCGCTCATCGCGGGAAGATTGTCGGTCTGGGCGTCTCGACAAATTACATTACGTTCGGGTATTGCGTGGATGAAACGTTCAAGGAAAAGTTTCCGGTCCGCGTCTATCACGATCGAATTTTTGAGGTTCCCTGCGTCAACCACGAGGGCGAGACTGTGGTAGTCAGCACCTATGCGCACGACATGAGCCGGGTAGTGCATCCGGATATGCCGCGTTTTATGAAGACGTATGTTTCGGAAGAGGCGTGCAGAGATGTGACCATCCGAGGAATGCGGTTCTTCCGCGCCGGCGCGCCGAAGCTTTTCCAGGAGATGATGTCACTGGCCGAGCGAGGCGTCATCGCTTACCCGCGTTCGGTCTATCGGAAGTAGCGTATGATCAGCCACAGATTCACACCGATGGACACGGATAAGGCAGAGCAAAACAATGCAGCAAATTCGGTTCGGGCTTTCCTATCAGTGCTAATCCGTGTTCATCTGTGGCTTGCTTATCGCAGTTCGAATCTCAAACTCGCCGCTTTGAAGTTTGCCCACCAGTTCACTCAACGTAATAAACCTGATGTCTTCCGCGTGCGAAACCTCTTCGACAAAGCGTTCGATTCCCGCCAGATCTCGAATATCTTTCGGGTGATTCGTTAACACCACGGGGACCTGAGCCAGGCCGCTCGCATTTGCACGCTGACGAATGGAGGCGAGCATCTCGCGCATCAGCGGATAGTTCAGGCGACCCGTGTCTGAGACAAAATGTTTGCGTTTTACGGCCGGGATTATGAGTTTTTCAAAGGCTAATCCGACCCGAGAAGACCGGCGGGTTTGTAACGAGGCGGGTGCTCCGGGTGATTCGGTCTGGCCTGATTTTGAAGATCGCCGTCGCAACTCGCGCCAGGCCAACGACAGATTCTGTCGACCCACAGTCCGCCGCGATCCGTAAAAATGATTTAGCGGAACACAGACGATTTGCTCGCGTTGGCCGGAAACTCTCCGCGCGTCTTCCATCATGGGATAGAAAGGCAGGAAGGTTTCTTCGCAATTGCGATAGTCGAGTTGCAGGTTGTGATCGTTGACGAACAGGCCGGCGGCAATGCTCACGTCGAGCTGCATTCCAAGACGCGCGAGAGATTTGAACAGGTGGGCCGAAGGTGCGGCGGCGAGTGCGCCGGCCCTGAAGGCTATGCATTGATAATCAGATTCGATCAGCCGCAGCAGACGCTCAAGATATTCCTTGCCTTCCGCGAGCATCGCGTAAGCATTGTCGCGATCGTAATTCAGAATCGACCAGTCTCCGTCTAATTGCCAACGGCCATTCGCATACTCAGCGTTTCTCCACTGCGGATGCAGGTGCAACTGAATGTCATGGCCCTGAAGGAAAGCTGCGCGCACCTCCTCGTCCCATGAATCGGCCAAGGGCTTCAAAGCAGGATGTTTGCTTTCGCAACGCCTGAAAGCCATCTGCTGCATCACGTCGGGAAGAATTGTCGTGCGCGCGCCGACCTTCGCATAGATATCGAGGAGCTTTCGCAGCGGCGCGAATTGAATTTCTTCAATGTCGCCTGAGCCATCGCCACGGAGTTCCCAGTCGTGAGTTAGAGCGAGATAGATCGTTGACTTCATAGTAGTGGCACAGACTTCAGTCTGTGATCTGGTGCCCGGTCTGCACCGACGATTTAGTTTGTTCTGACTCCCTCTCCCTTTGGGAGAGGGTTGGGGAGAGGGCTTGAGTATCGGGCCGCCCAGCTACGCCCCTCTTCCCCGGCCCTTCTCCCAAGGGGAGAAGGGAGATATCAAACCAACATCGTGACAATCCCTCACCAACTTGTTCAGAGTTTCCTGAAGTCTGTGCCACGCGCGTGCGCAAACTCACAGTTTGCGCTACAGGTTGTCGCGTATTGTACTATCACCCGGCGCTTAAGAACGTAGACCATGCTGCACGACGTTTCAATAATCTGTTTTGGCGGCGAGGATTGGTGGTACCACCATCCGCATTCCAAGAACCATCTGATGCGGCGTTTTGCGCGCGCCGGAAACAAAGTCATCTTCGTTAACTCGATTTCGATGGGCCTGGCCCCGATGAAAAGTAAGGAGCTGGTGCCGCGAATCACAAGAAAGCTAAAGAGCTATGCCAAGCTCGCTCGCACGACCGACGAAGGCATCACCGTCGTTTCGCCCGCGATAATTCCGTTCTTCGGCAACCGCGCTTTTACGATCGCGAATCGAAGTTTGCTGACTGCACAGATCGCCGGACTGGCGCGACGCCGGGGCTTATCCAACCCCATTCTCTGGATCGCGATTCCGACGGCCGTGGAAGTTATCGGCCGCTTGAACGAATCACTGGTCATCTATCACGTCTCAGACAAGTACGACGCCAACACGATGGATCATGCGACAGATCCGGCTTTTATTCGCTCGCTTCATGAACGAGCAATCGAGGCCGCGGACCTGATCTTCTATTCCAGCCGTAAGCTTCTAGCCGAAGCTGCGCGGGGATTGGAACGATCGCACTTACTTGAACAGGCGGTCGATTTCGATCACTGGTCAAAGATCAGCCGCGGCGGCGTGCCAATCGCCGCAGAGGTCGAAAAGACTCCGCGTCCGCGAATAGGATATTTCGGTGCTATTGAACCATGGCTAATCGACCAGCAGTTGATCAAGCAGGCTGCGCACGAGCGCCCTGATTGGAACTGGATTTTTATCGGCAACAAATCGCGAGGCCTGGATATTGAGAACCTGTCGCAGGTGCATTTCCTGCCGCCGGTTTCGTATCAGGACTTACCCAATTACGCTGCCGGTTTCGACGTCTGCGTCTTGCCATGGAATACCGAGGTGCCCTTTACCAGTTACGGATCGGCAATCAAGGTGCGGGAATATCTCGCTTCGGGTAAGCCGGTCGTCATCTCTCCCTTGCCTGAATACGAAACGATGAGCGACGTTTTGAGAATCGGCCGCAGCCGAGATCAGTTTCTGCAGTTGGTCGAAGAGGCCTTGCGCGAAGAGGGAACGGCAAAGACGCAGGCCCGTCAGGATGCAGTTCGTGATGGAACCTGGGACGCGCGGGCTGAGTGGGTCAGTGATTTGATTGAGCAGGCACTTGTGGAAAAGGCGTATCGGCCCTAAAGGGCCTTGGGGTGTCGCGGGTGGGTAGCTGTTCTATAAACATTCCGGCCCTACGGGCCTGACCAGCAGCGTTTGTCCCTAAGGGCCGTTAGGCCCGGAATATTTATAGAACCGGCCAGATTTACTCTTGAGGCCCGTAGGGCAGACATCTTCCGTACGTTCCTCTTAACGACGCAGGACTCTCGGCAGGCTCCTTACGATCATGCTCCCTGCCCACGCAATCGTTACCGCCGCCAGCGCGAACAGAAAATAATCAACTGCCAGCACGTAGCGATACTCAGTGTGCACAATTGATTGCACACAGAAATAGTAGATGGGAACGACCGAAAGAACGATCAGGGCCCGGCTGGCGTGGCGGATTATCAATAGCCCAAGCCCGATGATTGCCAGCGGTAAGATGACCGCGGTGAGGAAGAGGCTCTGCACACCATGAACAAGAAGCCGCGGATAGCGTGTCCTTAGAAACCGCGCGGGTCCGAGTTCGAATAGCTTGATTGTGCTGATCTGAGCTACGGGGCTTGGCGGATTAGATGCCTCGTTGCTAAACACGATTCGCACCTGCTCGTCGTGCGTTGCGACAAAGGGAAGTTGAATTAGATTAACGGGCTGCCCGTCAGGTGACTTGGTTTCCAGGGTTTCTACGATCGCTGACGAATAAACATTTCCGCTCCGGTCCTTCACGCTTATTTTCATTCGTCCCTGTTCGATCTTGTTTGGCACTGTGAACACGTAATCGTTGTTCTGCTTCACAGGCACCGGCGCTGACAGGAATTGCTCGCCATATTTTTCACTGTCACCCGTAAGAACAAAAGTCTCAACGTTGGGCGCAAGAACGGCCTTGGCTTGCGGAGACAAGGCCCCGTACGCAAGTAACTCAGTCGGAGTGCTTACCCAGACCGGTTGCAGTCTATCGAGCATCTCAAGCGAATGACTGACAGGCGGCTCGGTCGAAACCAGACGCGATCGTTCCAGTCTCAGCATCGACGCTGCGCGACGGGCCATCACTCCCGAAAACCATAGAGGATGACGGCGAATCACCGCAAAGCCGCGCGCCAGGCGCGCGCGTTCTCGCTCAACTCCGTCGGGATTGAAGAGCGTGCCATAGTAATCGGGCCGGTGAAAATCTTCGGCCTCCTGTTTCATGATTCCTATGTCGGTGTTGGGAATGTTGAGTCGCCCCGCCGGATCGTAATCGGCGATCCCTTCGAGCAAAGTCTGACCCGCGCCCAGTGAAAGCGGAATGAAACGGTGAAAGACGATTGCGTTTCTGATCGTCAGCGGCAAGACGATCAGAAACGCTCCAAAAATAACGGAGAGCGCAAATTGCCATCGCCTCTTGCTCTTCACTTCACGTTTCAAGAGCAGCAGCACCGCGGCGCCCAGGAAGAAGGCTAGCAGCATACCATTGGCCCTGAGCCAGCAGGAAATTTCCACCAGCGCGCCAACGATGATGAAGGTGATGAAGCGGGGATTTCGCGCTGCGCGCGCCACACAATAAATCGCGAGCAAAATCGGAAGTACCGCCAGAGAATCAGGCAAGAGCAGCACAGAGTTCCACGCGAACTGTGGCGAAAAGGCGGCCAGCATTCCGGCAATGAGCGCGGCGCTCAGCGGCAATAATTCAGCGACGATCAGAAAGATGACTACCGCCGCCAGCGCGTCGCAGACGATTTGCACGAACTGCACAGCGGTGTTCGATTCTCCGAACACCGAATAGATCACGGCCATCAAGATCGAATAACCCGGCGGATGACCGAGGGTGTTGAGATCGCTGAGTGGTGAAGATGGACTCAGGAATGAAGCGATGCCGCCTTCTCTAAGAAGTTTTGCGACGCGCTGATAATCGCCGGTGACGGCTGTCTGTACTTTTCCGACTTCAAGACGTGTATCATGCCAGGACAAGAGGCGGACGCCGAACGCGAGCAGAAATATCAAGACGCAAATTGCGAAGCGGGCGCGTCGTGATGGCGCAGCGTTGATAAGAGGTTCTCGGTTAGTCATACCCGGGCTGATTTCATTAGCACCTCGCTTCAGCGAGGTGTACCAGATTCACCAGAAACTGGCTTCTTCGCTACGCGATCGGCTCGATGCCACCTTGCTGAAGCAAGGTGTTAATGAGAGCTTTTCAGAATTCAAAAAGACTCTACCATTCGATTTGTCTAAATCGTCCGTTATTATAGGTCACTGAACGAACGATGTGCGGTATCGCCGGACTTATCACTCAAAATCCTGAAGCGCGCATCGGCGCGATGCTGAAAGCAATCGAGCATCGCGGGCGCGACGATGAAGGCGTGTGGACTTCGTCTTTAATCAATAGCGATGGGCAACAGGTCGCCTTTGGTCACCGGCGCTTGTCTATCATCGACACCAGCAGCGCCGGACACCAGCCGATGATTTCTCACGACGGACGCCTGGTCGTGATTCTCAACGGTGAGATTTACAACTATCGCGAGTTGCGTGAGCAACTCACCAGCAAAGGCCACGCTTTTCGCACGCAGACGGACACCGAAGTTCTGCTGGCCGCGTGGGCGGAATGGGGCGAGGATTGTCTCCCGCGTTTGAATGGCATGTTTGCTTTCGCGCTTTGGGATGACAAAGAGAGAGCGCTTTTCCTGGTGCGCGATCGCGTGGGTATCAAGCCGCTTTATTATGCAACCGCAGGCAGGCAGGATGCCTGCGCTCCCAGCGCTTTCGTTTTCGCTTCCGAGGTCAAGTCGATCCTGGCAAGCGGTCTGGTAAAAGCTGAACTTGATCGAGAAGCGCTCCATCAGTTTCTGACGTTTTTGTGGGCGCCCGATCCGAACACGCTCTTTGGCGGAATCAAAACTGTTCCCCCGGGTCATTTTGTGAAGCTGCGCGATAACGAATTAACTGTCCGCGAGTGGTGGGACATTTCGTTCGACACGATCGAAGAAGGAAGAAGCGAGGCGTGGTGGCGAGAGCAGGTTTTGGAGACACTCGATCGCGTGGTCAAGCTCGAGATGGTTGCGGACGTGCCGCTGGGATCGTTTCTTTCCGGTGGAATTGATTCGTCGTCAATCGTGGCCGTGATGAAGAATCACAGCAACGGGCGACGCATCGGCACGTACACGATCGGAATCGAAGCGTCAGACCTGCGCTATGACATTATTCCCGATGATGTCCAGTGGGCCCGCCGCGTAAACCAGCAACTGGATACCGACTATCACGAGATCATGCTGCAGCCCGACGTGGCTGAGCTGTTACCGAAGCTTGTCTATCACATGGACGAGCCGGCGATCGACATGGCGATACCCAGCTATCTGGTGTCACGCGCGGCGCGCGAAACCCTGCGCGTTATGCTTTCGGGCATGGGTGGAGACGAGGTTTTTGCCGGCTATCCGCGGCAACTGGCGATGAAAATCGCGGGCGCATTCGACCCGGTGCCGCAGCTTCTCAGGCGGCCGGTGATGAAAGCGCTGGCGCACGTATTGCCAGGCGGGATGCCCGGTCGGCTTACCGCGCCGCTGCGCAACGCGAAAAAATTTGCGCGCAGTGCGGCGCTGGATTTCGAGGATCGTTACCTCGGGTACGAAACGTACTTTACTGATGAAGCGAAGACGCGACTTTACACGGACGAGATGCGAGGGGCGACGCGGAACCTGGATGCTTACAGCGCGCATCGACGCTACTTCTCGCGCGTGAAGAACGCCGCGCCGCTCAACCAACTGCTTTACGTCGATCTGAAAACATTTCTGCCGTGCTTGAATCTCATGACCACGGACAAGACTTCAATGGCTGCGAACCTGGAGGTCCGCGTGCCGTTTCTCAACCAGGAAATGCTGGAACTGACCGCGCGCATGCCGACCCGTTTGAAGCTGCGCGGATTGAAGCGCAAGTACATCCTGAAGCGTGCCGCAGAAAAGCTGCTGCCGCGCGAAGTTGTCTGGCGGAAGAAGGCCGGATTCGGCGCGCCGATCCGTTCGTGGTTGCGCGGTCCGCTGCGCCCGATGGTGGATGAGTTGTTGTCGGAAGAAACAGTGAGGCGTCGCAATCTTTTTCGACCGGAAGAAGTGAGGCGGATTATCAACGCGAATCTTTCGGGAAAGGAAGACTATAACCTTCAGGTCTTTCAACTGCTGACTTTCGAGCTGTGGCAACAGGCGTTTATTGATCGGTGAAGATCGACACGATCTTAACGAGGTTCGTATTCCCCTCTCCCATTGGGAGGGGGGTTAGGGGAGAGGGTGCGAAGCTTAGCGCGAAGTATTTTTTTAATCATCCGTCGTGTTTACCCAGGACAACATTATATCAAAGTAGGTTCTCGCTCAGGCCCTCACCCCAACCCTCTCCCATTGGGAGAGGGCGAAAACATTACAATCGAATGATCCGGGCTGAGCTCTCGCGCCGCAAATCTCCGTTGAGCGCGTTGCGTGTGTCGACTACCAGCCGCGCCAACTCAACAATCCGCCGGTAATCGATCTGGCTGTGGTTCGTAACGATGACCACGCAGTCTGACGCTTTGATCTGTTCGTCAGTTAGCTCAACTGAGCAAAGCGGCGCGCCGCTGCTTTCCGTGTGCGCGTCGTCAAAGCGGAGCTCGCGCACAAACGGATCGTGATAGCTCACCTCACAGCCCTTGGTGCGCAGCCGGTCGATGATCGAAAGTGCCGGACTCTCGCGCACATCGTCGATGTCGCGCTTGTAAGCTACGCCGAGCACCAGGACTCGCGCGCCATTCATCGCTTTGCGATCATCATTCAATCCATCTGAGACAAGCCGCACGACGTGGTCGGGCATATGCGAATTTACTTCCTCGGCCAGGCTGATGAAGCGCGAATCGAAACCGTGTTGTCGCGCTTTCCACGAAAGGTAATGCGGGTCGAGCGGGATGCAGTGGCCGCCGATGCCGGGGCCGGGATAAAAGGGCATGAAGCCAAAAGGTTTCGTGGCGGCCGCGCGAATCACTTCCCAGGTGTCGATGTTCAGCGCATAGCAAAGCCGCGCCATTTCATTCGCCATGCCGATATTGACTGCTCGGAATGTGTTCTCCAATAACTTTGCGGTTTCGGCGACGCGCGCGGAACTTACGGAATGCACCTCGTTCACGATCTGTGAATAGAGAAAGGCGGCCGCCTCTGTCGAATCGTCAGTAACTCCGCCCACGACTTTTGGGATGTTGTGAGTTTGAAAGTCAGGATTGCCCGGATCGACGCGCTCAGGAGAGAACGCCAAAAGGAAATCCTCGTCCAGCTTCAGACCTGTTGCTTCCAACATCGGCAGCAGGACTTCGTCGGTCGTGCCGGGATACGTAGTTGATTCCAGGATCACCAACTGTCCACGACGCAGACGCT
>JBGPWS010000035.1:0-19617 GCA_041492345.1 Pyrinomonadaceae bacterium | reverse complement strand
GCCAGATAGGTGCGACGCACACGTCGCCAGCGCCGGCCACGCGGATCGTAAAAGACAGGAGCATTGGGTGACTTCTCAGACATTTAACCGCTCTTTTCCAGCAACCGGGAGGGTTGTGAGTTGCGGACGGCGTTAGATGTCTATAACGGTCCGCGGGTTGATAGTCAAGGAGGAAGATGTGTTCGAGTGTAGTTAAGCAAAAAAGAAAAGCCGCCCGCGATTGCTCACGAACGGCTTTCCGGTGAACTGTTCGGATTGACCTGTGCTGGCTGTGACCTTCGGAAAGAAGGTGTCACAGTAAACCTCTCAGGAAAACAATCCTAACAATCGTGGATCATCAATCCTGAGGCTAGGTCTCAGCCACCTCACTGTGATTAGAACTCATATACTTTTTGATCACCTCCTTTCCAGTGTTGAGTCGATAATAAAAGCAAACTGCGAACTCGTCAATCGAAATCTTGTGTCAGAAGCCCGACCGTAAGGAAGGGCGTCTTCTATGACCACGAGCCTCCCTTACGGTCGGGCTTCTGACTTGCTTCTCGAAAATGCCTGTTGGCCCGATGCATAGACGCGCCACGGGTGCTCGAGGCCAAAAAAGTAAGCCAGCTCGCGATAGTCTGCGCAATCGTGAATCACGAAATCGGCGCGCTTCCCTTTTTCCAGGCTTCCAATCACATCACCGCGTCCCAGTGAGTAGGCAGCGTTGATTGTCGCCGCGGTGACTGCCTCAGCGGGCGTCATTTTCATCTGTGTGCAAGCCAGCGAAAGGATCATCAACATCGAAGGCGTCGGGGAAGATCCCGGATTGAAGTCAGTGGCCAGGACCACCGCCAAGCCCGCGTCGATCATCTGGCGCGCCGCCGCGTATTGATTCGAACCGAGAGCGTAAACCGAACCGGGCAGGAGCACCGGCTGAACTTTCCCTGTCTTTAACGCCAGGATTCCCGCGGTATCGGTGTGTTCCAGATGGTCCGCAGTGGCCGCATTAAGCTCAGCAGCCAGCTTCGCTCCACCGGAAAGCGAAAGCTGATCCGCATGGACGCGCAGTCCCAATCCGTGACAACGCGCGGCCGAAAGAATCTGCCACGACTCGTCGGTCGTGAATACACCTTCTTCGCAAAAGACGTCGCAGTACTCAGCTAACTTCTCTTCCGCCACCCGCGGCAGCATTTCATTGATGACCAGATTGACATAGGTCGCCCGGCGCGATTTGTATTCCGAGGGAATGTCGTGCGCGCCGAGAAAGGTTGGAACGTAACGCAGCGGGGTTTCCTGATCCAACTGCCTGATCGCGCGCAGAATCTTCAGCTCATCTTCGATCGTCAAACCATAACCGGACTTGGCTTCAATGGTCGTGGTGCCGCACCGCAGAAACCACTGCGCATAACGCTTGCCGGCTTTGACCAGGTCACTCAAAGAGGCGTTGCGCGTGGCCCTGACCGTCGACCTGATTCCGCCGCCGCGCGCGGCGATCTCGCGATAGGTGGCGCCGCTTGAACGCTGTTCGAATTCGTTTGCCCGGATCCCGGCAAACACCGGGTGCGTGTGCGCGTCCACAAATCCGGGCATTACTACGCGGCGCCCGGCGTCGACGATCTGGCAATCGCCTTTGATGAGGCTCTCAATCTCGCGTCGTCTGCCGACGGCTTCGATCAGATCACCGCGGACCAGTATCGCGCCGTCTTCAATGATCGACAGTTGACGCAGATCGCCGCCGGCACGCGGCCGCCTGGCCCCAGCGAGCGTCACCAGTTGCGAACAATTGACGACTGCGAGAGTTTCAGGCACGAAGTTTAGCGCGTGGTAGCGCGGACGCGCGCGCTACTTAACTTTCGCTGTACAGTGCGCCTCCGGCGAGAGCAGCGACGATATACTCCACAAAGCCCCAGGCAAATCCGATTAGCATTAGGTTCATCGGAATATGAAACAGCATCCCGTAGATGACGCCACCGTAGACATAGATACCGAACCAAAGGATGATGGCGGCGACGACTGCGGCCTTCGGGCCGGGACCCAATCGAGTTCTAATTAGCGCATAGAGCCAGACCAGTACAATTCCCAGCAGAATGGTGACTACGGTGGCGGCAATTATGAAGTTGTTTCCGGGTTTCGGAACGTTGAAGTGGCGATAAGTCTCTTCCATCTGTTTGGCGAGTATCACGTCGTTTATCAGATACTCGCCGATGGTCAGGAGCACGCCTGCCACCAACCCGCCGAGCAACACCCGACCAAAGTTTATCTTACCCATGTTGTCTCCTTCCTGAAGTGTGATTGCCTGACTCGCACTGATTGAGGGTCAGATTCTTATCACAGGGCGAAAATGAAAACCAGTTTTTCCTGAGGTTGACCTAAGTGGCGGAACCCGCGGCGTCGGCTGAATTCTCTGCGCGTGATCGTCCCAACGCAAAGATTGCAACTCCGATCACGTTGGCGATCACCACTACACTAATGATCTTCAGCGCAAACGAGAGACGGCTGCCAACACTAATAATCGGCACGATTGTGAAGCCGATATAGAGCAGCGAAACCAACACCCCTGAAGCGCAGGCGATCTTCAGCCACCAGGGCACGCGCACGCCAAAAGCCTTCATGCCAAACAGCGGGATTAGGAACAATACGACGTATGTTGCCGCATAGAAGACACCGCCCGCATTGTCCAGCAACTGAAATGCCTCCTGTTCATTGACGCCGATCAGACTGGCGAGACCCAGCACCAGGGTCACCGCGCCGACAAAAAGAATTGAGTTCACTGGCGTCTTGTATTGGTCATGCAGGCGCGTGAACCATGCGGGCAGTAAGTGATCCCAGCCGGCGACCAGCGGCAGACGCGTATTACCGGCGAAGTAAATGCTCATCAAAGCGATCGATCTCACTACGACCCCAATGATAGCTATCTTAATCACTATGCTAACCCAGCCGAACGAGCCGAATCCCAAGCTTAGCACCTGCGGAATTGGCCCGATCAGATCGACCTTGTCCGGTGAAACAAACGCGAGTACCGAGCTGGTGCCAAGGATGAACATCACAGCGATGATCGGCGCGGAAATTATTACCGAGCGCCCAATGTTGCGCGCCGGAGCGCGGGTTTCGCCGGCCAGGATCGCAATGTATTCAAAACCTGTCAGCGCACCCAGGGCAAGCTTGCTGAAAACGTTTAGATTAAGGGCCGATGGGGTGGGCCAGGCAATGGCGAACGGGTGATAGTTGACCGGCACGCCCCGCGCAAGACTAAGAAGTGGAAGCAAGATCAGCGCCGCGAAAGTGATCAGCAGCATTACGCCGCCGGCATTATGCACCCACTTCCCCAAGCCGAGGCCGCGCGTGGCTGCGACTACCATCCCAAGGACCAGCACGCAACTGATGACCGTTATGAACCACTTACTCTCTTTCATCCAGGCCGCCTGTGGCCCAATCGCGTAGGAGATATTGGTAGTCACGAGCAAACCGATGCCCGCCAGAATGGAAATGGCGAAGACCCAAAGGTTCCACGCCACCATGAACGCGACAAAATCGCCGAAAGCTGCCTTGGCCCATTGATAAAGGCCGCCTTCGAGCGGCAATAATCGGTTGAGAAAAATTACCGCAGCGGCCAGCGGCAGATAGAAAGTAACGATGGCCAGCAGCCAGAAAACGTTCTGCGCATCGCCGAGCTTTGCCGCTGTACCCACCCAGATCGTACCGACGACAAAGACTACTTGCGTGAGGACAAGATCGAACAGCCCGAGTTCCTTCTTGAAGACGGCGCTGTGCTTTTCCACATCGCGCTCGATTGCGGCGAGATCGGTAGGAATTTTTTGACTTGGCTCGCTCATCAGGTCGGATCGAAGAGTCAACCAAAGCGATCTCTAAGGTTGGGAAGGGGGCTTGCCCCCGCTGCTAACCAGAGAATAAGACTGAGCGGGGGCGAGCCCTCTTCCTGACCCTTGAGGCATTCATACTTGAGTCTAAAAGCAGAACAGCTTCACGCCGAAGAACTGTGGTCGTGCACGATCCTCCAACCTGCTTTCGTCTTCCGGAAAAGCAGGGAAAAGGTCCCATGCGGCTCGTCGTTCGCGCGCTTCAGATGCCAGCGGCCCAGCACCAGGGCAGCGTCTTTGCTCAACATGGTGATTTCGACCTCTGAGAAGGTGAGCACGCCCATCTTCTCGCGCGAGTTGTAGTTCTTCTTATAGCGATCCAGAACCGTCTGCCAGCCGCGAGTGATCGTGTCGCCACCAACAAACTCCGTATTCGGCGAGCGATCGTAGCCGTCCATGTAGCCTTTGAGGTCGCCGCGGTTCCAGGCGTCGCGCTGCGCGTCGAGCACCGCGCGGATGGCGGCTTTGGCGTCCTGTGGCGTTCCTGTTTGTGCCATGACCTGGCCCCAAGCCGATCCGATGGTGGCGAGCAGGAAATGCAAAATGGCGACACGGACGAGGTTGGGTTTCATGGATTCCCTCAGGTCAATCTCAAAGCTCCGATAGGAGCCGAATGTCTATAGTCGACGCGCATCCAAAATTAATCAGCAGATAGGCGCGGCAATGTATCAGCCGCGCCTATTCGCTGTAAAGTTTTTTAGATTGGCTTGCTTCTATGAATATCCCGTTCCTAACGGAACGGAAGTCTTCAAAAGTAACGATAGTGCCCGGTGATTTTCCACGCGAACAGCACGTCTTCCATGCGCGTGCCGACGCCTATGTTGTGCACGATCAGGTAGCGCTGTTCAGGCTTGTACCAGACATTGACGACCACGCCGACGTGATCCACTCCGCCCCCGAGGTCCCAGGTGACAATGTCTCCTGGTAGAAAGTTTTCGCTTCCGCCGGTCATGGCCAACGACTTGCCCCTGCGCGTGAAGTAGGTCTGCAGATTCGGCACGCGGCGATGATCTATGTTCGCATCGGTCCCCTTCAGCCCCCAGCGCGTGGGATACGACGAGAAGTTGTCCTTCATGTCCTCGTGAACGTCCTTCTGCAAATCGATCCCGCCCTTGCGAAAAGCGCGCACGATCACATCAGAACAAACACCCGTTTCGATCGGGACGTCACCATTCGGATACTCGATCTTCTGATAGGAAGCATCGTAACTGGTCGTCTTTCCGACCTGATCGACGGCGCCGTCGATTACCAGCTTGAGGTTTGGTGAACTGTTCGCGGGCAGCGCGCGCGTTTCCGTCTGTTGCTCCGGCGGCTTTAGCGGTTTGACCGCCCGGGCAATCTGTTGCTGGCAGGCTGCGGAAAGGAATACCGCCAGCACCAGCAGACCTTTGGTTGTCGGTTTTGGTTTCATCGCCAGCTATTTTGGTTAGACGCTGGTTTGTCTGATGAGTTCCAACCCTGATCTAAACGAGCGTCCTTTGTTCCAACCACGAACGCACATCGTCTCGCATCGGTTGAACGATTTCATGGGCCGCGTCATAACTTCGGAATTCCACGTCCGGCGATCGATCCTGCAGTTGCGCGGCGTAATTGACCGTCCGCGCCGGCGAATAGAACTCGTCGCGTTCACCGCTCAGATGAAAAACCGAGGTGTCGGTTTGCTTGTAAAGTTCGCTGGTTTCCCAATCGCCCGGCATCCCACCGCAGATGCCAATCACCCCGCGCAGTACGTTCGCATGCGTAAACGCGAAGCGATAGTTCAGCGCGCATGACTGCGAAAAGCCAAGCAGGAAGATGCGTTTTGGATCGGCGACGCCTTCGGCAGTCAGTGAATCAATCAATTCAACCAGCGCCTGATGATGAACCGCCACAGATTCTTCCGGACGAAAGTTAGTCAGCCAGCCAAAACCAAATCGCAAAGGACCGCCCGGCTCCTTCGGATCTCTCAAATGCTGATGCGGCCCCTGCAGCGACGTGACAGCGAAACCCTCGGGCGCGATGACCTGCGCTTCGCGCATCATCTGTCGCTTATTGGCGCCGTAGCCATGCAGCGCGATCAACAGCGGCGCGAGGGTGGGCTTCGGCGCCTGAAGATCGTAATAGAGTTTGATTTCGGCGGAGAGCGAGCGCTCGGTCGCGGCGGTTAGTTGAGTGGGTCCAGGGTCCATCGGCATCGAGCAGCCTTATAGCATGCCGCATGGAAAGAAGCGAAGCGGATCCACGAAACAACACGAAGCGGTAATAGTTCCTATTCGTGCGGTTTCGTGTGTTTTCGTGGATCGCTCTTGCTAAGCTGAAGAAAACACGAAATCCAGATCGGGACACTAGTCACTGGCCGGTCAGCTTTGCATTCAACTTGAATGACAGTTACGATGCTCGCGTCGCTCAGTTCGAGACAATTATCAAACCGGAAGCGAGGTTAGCACAATGAAGTTTCCTGGCGGACTCAACATTCAGGGCATGATGAAGCAGGCGCAGCAGATGCAAGAGAAGATGGCGCGCGAAATGGAAGAGCTGCGCGTTGAGGCCTCAGCCGGAGGCGGAGTCGTCAACGTTGCGATGAAAGGCGACCACGAAATCATTTCGCTCAAGATCGATCCCGAAATCGTCAAAGAAAATGATATCGAAATGTTGCAGGACATGATTGTCGCCGCCATCAATGAAGGCAACCGCAAGGTGAACGAAGCCATGAAAAGTAAGTTGGGTTCGATGCTACCTCCCGGCTTAGGGAACCTATTCTAATTGCCGATTTCCGATTGCCAATTGCCAATTGGCAATTCACGTCAGAAGAAAATCGGCAATAGGCAATTGGAAATCGAAAATGTTGGACTACGCCGAACCAGTCACCAAACTCATCGACGAATTCAAACGCCTGCCCAGCATCGGGCAGAAGTCTGCACAGCGACTTGCGTTTCACATTTTGCGCGTGCCCGAAGCCGAGGTCGAGCGTTTCATCGAAGCTTTACGTGAAGTAAAACAACGCATCACTGAATGCTCGGTCTGTAACAATCTCACCGACGTCAATCCCTGCCGCTTTTGCTCACTGCCATCCCGCGATCATTCCCTGCTCTGCATTGTAGAGCAGCCCTACGACCTGGTAGCTGTTGAAAAGACACGCAGCTACAAAGGTCTGTATCACGTTTTGCATGGAAGCCTCTCGCCGATTCGCGGTATTCGTCCGAGTGATCTGCGGCTCGACAATCTGCTGCCGCGTTTGAAGCCGGAGAACAACGAAGGCGTGGAAGTGCGGGAAGTAATTCTGGCCACCAATCCAAACACCGAAGGTGAAGCGACGGCGAACTACATCAGTCGTTTGTTGAAGCCCTTGGGTCTGCTAGTTACGCGTCTGGCCATGGGAATGCCCGTGGGAAGCGATCTGGAATACGTGGACGAAGTAACGATGGATAAGGCGCTGGCGAATCGGCATGAAATGTAAACGGCGCGTTTAGAGTACCGACTTCAGTCGGGTTTTCGTTTAGGAAAGAACCCAACTAGAATTGGTAATCTAAACACAGCTGACCCACGACACGACCTTGCAAGTAGGATTGGATTGCCAACCGTCGAAGAATTGCTAGAATACCCTCATGGTTACCCCACTCGCGATCGACAAAATGACCATCGAAGAGAAACTCCAAACCATGGAAGCGCTGTGGGATGATCTCTGCCAGCATGAAGAAGCCTTGCCGGTCCACGATTGGCAGAAAGAGATTCTCGACGGGCGAGAGCGGATGATTGAGCGCGGCGAGTCGAAGTTTTCAGATTGGGAGGAAGCTAAGAAGCGCATCGCCAAGGAAATCTCATGAGACTTGAGATCCTCGATCAGGCTGCGCGTGACTTAGTCGAAGGCTTTCGGTTCTACGAGGATCAAGGGGTGGGTTTGGGTTCGTATTTCCTGACGAATCTCTACGCTGACATCGACTCTCTATATTTTTCTGCCGGCATTCACAGTAAACCTTACAAGCATTATCACCGCTTATTGTCCCGGCGCTTCCCTTTCGCCATATTCTATAAAACTCAGGAAGACACGGTTTTCATCCATGCGGTTCTTGATTGTCGTCGCAATCCTGCTTGGCTCCGAGCACAACTTAAGTAGCTTAGTAAAAGCCCCCGATCGTACCTGCTAACTACTTGATCTTTGGCCTTCGATTCAGCACCGCAGATGCCGTTACTTCGCGCGTGCCCGCATTCGAATAGAGGAAGACAATCTGCCTTTTGCTGAGCCGCTGAATTACCACGTTGCCGTTGTCGGTACATTTGTCCTGGCCGTGATCGAGTTTTTCCTTGAATCGCGCGATACGAGCCGATGCTGATTAGCTGCCAACGGCCGCCGCAATCTAAGGAAGGGTAGTCGATCGAGAATCTGCGACCGCGGGCAGTAAGCCGCATGGTCCACGTGCTTTGATTGTCGGTCTGATATCCCGCTCCCTCCCAGGTTCCTTTGATCCAGGTCTTCGATTTTGGCTGGGCGGAGATGGCTGAACTCAGGAGCAGAGTCAGAAGCACAGTAGCGAGAGTTATGATCAGGATTCCCGATTTCATCGTTTGAGATCTTGAAAGGTTCTACGGCTTCTTACTGCTCACCGCTGACTGCACACTGCTCACATCTCAGAAGCGCACGTGTTCTTCCGGTGCACCCCTCTTGCACTCGAGGCATTCCTCGGCCGATTCGTAATAATGCTCGTCGAACTCCACCAGCGACTTTATTTCCACGCCTTCAATGTGATCAGGAGCAGAGTTGAAGCGAACGATCGCGCCGCAGCCGATGATTGGCGCGCCGAGACTGCGCACCAGTTCGACCGTTTCTTCGATCGCGTGGCCCCTGCGAATGATGTCGTCGACGATGATGCACGGATTGATCTCGCCCTGATTTATGTATTGGCGAAACATGCGCTTGCCGCCTTCCTTCTCTGCCCAGTAAATCTGTTCGGCATTAAGCGCGTCGCGCACCCCGAAAGCGACTGGAATTCCGCCGGAGCTGGGACTGATGATAGAGACTTTCGGTAACTGACTGGCGATGTCGCGATCGACACGAAACTTGCGGCTAAGTGCGACTGCCAACACCCGCGCCGTATCGTAGTAGCGAAACGCCAGCGGCATCTGGAAATAGTGCGCGGTGTGTTTGCCGTTAGGGTAGACAAAGTGCCCTTCACGAAACGCTCCGGTGCGTTTCAGAATTTGCATGATTTCTTCGGGCGATGGAATCAGTTGGACGCCTGGTGCTGCTGCCATGAATTCTCCTTAAAAAACCAAAGTTATGAGTGATGAGTTATGCGCATTGAGGCGAGCGTCATCCACTCATCACTCATGACTCATAACTCATCACTTGGTGTAGCGGCGCGTAGCATAACATCATTGATTAGAGTTTTCACTGGCAGCGAGAGCGCGCTGGATCAAGCGACGCTGATCTTTCGAAAGTTCGGACGGTAGATCGTCGATCGAAAACCAGCCGGCACTCCTGATTTCAAAGCTGCACGGCTCTGGCCGTCCGATCGCCCTGGCGCGAAAGTAGATTTCGATCTGCCGCGGTCTGGGAAGCGTGCGCGCAAAAAGCAGCTCGACAGTTTCGACTTCGATTCCAATTTCCTCTTTCAACTCGCGCCGCAAAGCCATCTCTGGTTGTTCGCCTTTGGTCAGAAAGCCACCGGGAATTCCCCATCCCTCATCGGAACGAAAGACATGATCAAGTAGGAGGATCCGGCCCTCTTCATCAAAGATCATCGCGGCGGCGGTAACCGTGAAACGCTTCTGGCCCGTGCGTACCAGGCGCCGCCGCACGATACCCGGCAGACGATTCCAAATTGCGCCGAGAAATTCAGTGAGCATCAGAGGGGAAGCATAGCATGGTCGAAGGGCCCGCATTGTAATTACACCCGGAATTCCGGCGATCTGGTTTGCGCCTTCCGCCTTGCTTCGCGCCTTTGCGTGAAGTGTGTTTCTGCGAAGCCTTAAAGTTCACGCAAAGGCGCAGAGGAATACCTGAGACGCAAAGAAATCCCGAACGCGAACTCTGCTGGCGATTGACCGCGTTTGCGTTCGTAGTTAATATTCGAACGCTCCGTTGTCCCCGAACTTTGCGGAAGAGACAAGTCATCAGGCACGCGAAAGCGAATCATGTCAGCTAACATCGCAAAAGCTAATCCAGCCGCCCCGGAAACAGCACCGGCAGCAACGCCTCCGGTGCCGAAGCGCATCACCAACGCTCAGACCGTCTGTAACGAGCGGAACGAGAAGAACAAACTCTGCAACGGTCACTTGAAGCAATTGAAGACTGCCGGAGAACTTTCTGAAGTCCATCTGCGCGGCGATGATGTGCTGTCCAAGTGTCATTTGTGCGGCACGCTCTACATGGGCCCACCGCTCGGGCATGTGCGCGATCCCGAGAAGCAGAGCCGCTTTGTTGAAGCCGAACTCTCTGCTTTGTTGCAAGCGGCCGGTGGCACACTGCCGGTAATCGAGAAAAACGAAAAAGGCGTCTACGTGATCGTCGAACAGGGTGGTGGTGGTCATGGTCACGCCGCACCTGCACCTGCCGCAAAGCCGGCGCCCGCTGCTGCGACTCCACCGGCGGCTGCGACTCCACCCGCAGTTGCCGCCATGCCGGCTCCAGCCGCGGCCCCGGCGGCTGCGGTTGCTGATAAAGCGGCGGCCGCGCCTGCTCCAAAACCCGCGGGCGAACCTGACCGGACTCTGTTTAAGAGATCGACTTACGCGAGTGTCGTCGATACCGGGCCAGTACCGGGCGAAACCAAGGAACAAAAGATTGAGCGCTTGCAGAAAGTCGTTGCGGGAGCAAAGCAGCGCTCGGATGAAGGCGGAGCTGGGCCCACGGCTGCTGTCACCGTTGTTGATTCATCGCCCACTGCGGATGCGCACAGGCCAGCGGCGGAAGCCCAGGCCGGGACCGGCGCTGCTTCGGCAGCACCGCAAAGTGCCGCGGCGGCGAATGCTTCGCCGATAGCCGGCGCCGAGACTCCGGCCGATCTCGCGCCTGACACAGTTGCGCCGGCCACAGCGCCAGCGCCCACTACCTCGCATGTATCGAGTGGCGAGCCTGATCGGAGTTTAATGAGGAGATCGACTTACGCTGGGGTGGTTGATACGGGACCAATTCCCGGCGAGACTCACGAACAGAAGATCGAGCGATTGACCAAACTCGCGGCGGCGGCCAAGCAGAAGTCGGAAGAGGGTGGATAGCAGAAGGTGAGCCGACGAAACTCTCGATGGCAAGCCAATCAATATCGCCGGGTAGAAGGACTTAAACTTTCGTCTTTAGATATCTGAGCGAACGTCAACCGCGAAGCGGTTGCAACCGTCTAGCTCTCGCTCACCTCCAACCCCTCGCGCGCAACTTCCCATTTCAGAATCTCCGCGCCTTCTTCCGCTAGAGCGCGTTGCACGTCTGGCTTTCGGCCTTCGGCGCAAAGAAACGCAATGCAGCCACCGCCACCGGCGCCGCATACTTTCGCGGCTTCGGCGCCGTTAGCCAGGGCCTTCTCAACCAGAAGATCCATTTGCGGCGTCGTGATCCCCGGCGCCAGGCGCTTGCGGTTTGGATACGCGGCGCGCATCGTTTCCGCTACCGCATTCCAGTCGTGCGCCAGCAATGCGGCGCGCATCTGCACGGCGGCATCACGGATGCGTTCGAAGATCGTAAACAACTCTTTGTCGCCGTCGATATGCCGCTTGAAAGAGTCCCAGTTATTAATTCCCGAATGACGCGGTTCACCGGTGTAACAGATCACGAAACGGCGCTTAATTTCGTCGTCGTCGACCGCCAGATGTTCGCGCTCGATCCCATCAAGACGGAGATGTATGCAGGAAGTCGAGCCGTAAAACGCGGGATAGTAATCCTGAAAGCCGGCCGGGACCTTTATGACCGTGGTTTCCACGTTCGCGGCAATCTCGATGAACTGATCGCGATCGTAACGATTCCCCACCAGGCTATTCAGTCCACCAATCAGAGCGATAGCCAGGGCCGACGATCCGGAGATACCGGCGCCGGCGGGAGCTTCGCTGTGCGCGATGAGATGAAAACCCGCCTCAGGCCGGAAGAAGTGGACCATCTTCGAGACGAGTTCGAGCTGCTCGTCGCGCGCCAACTCATCTATGCGATCGAGAGTCGTTTCAAAACGGATCCCGCGGTCGCGTGATTCCAGGATCAGGCGATCGTCGTCGCGCGTTTTAATGCGCACGTGCGCACGCAAAGACAGCGCAAAGTTGACGGTCATGGCGCCCGGATGAAACAGATAAAGCGGCCAGATGTCGATGGTGCCGCCGGCAAGATCGGCGCGGGTTGGGGCAGAAGATTCAATGATCACTTTATTATCCCTGGTCTTTTGATCTGGCGATGGTTGACTTTCAATCGCGTCGCTTGGACGAGCGCGAGTTTTCTCGGCGTCGCTTTGATTTTAGATGAATTTTTTCCTGGATCTCTCCCGACAATTCCCTGATACCTTCGATCGCGGCGTGCTCGATCTCCTGCAGCCGTTCAGGCTGGGCCTCTTCAACCTTCTTCGACAGCCACAGTCGCTTCATTAGATAGAACCCAAGCACTCCGGCCACTACGATCACCAGGAGAATTTTTCCGACGTGGCGAAAGTCGCCAATCAATCCCATCACGGCGCTGCTGAAGAAATAACCAATGCCGCTAAGTATGAAAACCCACAGAAAACAACTGGCCAACGAGAGCGGCAGAAAACGGACGTAGGGCATGCGCGCAACACCGTAAAAAGTGCATGAGGCCCAACGCAAACCATAGATGTACTTCGAGACAAAAATTGAGAGGGTGCCGAAGTGATCGGTCAACCGCTCCATGCGACCCTGTGCGCTCCGATAGAAGCGAAAGTTGCGAACTGTGTTACTAAACGCACGGCCGGCCGCAAAAGCGAGGTTGTCACTCGCGAACCCGCCCAGCGTGCCCCACAGCAGGACGCGCGCGAAACTGTAATTGCCGAAGAAGTCGTTGTGGGCCAACACACCCGCCAGCAGGAGCGTGATGTCGCCCTCGATCATAGCCAGGACGAAAACGGCGTAGAGGCCGTACAGCTCGATCAAACGAGACAAAAACTGGAGGCTGTTCATAGCAGTGAGCAGTAAGCAATGCGCGGTAGGCAGTCGCAGCAAAAAGCACTCATCGCCGGCGCGGGCTTCTCCACTGCTCACTGTTCACTGCTTATTGCTCACTAGTCTGACTCCTCATTCCTGTGGTGGAGGTTTAACGACCAGGACGGGGCAACTGGCATGACGCACCACCGCCTCTGCGGTCGAACCAAAGATAATTCGGCCCAGGCCTGTGCGGCCGTGCGACGAAACTACAATCAGATCGACTTCGCGTTCGCCGGCCACGCGCACAATCTCGGCGGCAGCATCCCCATGCACGATAACCTCTTCGACATTGAGGCCGTTGAAGTCTTCGCACGCGGCAAGTTGCGGCAACTCGCGCTCGGCTGAGTCTTCCAACTGCTCACTGATGTCCGCGATCGGCATGGGCTCAGCCAAGCCCGAATATCCGACGGTCGACGCAATCGGCTCAACTACATGCACGCAAATGATTGTCGCCCCGGTCGCGCGGGCGATCGAGGCGGCATAAGGGAGCGCATAGTTCGCGCAGCCGCTGAAATCAGTCGGCAACAAAATTCTGCTAAGCTGCAGCGCGGTCGTCCGCGAATTGTCACGTGTGTCCGGCATGGGCTCGATGCGACGGCATTCTACACGCACAACGCGCGGTTTGACAGCCCCTCAGCCCTTTAATAAGATGACCACGAAATCCCTGCCCTGATCGCGAAGCTCATGGTGAAAGGCTCTCGCTCATGCCGGATAACTCTGACACCAACTATGCCGGGATTGAACTTGCTCCAACGACGATGCGTGGCGTCGTGATTTCCGCTGTCGGCGATGTGATCGCGCGGCGTGAAGCAACCTACCAACCAGAAAATCTGATCGGAGAAATTGCCAATCTGGTGACTGGCCTGCGCGAAGCCGGGCCGATTAAGTCTGTAGGGCTGGGCATTCCCGGATTGGTAAACCGTGAAACAGACCGCGTGCTAATCTCAACCGGGCTGCCTTTGGCCGCGCGAGACGACATCCATTCTGAGTTGATGAAAGCAACGGGCCTGCGGTTTGAACTCGAGAACGATGCCAACGCCGCTGCTTATGGGGAATACAAGGCAGGCGCGGGCCGCGACGCGCGCGATATCTTTTACATCGGCATCGGGGATGCGATCGGCGGGGCGATTATTCTTGACGGCAAACTCTGGACAGGCTCATCTGGTTGTGCCGGAGAAATCGGCCACATCACCATCAATACGGAAGGGGCCGAATGTGTCTGTGGAAATACCGGCTGCCTGGAAACGATCGCCTCGGGTCCCAATATTATTCGTCGCGCGCGCGAACGACTGAACCGCGATTCCACGTCTTCGCTTTCAAGCCTGGCAACCGAAGAGGACTTTACCGCGGGCGATTTAGCGCGCGAAGCGAACAACGGCGATGATTTTTCGATCATGATGATCGAGCGCACTGGTCGCTTTATCGGTATTGCGGTAGCGAGTATGATCAACCTGCTAAGTATCGAGCGCATTATTGTGGGCGGCGCGGTGATGGAAGCCGGCGATCTCATCCTCAAGCCAATTATCGAAGAGGCTGGAAAGCGTTCATTTCAACCTTGCTTCGAAGCTACGAAGATTGTCGCGGCCGAATTGGGTGCGGACGGCGTAGCGATCGGTTCCGCGCTGCTCGCGCGCGACGCTCAGGGGTGGGAACAATAGGGCATTTTTCAGATGACTGCTTCATCCAATCAACAACACATGAAACGGCTAACCTTATCCGCATTATTCGTATTGGCGCTATCATCACTCGCTTGGGCTCAGGGCAATAGTGGAGGTTTGCAAAATGCAAAATGCACGTTGACTTTGGCCCAAGCTCCGGAGCTGCGCGGTTCTCGGCTGGGCATGAATCAGGATCGGGCTCTCGCTCGCTTTCCCGGTATCTCCGTTGCACCAGCCGACGAGTTCGGTCTTACAAAAGTAAGGCTTACCTTGATGAACCACGATGACTATCCCGGGGGCTCGGTTGGTCGTGATCGGGGAGTGCAGATTGATATCGCCGCGGGTACGGCTGAAGGTCGGTCATTTCTCGTCGATAGTTCCAAATTTCCGGACCTGAAAGGCGTTACGGGAATCCGGTTGCGCTTCATCGATGGACGCGTGTCCTATCTTCAAATGGGATACGATGAGTCATTTGCGTGGAACGATGTCGATGAATTCGTGCGGGCGATCTCGAAACCGCTGCGGCTGGACGGTGATTGGCAAAGGGGTCCTGACTCCGACAATACAAAAGAGAAAGAACTCCCCTGCGATGGTTTTCTGATTACGGCGAGTCTGGGAGGAGATACGGGTGATTATCACATTGGAGCCCGATTATCTCTTGAAGACGTGGTCGCAACCAGGATGATCGAGAAGCGACAAAGTGATCAGAAAGAGAAGGCAAAGCGGCAAGAAGAAGAGCGGCGAAAAACTTTCAAGCCATAATCTTTACGGGATTGGTCTTCTATTTATTGCTCCAGGTTCGTCTTGCGGATTTTCTTTTCCTGTTCGGCGCGGAAATCATGCAGCCTCTGCTTCAGCTCGGGGCGACTGTTGGCAAGAATAGCCACCGCGAACAGCGCCGCATTCGTCGCGCCTGCTTTTCCAATCGCCAGAGTTCCGACAGGAATTCCCGCCGGCATCTGCACCGTTGAAAGCAAAGAATCCAGCCCGTTAAGCGCGTCGCTTTTCATCGGCACGCCCAGCACCGGCAGCACAGTGTGCGCGGCGATGACTCCGGCCAGATGGGCCGCGCCGCCCGCCGCGGCGATGATTACCTCGAGGCCGCGTGATTCGGCGGTGCCGGCGAATTCGGACGCGAGAGCCGGCGTGCGATGGGCGGATATGACCCGACATTCGTGCGCCACTCCAAAGCGATCAAGGGTCTCGGACGTCGCGCGCATTGTCTCCCAGTCGGACTTACTACCCATGATGACGGCCACCAGAGGTGACGCGGAGACATGGCGACGCGGGGACGCGGAGAGCTTTGAAGAGGTGCTTTTCGGTTTGGCCATCTCGTCGATGTGTTTCAGTTTCTTCTCTGTGTCTCCGCGTCTCCGCGTCCTTGCTCTCATTCACCCTGATCCAGCGAATACCCGCGCTCGCCGTCAAAATTGCAGAGGCTTTCGGTTTGAACAAAATCAAAGCCGGCGCCGGCAACGCGGCCGAGCAAATCGACTACCTGTTGATGGGTGATGGTCGCGCCTTTGTCTTTTGCCATGAACCGGCAACGCCAGTGATCCGAGCAAAACGTTTCGGAATTACCGGCGGGCCAAACCTTCACCCCGCGGTTGCTAATCATTACAAGTTGTATATCGTCCGGCGTGATTTTGCTGAGCGTGTCACCCAGATTGTCCGGCGAGCCCTTCAACCAGTCGAGATACACATCGATGCCTACCAGCTCTTTGTTTGTATCAGATCGCTCTTTAACGATCGTCTCGCCATAAACTTGTTCTATGTCCCCCTGCTTGTAAGCGACGGCTCGCAGAGTCTTCGGCTTCTTGCCAAGCCGATCGACAACCGCCTGCGCGAATTCCTTGGTCCCTACTTTTTGTTGGCTGCTGCCTTCGTCGTAGATGTCGTAGGTGTGCACCCCATCCTCAATCGTCCGCAGCCAGGCGTTATGCACCTTCTCGGCAGAGCCCGTTAGGCCGATGTGCACCAGCATCATTACCGCGCCCAGCAGCAACCCGGAAGGATTGGCCAGGTTTTGCCCCGCGCGGCGCGGCGCCGACCCATGGATCGCTTCGAACATAGCAATGTTCTCACCGATGTTCGCCGAACCCGCGAGACCAACCGAGCCGGCGATCTGGGCGGCCACATCCGACAAAATGTCGCCGTAAAGGTTCGGCATCACGATTACGTCAAAGACGTTCGGGGTATCCGCCATCTTCGCCGCGCCGATATCCACGATCCAATGCTCGTTTTCGATGTCGGAATATTCAGCCGCGATCTCGTTGAAGACTTTGTGAAACAGACCGTCGGTCAGTTTCATGATGTTGTCTTTGGTAAAGCAGGTAACTTTTTTGCGGTTATGACGGCGGGCATATTCGAACGCATAGCGAACAATTTTTTCCGAGCCAGGTCGGGATATCAGCTTCAAACACTCCATCACCTGATCCGTCTGGCGATATTCGATACCGGCGTAAAGGTCTTCTTCATTCTCGCGCACGATCACGATGTCCATGTTGGGGTGCTTCGTCTCAATAAACGGGTGATACGAAACGCAGGGTCGCACGTTCGCGTACAGTCCGAGTGTCTTGCGCACAGTTACGTTCAAGCTCTTATAGCCGCCGCCCTGGGGTGTCGTGATGGGCGCCTTGAGAAAAACTTTGGTGTTGCGCAGCGAGTCCCAGGCGCTGGGCTCGATGCCGGAAGAGTCTCCAGAGAGATATACTTTTTCGCCAATATCGATCTTCTCGATCGCAAGTTTCGCGCCCGCTTCTTTCAGAATGTGAAGCGTCGCTTCCATAATTTCAGGGCCGATGCCGTCGCCATATGCGACCGTGATAGGAACAGTGGGCATAAGATAAGTGCCTTTCTTTCTCTATTGAGAAGTTGACGAATATATTCCAAAAGCAAGGAGCTGGCAAAGCGGGAGAGACTCTGGTGATGTCCTGGTCTGGGATAACGGGTGTTCAGAGTACCGACTTCAGTCAAGTTTTTGTTGCCCGAAAAAGGGCCCAACCAAAGTTGGTACTCTAAACACCAGTTAGCTTGAGCGTTGGTGTTAAGATTGACTCTGAGAAATGAACAATCAGGCTTTCGAGACGCTGGATTTTTACTCGCTGGGCGCGCTGGTGCGTCGTGGGGCGCAAACCGAGATGGGGCGAGCGCGAATCGACGCGCTCCGTCCGATTGATGACATTGGTCAATTGCGCCGCGATCTTCGGTCGGTTGCGGAGAGTATTGAGCTGCGGCAGCACGGAACTCGTCTGTCGTTCGACGGAATTGCCGATACTACTGATTCGATCTCGCGTCTGAAGATCGAAGGCGCGGCGCTCGAACCGTTGGCCCTTCTCGATCTGGCACGGCTCTGCGAGCGCGCGACGGAGACGCGCGCAACGATCCTCGCGGAACGTGACAATGCTCCGGCGTTGTTCGAGATCGTCGCGGAGTTGCCCGCCGAATTGAAGAAGCTGGCGGCACTTTTGAATCGTAAGATTCTGCCTGGCGGCGAGCTTGATGACCGAGCCAGCCCGGAACTCGCGCGGATTCGCCGCGATCTCGCGAACGCCCGCTCGCGAATCACGCGCTCGCTCGAAAGCGTAATGCGCCGTTCGAGCGAAGCGATCCAGGAAGAACTGGTCACAGTGCGCAATGATCGCTTCGTGATTCCCGTCCGCGCCGACCATCGCGGACGCATCAATGGCGTCGCGCATGGGTCCTCTTCCTCGGGCGCAACGATCTTTGTCGAGCCGCTGGAAACAATCGAGGCGAATAACGAACTGCAGTCGCTTCGGGAAGCGGAGCAACGCGAGATCGCCGAAATTTTGTTTGCGCTTTCGGAAGAATTGCGACAGGAGTTGCCGGCGATTGAGCGAGCCGCAGAGGCTATCGCGGAACTTGATTTCATCAACGCGAAAGCGTCGTTTGCCGAGAGATTTAACTGCGTCGTACCGGAAGTGACACAGACTTTAGTCTGTGGTGCTGACGAATCACAGACTGAAGTCTGTGCCACAGACACACTGGAATTCATCGAAGCACGTCATCCTTTGTTGGAAGAAACCCTGCGCGCCACAGGTGCTAAGGTCGTTCCGGTTTCATTCAAACTGGATCACAACAAGACGACGATGGTTATTTCGGGAGCCAACGCCGGCGGCAAGACTGTGGTGCTCAAAACTGCCGGCCTGCTTTCGCTGATGGCGCTTTCAGGTTTGCCGGTCCCGGCGAAAAAAGCGCGCGTTCCTTTCTACCAATCTGTTTTGGCGGACATCGGCGATCACCAGTCGCTGGCCGCAAACCTCTCAACGTTTACTTCGCACGTGGCGAATATCGGATCGATGATCGAGTCCTGCGCCACGCCGGCGTTGGTACTGCTCGACGAAGTCGGCACCGGGACCGATCCGGAAGAAGGTTCGGCGTTGGGCGTAGCGGTGGTCGATCATTTCAAACAGCACGGCGCGCATGTGCTCGCCACGACGCACTACTCCGGATTGAAAATGTATGCAGGCAACGAGCCCGGCGTGCTGAATGCCAGCGTCGAGTTCGATGAAAAGACGCTGCAACCGACTTATCGTCTGCTTGTAGGCATTGCCGGTTCCTCGTCAGGTCTGGAAATCGCCCAGCGCTTCGGTATCCCCGCCGCAGTGATCAGCAATGCAACCGAGCAGGTGAAGAAGTCTTCCCGCGATTCGATCGAGTACCTGCGGCGCATTAAGCGCGAAGCTGAAGAAGCTGAAGTTTTGCGAAAAGCGCTGGAAGAAGAACGAGCCGCGGTGGCGGAAAAGTTTGCTGCGCTTGATGAGCAGGCAGCGAAGCACGAAGCAGCACGCCAGGCTGAGTTTGAAAAAGAACTGTCCCGGGCAGTAAAGGAATTTGAAGAACGTAGTCGGGAGCTGGCGGCTAAGATTGAAGACCGCGCCTCGCGTTTGAAAGTTGATCGCGAAGCTGCGCGCCGCACGGCGGAGCTGAAACGCGAAGCTCAACGCGTTGCGCAAGCCCCGAGCAAGACTGGTCAT
>JBGPWS010000106.1:0-12827 GCA_041492345.1 Pyrinomonadaceae bacterium | reverse complement strand
GTATTCGATTGCGGTGTTGGGTTTCGCCATTGTTGTCGGGCTGCTGCTTACCAAACAACGGAGCGTTCTTTTGAATAAGTGGTTCTGGATGGGAGGAGTCGCCGCATTTCTGATTTTTCTGCCGAACTTGATTTGGAACATTCACAATCACTGGCCATTTCTGGAACTACTGCACAACATCAGGGCCAGTGGCAGAGACGTTAGACTTTCTGCCTTTGAGTTTTTCACTCAGCAGATCTTGCTGGCCCATCCGCTTACGGCGCCGATCTGGATTACCGGGATGTTCGCGCTGCTGTTGTCGCCGCGGCTGAAAAACTATCGCATGCTTGGTTGGTGTTACCTGGTTGCCTTCACTGCGTTTGTGGTGCTGAAAGGGAAGAATTATTATCTCGCTCCAATCTATCCGATGCTTTTCGCGGCTGGAGCGGTCATGGTCGAATCCGGTATTGAGCGAACCCGCCAGGCTTGGTTGAAACCGTCGATTCTCGTTTTTCTAATTGCCGGAGGAGCGTGGTTAGCGCCCATGGTGATTCCAGTTTTCTCTGTGGACAACTTCATTTCGTACATGAACAGGTTGCCGTTCAAGCTACCGCGCAGTGAGCACAGTCATGAGCGCGCGCTTCTCCCGCAGCACTACGCCGATCAGTTCGGCTGGGAAGAGATGACCGCAATGACTGCGCAGGCATGGTCACACGTTCCGCCGGAAGAGAAACGCGATTGCGGGATATTCGCGCAAGATTATGGGCAGGCCGGCGCGATCGATTTCTTTGGCAAGCGCTATGGCTTACCGCCGGCGCTTAGTGGACATCAGACGTATTTTCTATGGGGTCCGCGGAACTATTCCGGCAACTGCCTGATCGTATTGGACGACAAGAAAGAAGTACTGGATCAATTATTCGAGCATGTTGAATATGTAGGGAGCTCAGACAATCCCTACGCGCTCGAGCGCAACATTCCTGTCTTCCTTTGCAAAGGAGCAAAGTTCGGCTCCCTTGCGAAGCTTTGGCCAGATTTGAAGAAATGGCGTTAACGCACGCGGATAAAATCGAAGTTTACACCGACGGCCATTGCAATCTCTGTCGCTGGATGCGCGCGCATGTTGAGCCAATGGATCGAGATCAACGTATCGAATGGTTGGACTACAACGATCCTGAGATTTTGCAACGGGCGGCGCCGCGCACGCGCGAGGAAATGGCAAACGAGATGCACACGCGCACAGCGGAGGGTCGCTGGGCCAAAGGCTACTTTGCCTGGATTGAAGTCATTCGGGTGTTGCCGCGCTGGAAATGGTTTACGCCCATTATGTCGGTGTGGCCCTTTACGAAACTGGGACCCATCTTCTATGGTTGGCTCGCCGCGCGGCGATACACGCTCTTCGGTGTGCCACCGCCATGCGACGCCAGCGGCGTGTGTCAACTGCATAAGTAGTTACGGAATTGAATCGGAAGGCGTAGCGAGCAACGACTCATTTTCCATTTGACATTTACCATTGGTCACTTCTCCCTTCTCCCTTTGGCAGAAAGGGCTGGGGAAAAGGGGCTTATCTGATGACAAGTGGAAGCCGTAAAGCCCTCTCCCCAAACCCTCTCCCAAAGGGAGAGGGAGAAAGACTCTTCAACATTGGTCAAGCGGATCTGCTTACACAAAGAAGAGAATGCTAAATGCTCAATGACAAAAGGAAAATGATCGGTTCGTTTCCGCAACCTTAACGCTCTCGCAAGCATCCTAAAATCGACCCAGACAAATCATTGAAACAAACTACTGGCGATGGGTTTCGCCAATTTTGAGGTGAAGGTATGTCTAGAAAAGTTTCCGCGTTCCTGGTTGCGTCAATGATGGTAATGATGAGTCTTGGCGCTTCCTCGCTTATGAGTACAAGGGCGAACGCAAAGACAAATGAGACTGAAGCGTTGCGCGTGCGCGACCCCCTTAACATTGCCATCCTGATCCAGGATGACCTGATTTCCCGCGTCGGTAACGAACTGAGTGTGACGCGCGATTTTATTCGCTCGCTGCCGGCGGGTTCACGAGTAATGGTTGGCTACATCACTGCTGGATCGCTGCAAGTGCGACAGCCTTTCACGACCGATCTGGATCGCGCAGCCAAATCGCTGCGTATTCCGATCGCCAGCACTTCGGCGTCGGCTTACAACCCTTACGTCGAAGTGATCGAAGCGCTCAAGAAATTCGATTCAAGTTGGAAGGGTCACAATGCAGTACTGCTGATCTCCGACGGGCTTGATACCTCCCAGGGCTTTGATGCGATGTCCGCGGGTCACACACTCGACATCGATCGAACCATCAATGAAGCGAACCGTCGCAACACGGCGATCTTTTCGTTCTATGCGCCGTCGGTCGGTTTGACCAGCCGCAGTTACCTCGCCGCCAGTTACGGCCAAAGTTCTTTGGCCCGCGTGTCGCATGACACCGGCGGCCGCGCCTTCTTCCAGGGCACGACCGGCTTCGTTACATTTGATTCATATTTCAGTCGGCTGCGGACAGAACTTAACCGGCAATACGCCACTGCTTCGTAGGGTAGGAGCATGTCTTGCGCCGCCAAAGACGCCGCGGGAGCCGACTCCGGCGGCGTTTTTGCTTGGATTTGGGTTTAGAGTACATCAACTTTAGTTGGGGTTTTTGCGCGGTTAACAAACACCCGACTGAAGTCGGTACTCTGAACCCTTTGCCCTGCTAAAAACTCTGGCGCAGATCGCGGTAGCGGTGGTAAAGTTAGGCGTCACAAAACCAGGCCAATCGCCCTGCTTGTCGTTGGCCTCTGTCATGACTGCCAATAAAGCCGCAAAGCTTCATCTCTGGACCCGGGTGGACACCATGCCCGGGACTAAAATCTTCCCGACCAATGACCGAAAATAAAGGCCGCGAGTATTGCCTGATCGTTGAAGGCGCCTATCTAACTGAAGGCGATGCCGAGCACGCGCTGCGCGATCCGTTCATCGAAGATTGGGTCGAGCAGACGGGCCACTTCAAGATTCACAACCTGGATGACATTCAGGTGACGGCAGGCGTGACGTTGGGTTCACTGGGAGTGGTCACGCTGGACGAGCGCGTCTTTGAAATCGCGAGTGTCGATCCTGAGCATCCCCTTACCGAACATAAAGCGAAGGGCGTGGCCGAAGCCGTGCGACGGCAGGACATGTTTGACGAGGTTAATGTCCAACCACGCGACGAAGAGGTTCGCAAGCATCCGAGTGACGACGAAATTGGGGTCGAGCCCACGGAAGAGTAAATTCACCCCGCGGGAGTAAATTGAAGAAGTCTACGAAGATCTGGTTGGGCATCGCCACGATTTGGCCTGTGGTCTACATGCTTCTCTTTTTCGTGGTGATCTTTTCGGTTGTCATTGTTGGCGCGCTCAATCCTGGCCCGCATGCTCCGGTTGATAACTCTCCCGCTTCGATTCTTTTTCCGCTTGGGTTCATGGGATTCTTCGTTCTTCACATGCTAACGATTATGGGCACCCTCGCGCTGACTGTGTTCTATATCATTCGGGTCTTTAAGACTGAGCAACTTGATCAGAACATGAAGATCATGTGGATGCTGCTGCTCTTTTTCATGGGGATGCTGGCCCAACCTGTCTTTTGGTATTTGTATATCTGGCGCGACGCGCCCAGCGGATCGAAAGAACAGAAAATGGTTGGCCCAGGTGTTCAGCATCCGTTGACCGCGACCAACAGTTCGCGTGAAGCTGAATACTTTCCACCGCGCCAGCCTCCTGACTGGCGATGAAGTTTCGGACAGAGTGAAATGAGCGCAGCAGAAAAAAGCTTTCTCGACGGCCGCGTCCAGGTCGTCGTCGGGGATATCACCAAGCAAGACGTCGAGGCAATTGTGAACGCGGCGAACTCATCCTTGCTCGGTGGTGGCGGCGTTGACGGCGCGATTCATCGTTCCGGCGGGCCGGAGATCCTCGAAGAGTGTCGCGAGATTCGTCGTACGCGTTTTCCGGAAGGCTTGCCCACGGGCGAGGCCGTGATCACCACGGGGGGAAAGCTGTCCGCGCTTTACGTCATTCATACGGTGGGACCCATCTATGGCGAGCATCGCGGAAAGGAAGCCGAACTGCTCGCCAATTGTTATCACAATTCACTGACGCTGGCGGTCGAAAAGAATCTAACTTCAGTTGCTTTTCCGGCTATCTCGACCGGCGTCTATGGTTATCCGCTGAACCAGGCAGCCGAGGTTTCATCAAGAACGATTGAGAATTTTCTGGCGACCGACCAGCAATTGAAGGAAGTGCGTTTGGTCTTTTTTCAAGCACGCGACGCCGAAGTGTTTTTGCGGAATCAGAAGTTCAGCGAGTAGGAAGGCTCGGTGGTGTGTCCTGATTTGACGGCGTTTAGAGTACCAACTTCAGTTGGGTTCTTTCTTTGCTTAACAAAAACCCCGACTAAAGTCGGTACTCTGAACACCGCTAATCAAAGTAGGACACTACCCTCCGAAGTTGACCGATTGCGAAAGTTTTGCTAAACCACTCCATTCTCTTCCGGCGGCGCTGCCGCCTTCTTTATGCTCTGAAGTTTCGGATTATGAATCTGTTTGTCGAATCCATTGAATGTCTACTGAGATAGAAACCGATATCGAACCAATGGCCTCACTGCGCCCGCGCGTGCTGCCGCCGCCCCTGCAACCTCTGCAAGCTTTGTCGTGGAATTACTGGTGGAGTTGGGCGCCGGATGGCAATGAAGTCTTTCGTGACCTCGACCCGGGACTTTGGCAGCAGTGCGAACAAAATCCACGCACGCTGTTGGCCCAGATTTCCGATCTAAGACTCGCGCAGGTGGCCGCCGATCCGGCTTTCGCCGATCGAGTCCAACGTCTGGCGGCAAAGTTCAGTGCTTATCTGGGCGACACGCGCCCGTGGCCAAGGCTGCAGCTCGCGCCGCGAATCACAGCGGAAAATCCAGTCGCATATTTCTGTGCTGAGTACGGCATACACAACTCTCTACCGCTTTATTCGGGCGGGCTCGGGATACTGGCCGGCGATCATTTGAAGTCGGCGAGCGATTTGAACTTGCCTCTGGTCGCCGTCGGTTTGTTCTATCGCTTCGGCTATTTCCGGCAACGCCTGCGCCGCGACGGGTGGCAGGAAGAGACCTATCGAGAGAATCACTCAGATGAGCTGGCGGTGCACGTCGTCAACGACACCGACGAGAAGCCCCTGCTGATCGAAGTCATCATGCGCGGCCGAGGTGTGCGCGCGCGGGTGTGGCGGGCCGACGTTGGCCGCGTACGGCTTTACCTGCTGGACACAAACGTCGCTGAGAATGAGCTGACCGACCGCCTGGTGACGGGACATCTTTACGGCGGCGATCGCGAAACACGCCTGGTGCACGAGATGATGCTGGGCATCGGCGGCGTGCGTTTGCTGCAAGAACTGGGAATTGATCCGGGAGTCTTTCATCTCAACGAAGGGCATTCGGCATTTCTTACGCTCGAACTAGCGCGCCAGTTGATCGAACGCGAGGGCCTGAGTTTCGCTGAAGCCGCGGACCGGGTGCGCGAGCGTTGCGTGTTCACCACTCACACTCCGGTAGCGGCCGGGCATGATGAATTTGAGGCCTCGCTGGTGCAGAAGTGTTTTGGTGACTGGCCGGAAACTGCTTTGGGATTAGCGCGCGAAGAGTTTCTAAAACTGGGCCGCGTGAATGGCAATTCAAACGAGTCGTTTGGTTTGACGCCACTGGCCCTGCGGATGTGCCATTCGACCAACGGCGTCAGTCGCAAGCACGGCGAAGTCTCGCGTGAGCTCTGGCAGAAAATGTGGCCCGATCTCGGCGCCGGCGACGTGCCCATCACTTCGATCACCAACGGCGTGCATCCGTCGACATGGGTGGCCCCGTTGCTGCGCCGGCTTTATGAACAACGGGTCGGCGAGGATTGGATCGAGAGGGCCCGGGACGCAAACGTTTGGGCCTACGGCGTGGAAAAGATTTCCGATGAGGAGCTGTGGCAGGCGCACTCTCTGTTGAAGCAGCGACTGGTCGCCTATGTTCGCGACCATTCGTTTGACGCCCGTCTGGCTCGCGGTGAAAGCGAAGACTACATCGAAGCAGCGCGGACGATGTTAGATCCACAGGTTCTGACGATCGGTTTCGCCCGGCGCGTGGCCGGTTACAAGCGTTGGGATTTGCTGCTGAGTGACCCGGAAAAGTTGACCAGTCTCATCAACGATCAGGAACGGCCGATCCAGTTTGTGTTCGCGGGCAAGGCCCACCCGCATGATCAGGAGTCGAAGCAAGTACTGCAAAAACTGATCGAATGGCAGCGGGACAGCTCGGTGCGTCATCGAGTGGCGTTCATTGAGGACTATGATCAGGAAACTGCTCGACAGTTAGTGCAGGCGGTCGACGTGTGGATGAACGTGCCGCGCCGGCCCATGGAAGCTTCGGGCACCAGCGGGCAAAAAGTAGCGATTAATGGCGGATTGAATTTTTCAGTGCTCGATGGTTGGTGGCTCGAAGCCTACGAGGGCGATAACGGATTTGCGATTGGAGACCTGAGCGAGTTAACCGATGAAGAAGCCGATCGTCGCGAGGCTGAATCGATGTACACCCTCCTCACTGAGGAAGTTGCGGCGCGCTACTACGACCGCGATGATGAAGCTATTCCGCGCCGCTGGGTTGCGATGATGAAGCGATCGATCCAGACTCTAGTGCCGCTTTTTAGCAGCGATCGAATGGTGGCCGAGTATGTCGAGCGAATCTACTGATAGCCTTCCCCTTGAACCGCCGAAGAGGTTTCCCTGGCGGGTTCTCTGGCTGCTGCTGATTGCATCTCTTCTGGCCGCCGCGGCAGCTCTCCCGTTTGTTCTCGAAGTCTTTCGGCCGCTGATTCAGAATGCGCCACCAATCCCGATCCCACTTCCTTTACTGATCGCAATTGGAGTTGCTCAAAACCTTCTGCTGCTCGGTGTTGTTATTGGCATTGGTCTTTTGCTGGCGCCCAAGGTTGGCGTCGGAGCGCCTTTGATCGAGAGTTGGCTGTATCACGAACCGTCGCCAATCAGAGTGCGGGACTCACTCAAGTCGGGAGTGTTGGTGGGAATCGCGGTTGGTATTGTCCTGGTCATCATCATTCTTATGGTCGCTCCGCACATGCCCGGACTGCCGTTTGTGAGTGCGGCTCGGGCGCCCATCTGGAAACGGGTCCTCGTATGTTTCTATGGCGGCATTGATGAAGAAGTTCTAACGCGACTGTTTCTATTGACGCTGTTCGCCTGGTTGGGATCGAGGATTTTCCAGAAGTCTAAAGCGCGGCTCTTGCCGCTGACGTTTTGGATCGCAAATGTTTTCGCTGCGATCCTCTTTGGATTGGGTCATCTGCCGGCGGCCTCGAGAGTCATGCAGATTACACCAGAGGTTATACTTCTCGCTCTTATCCTGAATGGTATCGCCGCCATCCCTTTCGGGTATCTTTATTGGAAACGCGGCCTCGAATCCGCGATGATTGCCCACTTCTGCGCGGACTTTGTGGTGTACGTGGTCGGGGTTACTTTTTTGAAAAACTAATAGGTCATAGAGGCCCTATCGGTCCAATAGGACATAAGAGTAATTCGCACCTCTCCCCTCTTCGTTGTAAACTAGTCCACGCATGAAGTACTGCACGGCTTGCAACGAAAAATTTGATGACAGCCTGAGCTTCTGCCCCACCGATGGCGAGGTCCTGGAAGAAGATTCGTCTGCGCTGATCGGTAATGTGCTGGACGGCCAGTACCAGATCGAGTCCCTGCTGGGCAAAGGCGGCATGGGCGCAGTGTATCGCGCGCGGCACATTCTGCTCGGCGATCGCGTGGCGATCAAACTGCTGCCACCGGAAATGCGCAGCAACACTGAATGGCTGCGCCGCTTTCAACGTGAAGGACAGGCGGCCCGCCGCTTTCGTCATCCGAACGCAGTCACGGTCTATGATCTGCGCACGTCGGCAGATGGCACGATTTACCTGGTCATGGAATACGTCGAGGGCAATACCCTCGATGCGGAATTGAAGAAGCGGGGAAAGTTTTCGCCGGCGGACGCGGTGGCTGTGCTCGATCCGATCATGGGCGTCCTCAACGCGGCGCACGCCATGGGCGTTGTGCATCGCGATCTCAAACCCGAAAACATCATGATTGGGAAAGCGAGCACCGGCGGCGAGCCGGTCGTGAAGTTGCTCGATCTGGGAATCGCCAAGTTGCGCGAAGTTGCCGGCGCTGAGAAGACGGGGAACACCGCGCTGACGATGGCCGGCCAGATGCTCGGCACTCCCTATTACATGTCGCCCGAGCAGTGGGGCGAGTTGCCGGCTGACGGGAATTCAGAGATCGATGGCCGCGCGGATATCTACAGCCTCGGCATTGTGTTCTACGAACTGATTGCCGGCCAGCGGCCGTTCAGTGGGGTGACGCTTTTAGAGTTGCGACGTCAACACGTCAGTATCACGCCGCCGTCGCTGCACGAAGTTGACGCCAGCATTCCGGAAGGTTTTAGTCGAGCCATCGCGCGCGCGATCGCCAAGGATCGCAGTCATCGGCAGGCGACTGCGGGTGAATTAGAAAACGAGTTGCGGAGTGCTTTGGCGGCGGAAGGAATATCGCCGCCAACCTCTTTCACTTCGGCGATCCAGGGTGGCTCAGTCGCGACCGGCTCTCGTCCAGACACGGCGCGCGGCCCGCTGACCGCTGCCGAACGGACCGCGGCCACCATGGTTGGCGAATCGGCGCCCACAGGAATTGAGGGCTCCGCCACTCCGCACAACGTGGTTCCGCCAGCGGATATCGCCAGTCAGGGGGCGACCATGCCGACAGTGCTCGCCGCTCCGAAACAAAACGTTGAGACTGCTTTAGCAGGGGCAGGTCACCCGGCCCCGACGATGGCCAGTCTTGCTGGAGTTGGATTCCCGCAACCAGTTGCTCCCGTGGTTGAGCCGCGCCGTCGCTCATCGCTTCCTTTGGTCGCGGTGGGCATAGTCGTGCTGCTACTGGTAATCGGCGCGGGTGGCTACGCAGTAATTCATTTCATGGGGACCGGCGCGAACAGCAACACTTCGCGCACTGATCCGTCAAACCGCACCAATGAAACGAGTGGAACCGAGCCTGCAGCAGGCGGGCATGAAATTGGTCGCTACTGGGTCGAGGTCAACGCCCCGAATAAGTCCGATGCGATTCGTGCCGGCGAGTCGTTGTCCATGGATTCGGGTCAGCAGTTCAAGTTTCATTTCTCGCCGAGTGAGAACGGTTATCTCTACATCATTGGGCCGGGCAACAAGAATGCGCCGACAACTTTTCTGACAGCCAAGCCGGCCACGGCTTCCGGTGTGAAGACTAACGAGGCTAAGAGCGGTCAGGATTTTGCATTTCCTGCAGAGACCAGCAAGAGCGTAAACTGGCTCAATCTCGATAAGGCGCCCGGAACCGACGAGTTCACAATGATCTTCTCAACCAAACCACTCGACGGCCCTGATTTTCTAAATAGCCCGGCGGGGCATGAACTTAACCAGGACGAGCAGAAGCAGCTGGACAGTTTGCGCGCACAGTCGAAAGCGAACTCTGTCGGCGCCGAGATCATCAAAACTGGCGCGTCGCCGTTCGTTTCGGTCAAAGTGCCGCAAAATGCAGAAGGAACTCCCGTCATATTCATGGTTCGCCTTGAACATAAGTAAGACCGGAGTTATTCGGAGGAACCCCAAAATGAAATCGAAAAGTCTCATCATGTTGTTGGCAGTCGTGGCTTTCGCCTGCGGTTTGTTTGTCATCAGGGCGCAAGAGCCTGACGATGAAGTCCGCGGTGCGTTTCTCAGCACGCGACCGAAGACGACGAACGCGAACGCCACCCGCAGACGAAGGCCGCCGCGCAACACGAACAATAATGCGTCGTCGACGACGGCAAAGAATGCGAACGCCGGTATGTCGCAGACGGCTAACGCGAACACCACGAAGTTTGCCAACCAGAACAATTCGCGCGTGAACGGCCCGGCGCAAGCGATTGGTTTGGGTTACACGCTCTTCATGCGCGACTCTAATGGCCGCAGCGTGCGCGTCGAGCCGGGACACGAATTTCACAGCGGCGATCGCGTTCGGATCTCGCTCGAACCAAATATCGACGGGTATCTCTACATCTTTCATACCGAGGGCTCTGGTCAACCTGAAATGATTTATCCCGACGCGCGACTGGACGGAGGAGAGAATTGGATCGAGGCGCACGTGCCGATGGAAGTACCGTCGAGCGAACAGTCGGACGAGCGTTACCACTGGTTTGTGTTCGATAACAACCCCGCCACTGAGAGGCTCTACGTGGTGGTAACGCGCCAACCGTTGCCTTCAGTTCCGACCGGCGCCGACCTGGTGAAGTTTTGCTCGGAGAATAAGGACAAGTGTCCATGGCGTCCATTCTCTGAAGTATGGGCACAACTTCAGGACGCTACCAAAGCAGAGGTAAAGGTGGTCACCAGCAAAACGTTCGGCCAGTCGGAGACTGAAAAGGAGCAGGTCGCTACGACGCGTGGTCTGGGATTGGACCAGAGCGCGCCACAGCCCGCGGTGATTCGTATGACCGCAACTACGAATGCTCCAGTGTTAGTGACAGTCTTGGAGCTGATTCATAAGTAGGGTGTTCGGCTCTGCCAGGTAGGTGTGCGGCTATGCCGCCCGATGTGCGGAAAGGCTCTGCCTTTCCGTAATCTCGGAATTGAATTTGCGAGGCTACGCCTCGTCACGAGTGACCAGGAGGCGGAGCCTCAGACTTAAGGAACTCTACCGGAAAGGCAAAGCCTTTCCGCACATCAGGCGGCAGAGCCGCTCTCGATCCAGGAGTAGCGGAAAGGCGGAATACAAAATCATGATTTCGAGAAGGTCGGTTACGGTCCTGGCAATCGCTTGCTCTTTGGCATTGGCTTCTTATGCGCCCTCTCCGAGCTCCGCCGGTCGTGCCTATTCGGTGACCGAGCCACAGGCTGACCCTGGCACCTCCCTCAGTCGCGGCCGTGCGTTGCTCAAGCAGGGCCACGCCGATCAGGCGCTGGGCTTACTTGAAACCGCTCAAAAGCTTTACACGCAGGCGAACAATTTTCGTGGCATTGCGGCGTCTGAAGACGCTCTGGGAGACCTCTTCATAATTCAGGGTCAGTACAAAGTTGCCCTCGATCATTATCAGAAAGCCTATCAGGCCTTCGTCACCGCGCGCGGGAAGGACGATGCCAACTCCGCGGGGGCCAACAGTGCCTCGAGCCTGGTCGGCGGGACAGCCGCCGCGGCGACTCAGACAGCTACGAGCCTCGCGGACAACGGCTTTAACGCGAACCTGATGCTCGCTAAGATTGGCGACACGGATTACCGCCTGGGCCATCTCTCAGAGGCCAGCACCGCGTACTTAACGATGAGTGTGAAAACACCGGAGAGCCCGGCTAAGAAGGCCGGGTCGCGATTCGGCCTCGGGATGCCATCAGTCATTAGCGGCGTCTCAGGAGGAAGACCAAGCGTCACTGCCCCCACCAGCGCGGCGGGCGGTTTGTTGGAAATCAAGAAAGAGCTCGACGACTATCGCGTGTCAATTGTTTACATGACTTTCGAGCTTGGCACCGGGCGCATCGCGTTTGCAAACAACGAGATGGAAACCGCGCGCAAACACTTTCAAAACGCGCTCGATGCCGGCAGCGGAGGTTTGCCGGGCTTGGCGAATCTGGGCCAGACGCGCCGCTTCCGTGCCGCGGCACGCACCAGCCTCGGCGACGTCGCTTTGCGACAAGGTCGTTATAAGGATGCGGCGAAAATGTTTACCGACGCCGCCAGCGGCGCGAAAAAAGACAATCGCCTTGATCTGACGTGGCCGGCGCAGCGCGGTTTGGGTCGCAGCCTCTGGTTACAGGCAGGGCCGGATCCCAAGGCCGGAAAGCTGCGTGAGGATGCGCTGAATGCGTATCGCGAAGCGCTGAAGACGGTCGAGACTATTCGGGCCGGCAGTTTGCGTGCGGACGAATCGCGTTCGACGTTTTTGGCGACCACCAGAGATGTCTATGACGAAGCGGCCACCTCCTTCGCTGAGATGGCTTTGCTGAATTCGTCTTCCGGTGGGGAGCTAACCGGAAAGCCGCTCGAATACGCCGCCGAGTCTTTCAGGATCACGGAAGCAGGGCGAGCGCGATCGCTGCTGGACATGTTGGGTGAGGTGAACGCGCAAATCACCGAAGGAGTGCCGGCGGATTTGCTCAAGCGCAAGCAGGACAATCTTGATCGCCAGCAGGAGATTGCGGAGCAGCTTACCGGCATCAGCCTTTCAGGGGATCAAAAACAGAAGCCGGCTCAGATGGACGCGGACCTGGACAAGCTGCAGACGGAATTCGACGACATCGAAAATCAAATTCGCACCGCCAGCCCGCGTTATGCCGCACTGACCGGGGCGCAGCCGCAGTCGCTCGCCGACGTGCAGCAAAAGGTGCTCGATGATGGCACGGTGTTGCTGGAGTACAGTCTCGGCAATGACAATTCTTACTTGTTCGCGGTCACGCGATCGAGCGTTTCGCTTTTCAAACTTGCGCCACGATCAAGTCTGGACAAGCAGGCCACGGATTTCCGCGCGCAGTTGATTCCGCCAAAGCTGCAAAGACGAATCGTCGGAATCGATGTGGTGGCTGACCAGCAGCGTGGTCTCGGGCTGGTCGAAGGGCCTTCGGAAAACCTGACGGCCTTTGTCGCGGCGTCGAATGCACTTTACAAGGCCGCAGTCGAACCGGCCAACAGCTTGTTGGGTGACAAGCGTCTGCTGATCGTCGCTGATGGCGCCCTGAATTACGTACCGTTCGAAGCGCTGATTAAGACGACGGACGGCGCGGACTAT
>JBGPWS010000219.1:0-7925 GCA_041492345.1 Pyrinomonadaceae bacterium | reverse complement strand
TCTGCGATCTGTGTAATCTGTGTAATCTGCGGATAATCCTTCCCCGTCTACTTACTCACCCGCAACATGATCACGCCATGTCCGGGGACGGTAAGCGTATACTCCGGGCCGGGCCCTGCCATCTCCTGATGCAGCCAAAGATCGCGCAGGTGCTTGCCGCTCATACCCAGTTCACTCCAACGCACAGTAACTTTCGCGGGCTCAGTCGCACGGTTGAAGATCGCCAGCGCCGTCGCGCCGCCTGAGAGTGGTCGTGCCCAGATCTCCTGATCGCCTGACTTCCAGATGCGAGTTCCCTGCTTTCCGTCTTTGTCCTGATCGACGGCGATCACTTCGCGGTTGGTGAGAATGTTAAGGATCGCCGGAGTCATGCTGCGCAGGTCGTTCCCTGCCAGCAAAGGCGCGGCTAGAATTCCCCAAAGGCTCATGTGGGTCTTGTATTCATCTTCACTCATACCGCCATTTCCAATCTCGAGCATGTCGGGATCGTTCCAGTGACCCGGCTTGGCCCACGGCGCCAGATCGTTCTGTCCGAATCCAATCCGCGTCATTGAATCCCAGCTATCGCGAATGTCGCCCGTCGTGCGCCAAAGATTCCCGCCCACGTCTGCTCCCCATTTCCAAACATCCAGACGACCGTACTGACAAAGGCTGTAAACGATCGGGCGCTTTGATGTTCGCAGCGCATCGCCCATCTTCTGATAGACGGCCGGCATCTCTTCATCTGTGTAGAGCGTGCGCGCGCCGCACCAGTCATATTTCAAATAATCGATTCCCCACGCCGCGTATCTGCGCGCATCCTGTTCTTCATGACCATAGCTGCCTTCGTACCCGGCGCAGGTATTCGGTCCAGGCGACGAATAGATACCCAGCTTTAGTCCTTTGCTGTGCACGTAATCAGCCAGCGCCTTCATATTGGGAAACTTCTTGTTGGTTTGAATGTTGCCCTGCGCGTCGCGTCCGGCTTCCCACGTATCGTCGATGTTGATATAGCGATACCCAGCTTCCTTCATCCCATTGCCAGCCATGGCATCCGCTATGTTGCGAACGGTTGCGTCATCGATTCTGCCGGCGAACTTGTTCCAACTGTTCCAACCCATCGGCGGAGTTCGCGCCAGGCCGTTGTCAGGAACTTTATGCCGCGCAGGGGGGTCGATACGCGCTGGGAGCGCGCCTTCGCCGGCGGGTACGCGTCGCGCAATCATCTCGTTAGGCTTGTCCTCCGGACGGCGACGCGTCAGGACGTGCAATTCGTCTCCGATCAATTTGCCTTCGTACTTAACAGTCCGGACATTGTTGCCGTCTCTCATCGAACCAGTCAGGGTGAAGCCTTCCGGACCACCCGTGCTTTCAGTGATGAGATAGTAAAACTGCGTCACGCGAATCGAGCCGGTAATCTTCGATCCGTCTTGTTTTGTATTGAAGTAAGTCGCGCGAACAGTGCCGTCCGCATTAGGGGTTTTCACGGCCCAGTTGCCGGTAAGTTGATCATTCGGCTGTTGGGCTGAAACAAAGTAAGGAACGCCGTTCGTAACTAGCAATAACACAACCGTGGCTACGATGGCGCTGACAATGCGATAAGTTTTCATATTCGTGTCATCCGTCGCCTGGAAGTACTTCTACGCTTTGAGCATTTTGCTGCGGGCTATTCTTATTGAACTGTAGGCTCCGCTTCAAGCCGAGGCGTGGCATGGGCAAATGAACTAAGGGAGCCTGAAGCAATCCCAGTCTTCTTGGTACCAGACTCAGTCAGAGAGATCCGTTGGTGGTCGACGTTCAAAACAGTTGACCGGCAAGGCTCTCTTTCATATTTCCTACGCCAGGGATCGCTTTCTCCGGGTCGCTCGAAGCGACAGAACAAAACCTGCCGCCACGAGTGCCGACAGGGAGAGATAGAGCACGCCGCCGGCATACGAGTTAGTGCGCTTGCTGAGATAGCCAACCACGTATGGACCAGCAAAGCCACCAAGGTTTCCAAAGGAGTTGATCAGGCCAATTGAAGCTGCCGCCGCCGTTCCGGTGAGAAAGCTTGTCGGCAACGCCCAGAAACCAGGAAGATAGCCGTACATTCCCGCAGCTGCCACACAAAAAGCCGACACGGCGAGGGCAACCTCGTTTCGCACAGCAAGGCTTAACAAAAGTCCAAAGCCAGCAACCATCATGCAGAGTGCCGTGTGCCAGCGCCGCTCCCTGGATCGGTCTGACGACCAACCTATCGCGAGAATAGCGGCCAGCGCGACACAGTAGGGCAAGGCGGAAATGAGAGTTACCTTCAGGTTAGATGCACCTGATAGTTTCTTGACGATGGTAGGGAGCCAAAAGTTGAAGCCGTAGAGGGTTGTGACTATGAAGAAGTAGGCCAGGGTTAAAAGAATCACCTCTCGATTCCGGAACGCCTGAAGTATGCGATAGGCGTGTATTGCGTCCTTTGCCTGGTGTTCACGGTCCAGTTCTTCCGTAATCCACCTGCGCTCATCTTCGGCGAGCCATTTCGCCTGATGCGGTCGGTCAGTGAGATAAAAGATCGTAACGAAACCGAAGATGATCGCCGGCGCACCTTCGATGATGAACAGCCAACGCCAGCCAGCCAGCCCGAACCGATTTATGCCGAGGAGTAAGCCGGACAACGGGGCGCCCACGATGTTGGCGATGGGGATAGCTGCCATGAACATCGCCACCGCCTTGGCCCTGTCCTCGTAGCGAAACCAGTGGGTGAAGTAAACCATGATGCCCGGGAAAAAGCCTGCTTCAGCGGCTCCAAGCAGAAAGCGCAGCACGTAGAATTGGTTTTTGGTATGGACGAAGCCCATTAGAATCGCCACTATGCCCCAGGAGATCATAATGCGGGCTATCCAGCCGCGCGCGCTCCATTTTTCAACCAGAATGCTGCCGGGAATCTCCAGTAGAAAATAACCGATGAAAAAGATCCCGGCACCGAGGCCAAGCACATCATCAGTAAACGCCAGATCGCCCTTCATCTGCAGCGCCGCATAGCCCAGGTTGACGCGGTCCAGGTAGGCGATGATGAAGAGCACGAATAAATACGGCATGATGCGCCACATGATGCGACGACGCGCGCGCTCACCAACAGAACCCAAATCAAGCTTTTGGTTTGCCATCATTTATGCTCCCGGACGCTGCCGGACTTTAACATAGTCTCTTGCTCAAATAGGGTTCGGCGTCTAGAGTGTCGCGTTCAATCGGCTTTTGACCTCAAGGAAAGAAGCGAACCAGGGTTGGCCCAGGCTAACTAAGATCGACGGAGAAATCCTGGCGGCAACCAGACTCGTTACCCGCAGTCATCGGTTTCGAACTATCTGTGCGTCAAGCCTCCGATGGCGTCTAAGTGGCCAACGGTTTAGCTGCTCAACTGCCGTCGGGTAGATATTGGCAATGACGAAGGGGCAGGATAACGTCTATGCTCGTCCTGGTATTGACTGAGATCTTTTTTAAGAGGTTCTGGTACCACCGTTTGAAATCTGGCGAAGGGCTGAGGGACGCGAACGTCGTCCTCGCGGCGCGGAGTCCCGGAAACCTCGCGGCTAAAATCAGATCATTGTTGGTTGAAAGGAAACCTGGGTCCAATGCGAAAACAATCGTCCGTGCTCATGGCTCTGTCGCTGCTGATCGCTACTGCCAATCCCGGGCCCGCTCAACGAGCGGCGTCGCAAACGGAGATCTCCACCGCAGAAGTGGAAAGTCGCACGGAAGCGCTGCTTAGTAAGATGACGCTTGAAGAAAAGATCGATCTGCTCGGGGGCGTCGATGGATTCTTTATTCGCAGCATTCCTCGTCTTGGCATTCCCCGGCTGAAAATGGCGGATGGCCCGATTGGCGTCCGCAATTTTGGTCCGGCTACGACGATGGCCGGCGGGATCGCACTCGCCGCTACCTGGAACTCTCAACTTGCCGAACAAGTCGGCGCCCAGATCGGACGAGACGCCCGCGCCAAAGGCGTGCACTTCCTCCTCGGGCCGGGCGTGAATATCTATCGCGCACCGATGAATGGGCGCAACTTCGAATACTTTGGTGAAGATCCGTTTCTCGCTTCGCGCTTCGCGGTCGCTTACATCCGGGGCGTGCAGAGTCAGGGTGTCTCAGCCACGGTCAAACACTTCATGGGGAACAACTCGGAGTTTGACCGCCACAACACGGACTCGGTCATCGACGAGAGAACGATGCATGAAATCTACCTGCCGACTTTTGAAGCCGCGGTCAAAGAGGCGCGCGTCGGGGCGATCATGGACTCTTACAACCTGGTCAATGGCGAGCACGCTTCGCAGAACCATCACTTGCTTACTGAAATCGCTAAGCAGGACTGGGGCTTCGACGGGCTGATCATGTCAGATTGGTCAGCGACTTATGACGGCGTAGCCGCAGCAAACGGCGGCCAGGACCTGGAGATGCCTTCGGGTGCTTTCATGAACAGGCAGACGCTGCTGCCTGCAATTAAGGATGGCAATGTTTCTCAAGCGACTATTGACGACAAGGTGCGTCGTATTCTACGCACGGCGATCAGGTTCGGCTGGTTCGATCGCGAGCAGGCAGACTTGGCCATTCCGCGCTTTAATCCTCAAGGTTGTCAGGTCGCGCTCGAATCCGCGCGCGAGAGTATCGTCCTCCTAAAGAATGATCGAAATCTGTTGCCACTCGATAAGAACAAGACCAAATCCATCGCCATCATCGGGCCGGGTGCTTATCCGGCGGTGCCTGTAGGCGGCGGCAGTGCGCGCGTTGAGCCGTTTAGAGCAATAAGTTTTCTCGAGGGTTTGAGCGACGCCGCCGGCGCGGCGGCCAACGTTTATTACCATCGCGGAATACCGACATTCGGCGAGATGGCCCAGGCTACCAACTTCAGTACTGCAGCAACGAGCGGCCAAACGGGTCTGCTCGCCGAGTATTTCAGTACGCCGGACTTGAAGGGCACGCCGTCAGTTACCCGCACTGAGCAGCACGTCAACTACGGACCAGGCTCAATCGCGTCTTTCCCGGAGCAAACGCTTTCGTCTCGCTGGACTGGCTATTACACGCCACAGGGCGCCGGAGATCACGATATTTTCGTGTTGACGACAAGAGACGAAATCGGCGGACACCGGCTGTTCGTGGACGATAAACTGGTTCTCGATAATTGGACGAGCGCGAGAAGCGTCGCTGGTTACACCTCGCTGACGCTCGATCAGCACCCTCATAAGATCGTGCTCGAGCAGCACGGGCGCTCCAATCGATTTGGCGCCTGGCTCAGACTGGGAATCCTGGCCCACGGCACCACCGTGAACTCCGAAGCTAAACAGATTGCCGCCAAGTCTGATGTCGTAGTGGTCGCAGTTGGCTTCGATCCTGATACAGAAAGCGAAGGCGCGGACAGGACCTTCGGTCTGCCTCCCGGACAGGACGAGTTAATTCGTGAAATAGCGAACGCGAACAGGAACACCGTGGTCATTATCACGTCGGGCGGCAGCGTTGATATGAACGGCTGGGTCGATCGTGTTCCGGCCCTGCTCGAGGTCTGGTATCCAGGACAGGAGGGCGGTACGGCTCTGGCCGAAGTTCTTTTTGGCGGCGTGAATCCTTCGGGCCGTTTGCCCGTCACGTTCGAGCGCCGCTGGGAAGACAATCCCGTTCATGACAGCTATTACCCCGAACCAGATACGAAGCGAATCGTTTACAAGGAGGGAATCTTTGTGGGCTACCGCGGCTATGAACATAACCTGACAAAGCCGCTTTTCCCTTTTGGTTATGGTCTATCCTATACGAACTTCAGGTATAGCAACCTCGCGGTAAAACCGGTGACGGATGCTCCCTTGTCCGCCCCGCGCTACGAAGTCTCGTTTGACGTACAGAACACAGGCAGCCGTGCCGGCGCCGAAGTGGCGCAGGTTTATGTGAGCAGCAAGCAAGCGAAGACGCCACGACCGGAGAAAGAGTTGAAAGGTTTCGTCAAGGTCAATCTCAAGCCGGGCGAGACGCGGCGCGTTAATGTGACGCTCGATGAACGTGCGCTCTCGTATTATGACGTCAATACAAAGCAATGGCGCGCAGAGCCTGGCCAATACGAAATTCTGGTGGGCCATTCTTCTGCTCAAGTCGAGCTACGTTACACGCTTACCTATGGCGGGATCCGGCTGCGTTAACCAGAGGAACAGTATCCGTTTGGCATGTTCCGGCAATCGGATACGTCCTTAGGTATCCGCGTCTTTGATTCTATTAGCAGGCTTTCGTCATCAATCGTGTCCATGTAGCTAAACTCATCGAAGCAGAACTTTGAAGAGCGACCCTTTTAGTTGCGGCCTTCTTCCTCGAACGGGTTCCATCACTTTGTGATCTTCGTCTTGCTCAGACATGCGACACCCCTTCCGGATTCAGTTTCGCTTCACGTATGACACCCGCTTACGCCCATGTGCCTGGGATTCTATGGTCACGCCCGGAGCGGCCCCTATAGTGAACTGCTTCGAATCACCACTGCCAACAACGAGCGTTAGAAATTACAGGCCAGTCGCTTGCAATCCCTTATGTTGCGTGACGGGTTGTTGAGCATCAATGAACATCGCAAGCTCTCCTGATGGAATCTCTTCCTGGAGATCCGCCTCGTTTCAGAGTTGATCTTCCCGACCTGCCAGTCTCGGATATGAAAACTATCCTCTGAATCGCTACCCGAGTGGCCAATATCTGGCCAAAAATAAGCGTACGCGACGTATATGCGATGGCGAGGAAAGGTAAAGGACGGAAAAACCTCGATCTCTGTTCGGTGGCTGCAACCAGTTACGCCTACTCCAATGGCGGCCGCACGCAAACCGTGACGACTCCTGGTGGCGCAACGCAAAGCTCTGATAGGTATCTTGATGCCGTAAGATCCGACCTGGGGTCTGGCAGCTCCGGGACATACGATTTTCCTTGCCCAGCTTTAGAAAACTCCTCAGAAGAGAAAGTGAGGTAGCGTGAAACTAGCTCTCGTAGCGTTTTTGGGGCTGGGATTTGCTTCATGTTTTGAAAATCGTCGCAGATGACGAGGGATTACTCCAAAGCTGTAGGGGCCTGTTTAGCATGAAATCCATCTCCGGGGTCGCTCTCGCAGCGTTGATACAGTTGATCGTGGTTAAGTGCGATAGTGAACACGCGGAAAAGAGAAGCCGCGGCACAGCCTCAAGCACCACGGCGCCCGAATCCCAAAGGACGGCAGCAGCGGAAGTGAGCAAAGTAACCGCAGAAAAAGACAATCCGGACCTTCAGATCAATATCCACGCTTCTCAGGGCGTATCTCCTTTGTTGATACGGCAAAGCTCGCGTGGGCGTTCGATGACCGAAATAAGTAGCGTGGTCGTTGCTGCGGTGCTCCTGCTTGCCGTTTCATGCGGCTCCACAACGCACGAAATGAAGTCCGGCAACGAGACTATCCCTAATCAGCCCGACGCGCGAACGGAAATCAAGAGTCGGTGGGAGCAAAGTTGTAAATCGTTGGATCAGAAGCAACTCGGGATGCAGTATCCCGCAAGGAAGCTCGACCTTTTGGTCAAACTGTTGGAGCAAACACTTGCACAGTGGCATCGCGGGCCACCTCCTGATGGTTGGTTCGCGTGACCAAAGAGCGGTTTGTTTAGGTTACGAATACTCCACTCAGTGCTTTGCCAAGTTAGTCTTATCGAGTGCGGCGCGAAGTCCTCGCGCGAGCTTCAATGCATCATCATTGGCCCAGAAGTGCATGTAGAAGAGGCGCGGCACGTCATTCAATGCATGACTATGCAGAGCTACTGCTTGAACGCCGTTGTCCCGCAGAACCTTCATAACGGGTCCAACCTCTTCCCCTGTCAACGCATAATCCCCAGCAATGGCGGCTTTCCCATTGCCGGTTGGCTGGAAGTTGATTGAGATGCCCATTCCCATCGATGGTGGCGTATCCATCCCCTCTTCCGTGAGCTTCTCTGCGCGCG
>JBGPWS010000229.1:0-7600 GCA_041492345.1 Pyrinomonadaceae bacterium | reverse complement strand
GGGGCGAGGGTTTCAGCGTCTGAAGGCGCGTCGAGAACTCCGGTTGCACCTCCCGCCGGAGTATTCGACTTTTCTCTTCGCTCGGTTGTTTGGCTGCTCATGTAAAGCGTGCCTGCTTAATGTGAATCGGCCAGCATGCCGCTGGCCTGGAATATGTGGTGCGCGAACTCACGCGATTATACGCGAGAGATGCGGTGAGACAAAACAGAAAAGAAAAAGCACGCCAAGCCGGAGCCTGGCGTGCGGCGAATACCTTTAGATTGTCTTAGGTATAGTGATCAATCCTGGCAGGTGTCGGCATCGTGGACAGACTAATCAGGTTTTTACGCGTATGTTTGTCCCGTTGCATGTTCCGGGCCGCGGCTGTTAGTAATTCTTCGGTGGTCTCTCCATTGTCCGGGAAACACGCGATTCCGGTGCTGATCGAAACCTCCACCGTCTTACCGGTTCGGACTGAAAACTTGTGTTCCGTGACCGCCTTGCGGATCCGCTCGGCAACCACCTCAGACATTGACTGCGAGGCCATCGGCATAATCGCTACGAACTCGTCGCCGGCATAGCGGCAAAGAATGTCCATCTGGCGCAGCTCCTTGCGAATTACCCGCGCGATACTGGCCAGCAGGCGATCACCGATTGCGTGTCCCCACTGATCGTTAATCTTCTTAAAGTCGTCGACGTCCATGCTTATCAGGGACAGCGACTCGCGGTTCAGACGCTGACACTCAGCCAGTCGCTGCTCGAGCATCATGTAGAAACCGCGCGCGTTTGGTAGCTCGGTAAGCGGGTCAGTCAAAGCACTTTCTTTGGTCTTCTCGAAAGTGATTGCGTTGTTCAAAGCCGAGGCCGCGTGTTGGGCGACCGACTCGAGCAAGCGCACGTGCTCCGTCGTGTAAGATGTCCGGCCCTTGGAATAGAGCGTGATCGCACCGAAGGCACCGTCTTCTCGGATAAGTGGCGAAACCAGCACGCCGCGGAAACTGCGGGCGATGTCGTCAGGCAGCCCCACCAAATCCAGCTCTGGTGAAGAGTTGCACATTGAGCGAGCGTTGGCGATTACCCAGCCCGTAATACCGTCGCCGACGCTAATGCGTCGCGCGTTAAAGAGGTCAGAATGGTCCCCGACCACATGCATAGCGATGGCTTTCCCGGAGCGGTCGTCGACTACAAAAATAATGCACGTATCGAAGGGGACAATCGCGCGCAGTTTGTTGGACACCAGCGTGACTGTGTCGTGCATGTTCAGAGAGGAACCAATTGTCTGCGCAATTTCGTGCAGCGCAAACACCTCGCGCTGGGCCTGTGTGATGGAGCGGAAACCCAGGCTGCCGTCGGGGGAGCCAAGAATGTCCGAGGCGAGCCCGGCGTCAGGCCTGGCCTTATTGAGGAAGTCAATGTTTTCCGATGGCACCTGCTCCTGAATGTCATCGGCCGCAATGAGCTGGTCGAACTCGATCACGTGCTTGGTGAAGAGATCAACTACTTTGGGATCGAAAGACGAGGCGGACATTTTCTGCAGCAAGGTGAGCGAGTCTTCGCGCTTCATCCCCTTCCGGTAGGGGCGGTCACAGCGCGTGGCGTCATAAAAATCGACAACCGAGATGATGCGGGCCACCAGCGGGATATGTTCAGCTTTCAGGCCCTTCGGATAACCGCTGCCGTCCCATTTCTCGTGGTGGTAGCGCACGATGTCTTCGACCGGGTAAGGGAAGTTAACGCGCTTCAGGATGTCGCCGCCCACGGTGGGATGAATCTTCATCTTGGCGAACTCTGCCTCAGTCAGCTTACCCGGTTTGTTGAGGATATACTCAGGTACGGCGAGCTTGCCGATATCATGCAGGAGGGCGCCGGCTACGAGCGCTCTTAATTCCTGGTCCTTCACTTTCAGAAGCTTACCCATCTCGGTGGCATAGATTTGAGTGCGACGCACGTGGCCATGCGTAGTCTGATCCTTCGCGTCAATCGCGATTGCCAGCGATTCGATCGTGTTCATGTGCAAGTCGGCAATCTCTTCGACGTAACGAACCTTCTCGGCTTGCGCGCGCGTGACTTCGCTGACTCGCTTTTCATTGAACCGGTAAAGAAGATGAACCAAAACGATGATTAGCGCTCCCACGAACAGGAAAGGAACTCCCGCGCCGTGGATGGCGGAATAGAACAAGGCGGCGGAGGTGACGTTCGCGACCTGGGTAATCAGGGTCCAAATCAGACTTTCCTGTGAGACTGTGACCCGGCCATGACCCGCGTAGAAGGAATTGAAAGCGACGGTACCGAAAGTGCTGAGGGAGTATTGAACGAAGCCGAAAATGCAAAGCGGGAAAAGGAGCAGATCGAGAACCAGTGCGGTCTCCTTTCCATCCAAAGCCCCGCCGGCCAAAGTTAAGACCATGAACCTGTAAACCAGTGAGGCCACGAACGTGGAGATAACCGAAGTCCCGACCGCAAAGACGGTGGGCCAACGCTCGGTTAAAGAAAATGAGGAGATGAAGCCAACAATGGCTGCGAGTATGATGGCCGGTCCCACGCTGTTTGCCGGGGCGGTCGTATACATCATGACTGCGAGAAATATGAAGGCGTCGGCGACGGACTTGTGAGTCTGACTTGTGCCGTCAACATTGGTTACGGGAACTGTGAATCTGCCGGACAGAAGAGTCAGCACCAGCAGGACCATGAACGATCCCAAACCGTGCCAACCCAGGATGGGGAGGCGTACCGTGGACACGACTCCAAGCATCAAGATCGGAGTGCCAATCGCGGCGACACCGCCAACCAGCGGCAGACTCTTCCAGTTTAATTTTCCCATTAAGTGATTTCCGCTTGTTTCCTTGGTGACCTGGGACCGATCCGGAGGAGGAGCCGAAACTGAAATACCTAGTGTTTATAGTAGCTTGGCATGGGCCAACGGTGTTGACCGCTTAAAGAATAGCTGGCGCAAGCTAGTCTCGTCAATGGTTTTCTTCGGGTTTTTGGGGGTGGGCGTCGGATCAGGAGCTTGAGAGGACGGGCGACTCAGAGGCTGGTGGCACCAGTTGCTTGAGCAGTTCATCCGGCGTATTGGCCGGTTGTTGGCAGGTGTTGGCTTGGCAAACAAAGGCTGTAGGCTGACTCGCAAGCATGTTGCGACCCGTGAAAAGGGGAATCAGCGCCACAGCTCGTTCGTGTTCCTTGCGGCACAGTGCTGTGACCCGGTTAGGGACGTATGTCTGCCAGACGGTTCGCAGAAGTTCGTCCAGTTTAGGATCTGGTGAGCCTACGATGACAATCTCCAGAGGCGAGCCCAGAAAGAAGTCCACCGCGCTGAGGGCAAAACCGAAGGCTGACGGATAACGCCGGATCTGGTCGGCCATCAATCGCAGCACTGCGGTGGCGCGACGGCGATAGTCTTCGTTCCCGGTAAGTAGGCCCAATCTGAGCAGCGAGAGTGTTGCGATTGAATTGCCAGAGGGAGTGGCGTTGTCCATGAACTCTTTGGAGCGAACGATCAATTGCTCATGACTGTTTCCCGTGAAGAAGAAGCCGCCGGCAGTTTCGTCCCAGAACTGCTCGATCATCTTATCCGCGAGCAAGACGGCGGACTCGATCCACGTTAGTTCGCCGGTTGCTTCGTACAGAGAGATCAATCCATCGATGAGGCAGGAATAATCCTCGAGGTAAGCATTCAGCTTTGCCTCGCCGTCCTTGTAGGTCCTGAGCAGCAAACCATCCTTCAGCAAATGGCTGAGAAGAAAACGCGCGTTGGCCTCGGCGACGGTTAGGTAATCCGATCGTTCCAGAACGGCTGATGCTTCAGCGAAGCTGGCGAGCATCAGACCATTCCACGCTGTCAGTACTTTCTCGTCTCGGCCCGGCTTGACCCGTTGCGCGCGAAGTTCGAAGAGTTTTTGACGACCCGTTTTGATGATTGCCTGCAGTTGTTCGACGGAAATCTTGTTTCTAACAGCGACGTCTTCATTTGATGAGATTACGTGCAGGATGTTTTGTCCTTCGAAGTTTCCGCCTTCAGTCACGTCATAGTATTGGCAGAAGAGATTTCCGTCGCCCTCTCCCAGGACATCAAGAACCTCCTGGCGTGTCCATACAAAAAACTTTCCTTCCTCGCCTTCAGAATCTGCATCTTGACTCGAGTAGAAACCGCCGCGGGCGTCGGTCATCTCTCGGACTACATAATCAAGCGTCTCTTCGGCGACACGGCGCGCCTCAAGATTCTTAGTGACCTGATAAGTGTGCAGGTACATTCGTGAGAGCAGCGCGTTGTCGTAGAGCATTTTCTCGAAGTGTGGCACCAGCCATTTTGCGTCAACCGAATAGCGATGAAAGCCGCCGCCGAGTTGATCGTACATTCCACCTGCAGCCATCTTGCGGGCGGTATGTTCGACCATCTCCAGACCTTCACTGGCGCCCGTGCGGTGATATGTGTGCAGGAAAAACTCCAGGTTCATTGCCGGCGGAAACTTGGGCGCTCCGCCAAACCCGCCATTCGTGCGGTCATAGTTTGCCGAGATGCGGCGAAAGGCGCTGTCAAGGACTTCGGTGGTGAGTAATTCCCGAGAGGTTTCGGCCAGGCCTACGCGCCTTAGCTCGCCAAGCATCGTAGACGCAGTGCTTGCAACCTGATCCTGTTGTGAACGATAAGCTTCAGCAACGCTGGCCAGAATGCGCGGAAACCCTGGCATGTTATAGCGGTCGCTGGGAGGAAAATAAGTGCCGCCGTAGAAAGGCACGCCCTCAGGCGTAAGGAACATGGTCATGGGCCATCCGCCGTGACCGGTCATCATCTGGACGGCATTCATATAAATCTGATCGAGATCCGGCCGCTCTTCACGATCGACTTTGATATTCACAAAGTTCTCGTTCATCAGCCTGGCGATGTCTTCGTTCTCGAAGGATTCGTGCTCCATCACGTGGCACCAGTGACAGGCGGAATAGCCGATGCTGAGCAGGATCGGTTTGTTCTCCGCGCGCGCTTTGCTAAGCGCGGCCTCGCCCCACGGGTACCAATCGACCGGATTGTGCGCGTGTTGCAGCAGGTAAGGACTGGTTTCGTCGATTAAGTTATTTGTGTGTTTGTGGTCCGTCACTCTTTGTTTCCGCCCCGCTCAGTCAGGCGCATGTGCAACCGCTAACCTTTAAACCAGTACTTAGTGTTCTTCGCCCAGGTGGTGTTTGGGTAACGACGATGCAGCAGATCATAGGCAGCTTTGGACCAGCGACCAGTCTCCGTATCCGTGCAGCCAAAGCGCGTTGACCTCACCGCCAGATGCAATGCTTCCGGCGCGCGCGGGTCAGCCGGATTCTTCTCTGCCCATGCTATAGCTATGCGGCAGAGATAGTTTGGCGCTGTGCCCAGCGCTTGAAGCGCGGCAAATTGGCTTGCAGCCAAAGCCTTCGATCCCTTCAGAAATTCCGGCGGTGGAATTGGCTTAGGTTTGGCTTTGCCTTCCTCGTCCTCGCCCATCGGGACATTCTCAGGCGTGGGAGGCTCAGTACACCACCAATTGTCGCGATAACTGTCGACTTCTTCGAGTTTAGTCGTGCGCCCGATGCCGGCGGACACGTAAGGTCTGAGGCCCGGAAACTTCAACGAAAGAAAGGCCGCAGCGAAGCGCCGGGCGTCGGCCGTGGTAGCTCTCTGATAAGAAGCGAGAAACTCTTTCAACTGTGGATACATGTCTTGCAGAAGGAGAGCGGCCTGAACAGCGGTTTCCCGATCATCGACTAGTGCCGCGCGAACGAAGGCGGCCTGAGCGACGTCGCGCCGGAGATTCGGTGCGAGTGTCTTACTGCGAGCCGCGTCTTTGATTAACGCGAGGGGCATCGCTTTATTAAAGGCGTTGGCGCCGTCGAGATCGAAGAACAGTTCGGCGCCCTTGGTAGTCTCCTTAATCGAACTTTCTTCCGCGGGAATCTCACGCCCATCGCTGTCATAACTGAACCCCGCGGGCACGCGCGGCGCACTCTGGAGGAACTCCTCGAGATTTTGTGCCAGCGTCAGTCGTTGTGACAATAATAGATTCATCGCAGACGGCGACAACTTTGCCCGATCGTCCGCGAGAATTTTATCCAGCATGGCGCGTGCTTCATTGCTGCGGTTACTTTCAATCATCAACCTCACGCTGTGAAACGCCAGAGAAGGAAAGGCCGGCGAATCGTGATCGACGTTGGCGGCAGCGCTTAAGAGAACATTTAGAATCACGGCGCTCGGTTGTTGGATGTGAGCTTTGGAAATCGCCGCCACCAGCCAGGGCAAAGCCTTTGTCTGTTCCCATCGTTCGAGCGCGCGAGTTGACGCAGCGGGCGACGCATCCTTGAAAGTAACCACCCAGTCGGTAAGTTCATCGCCGCTTAAGCCAGGCGGAAGTTCTTTCTTCGGCGTCTCTTCATCATCGCCGAGAAACTTATCAAGCAGAACGGTATAGTCCCATACGTCTTGTTTGAAATCGGTGCTGGTGTCTTTCTTCAGTAAGGCGTGTGCCAGCTCATGAAGTTTTTCTTCCGGATGCAGGCGCAGGCGCACGAGGTTTAAGAGCCTCATCGTTGCATGATGGGATGCTGCGACTGAATTATCCTTAAGGATCGCGTTAAGCCGAGTTTCGGCTTCGGTCAGGGCCGGTCGGCCCTCTTCTTCTTTATCGGCAAGGCTTCCTTTACGCAACATCGAACGGGCGGCGAGATATCCGGCCTTGTCGCGCCACGGCGAAGATTTGTCGCTGGCGATTGAGTCAAATTGCTGTTTGGCTTCGTCAAAATTGGTCGCATAAAAGTTCGCGGCGGCAATTTGATAAGCTCGATCAGCGCGACTCAGCGAATCTTGATCAGGGCGCGCGGCTTCCGGAATGTGCCGGCCCTCTCCGCAGTTTGAGAAGACCGTGTCTTGCGAGGCCACCCAATCTCGCACGGCTGCGCTGTCCGCGCCGAACCGTTTGATCCGCTCACTCAAGGTAGTTTCGGCATTTTCAAAAGCGTCCTGTTGACAGTTCAGATAGCTTTCATACTCATGCGGCTTCTCCTGGTTGCGATAAGCCTTGATCTCCGGCGGCACGGCGACCCCGGAGACTTTTCCACGCGCCTCATTCCACTTCTTTATCCACTGATCATCGTTAGATTCCCAACTGAGATTCAAGCGATCGTCCCAGACACTCTTGATGGCCTTTGCTTCGCTTTCACTGAGGCGGCTCCCCGCCAGATTTCGATATGCTGCGACCAGGTAAGATCGGGCCCAGCTCGAGCTTAAGACGCCGAGTTTGCCGGCCGCAAAGCTCTCGAGCGGGAGATCAGGGTGCTTCGAGTAAACGAAGATTGCATCTGTGAAAAAGGGCCCGCAGGCCTGGGTGCGTTGCGGCAACATGAACGAGACCGAAACGACCAATGCGAGAGCAACGAGCGCTTTGCACGAGTTTCTTGCGATCATTTTCTTGACTCCAGAATCGCGCGGACCGAACTCTCGGTCCACGGGTCAGGGTTGAAAACATAGAACCGCCGCGCCGAAGAAAGATTTGCGCGCGGCTCATCCGTAGAGATGCCGTAACTGTGACGACACGGGGGAGCGATGAAATCCTCACCCGCATCCAGCCGGTTGGCGATTTGCTTTCCATCGGCAGCCATC
>JBGPWS010000136.1:0-10791 GCA_041492345.1 Pyrinomonadaceae bacterium | reverse complement strand
CCTCTGCGCTTAATCTTTGCTTGTGCCGCCACTAACTCAAAAAGAGTGAACGCTGAGCCGACTTTCTGCCCTGCTTGCGACTTTGGACATTGGACCTTAGACTTTGGACAGTCGACATGCGCGGACAATTTGAAGTCATGATTGAACGCAACTTTTCCAGCGCGCATCAACTGCGCGGCTATAAGGGGAAGTGCGAGAACCTCCACGGCCACAACTACAAGATCGAAATCTACGCGAGGGGGAGCGAGCTGAACAAGATCGGATTATTAGTTGATTTCGTGGAGTTGAAGGAAGCGGCGGATGATCTGGTGACTTATCTCGATCACAAGAATCTCAATGAGTTAGAACCCTTCGTCCAGGAACAAAACCCTTCGGCGGAAAACGTAGCGCGGTTTGTTCTGGAAAGACTGGCGGCCAGGATCGACGACGACCGCGTGCAGATTTATAAGGTAAGGTGCTTTGAAACGCCGACGAGCGTGGCTACTTACCAGGTTGATTAATGATTTTTTCTCCCTTCTCCCTCTGGGAGAAGGGCTGGGGGAAGGGGGGCGTAGCTGGACGGCTCGACACCCAAGCCCTCTCCCAAAGGGAGAGGGAGTCAGGAGAAAGAAGTTCGCCGGACACTGATTCGTCTTAGCTCACTATTCACCCTTGAATCTGTGCAATCTGCGGATAGTTACTCCCCGGCGATTTCCCGGAGATACTCTTCAAACAACCCCCGATTTCGCTCGCTCATTTCGCTGATCCGCGCGCCAATCAAATAGCCCTCTTCCAACTTCTCATAGCGCACGAGCGTTGCCTGAATCTCAAGCGACAGACCGTTCGGCAAGTCCAATTCAATAGCCATCGAACCTTCCGCACCCAGAAGATATTGCTCGTCGATATTCTGAGCGTGGAGCACAACCGCGAGACCCTGTGCGCTGATGTTGACCGTGTGGCCGGCACATGCCCGCAGATGCTGCACGCCGCCTTCGTTCGTTTCGGCGTCACGCATGAGCACGCTGAAATCCAGACGCGCGTTCAGGGTCGCATTTAGTCGCGGAGACTGTCGGCGATCTTCCGGATTGGCAGGCACTTCGGGAACCCCTTTGTTTGATAGTTTAGTTCTGACTGATCGTCTCAATGCCGATCTTGTATTTCTTGATCTTACTATAAAGCCGCGGACGATAAATGCCGAGCAGGTTGGCAGCTTTTTGTTTGTTGCCGCCCGTTCGCTGCAGCGTGCGCTCGATGACAAACTTCTCGATATCCTCGAGCGTCATGTTGGGCGGCACGTCCCAGGATAGCGCGGACGACGCGTTGCCGGGTACGCCTCCGTTGTCAAAAGGCAGATCCACCGGTTCGATGTGCTCGCCTTTCGCGAGCAACACGGCCCGCTCAATTACATTTTGCAGCTCGCGCACGTTGCCGGGCCACGTATGGCCAAACAATCTTTGATACGCCGACTGTGAGACGCCGGCGATGGGTCGCTCGTATTTTTCCGCGTATAACTTGAGGAAGTGATCGGTGAGTAATTGAATGTCTTCCATGCGCTCGCGCAACGGCGGCACGTGAATCGTGATCGTGGAAATGCGATAGAAGAGATCGTCGCGCAATTTCCCGTCGCGAATGGCGTCCGCCGGCAGGCGATTCGTCGAAGTTATCAGGCGAAAGTCGACGGGATAACTTTTTTCCGAGCCGATCTTTCGGCAGGTCCTCTCCTGCAGCACGCGAAGCAGCTTGGGCTGTAACTCGACGGGCATTTCGGCTATTTCGTCCAGCATCAATGATCCGCCCGCGGCATGCTGGACCAGCCCTTCCTTGTCGGCATGGGCACCGGTGAATGCACCTTTCGTATGCCCGAACAATTCCGACTCGATAAGTTCTTTCGGCAGGGCCGCGCAGTTAACTTTGATGAAAGGTTTCTTGGCGCGCAGAGAGTTGTAATGAATGGCGTTGGCAATCAGTTCCTTGCCGGTTCCCGATTCGCCGACGATCAAAACGTTGGCGGCGGACTTGGCGACTGACTCGATCGTTTCGTAAATAATCTGCATCTGCTTTGACGAGCCGATGATGTTGAAGTATTCGGCTCGAGTGGAAAGCTGGCGGAGCATGTTTGCCGTTTCCGCCACCAACTCGCGGCGCTCGAGCGCCTTTTCGATCAGCGGCAGCAGCTCTTCAAAATCGAAAGGCTTCTCGACAAAATAGAAGGCGCCTGCTTTTGTCGCTTCAACGGCTGTCTGGACTGAGCCGTATCCCGTGACCACGATGACTTCGGTGGATGGCTTCGCGTCCTTCATGTGACGCAGCAACGTGAGACCGTCCATGTCGGGAAGCTGCAGATCGCAAATCACCAGGTGATGGGCGCCGCCGTCAAACAGGTCGATAGCTTCTGCGCCGCTGGCCGCAGTGTCGACCACATAACCTTCTTCGGCCAGATGTTGCCGCAACGAGTCGCTCATCATCGGCTCGTCATCGACCACCAGCACGCGAATATCTTTAGTTTTCGTCTTGGGCATTCAGTTAGCAAAAGATCGTGGTGCTCTGAGAATTTGAAATCATTCCGACAGTGGTAACCAGACGCGAATCGTGTTTGCGTCACCCTCGAATCGCCCTCCATGAGCTTCGATGATTCTCGCTGCCTGCGCCATATGCACGGTCCCGTAACTTTCGGACAAACGAAACGAATGATTGCGACCGGCGAGTTTGACTCCGCGCCACTCAATCACAGCTTGTGATGGTTCTGCTTTACGCTCTCGTCGCGCGTGCAGCGAGACTCTGCCAACCGCGCGGGGCGGCACACTATTGACTGCTTCATCGGTTAAGGCCTTCAGGGCTTCAGACAGCGCAATGGGATCGAAGTAGCCGTGGAATGGCCCGCTCTCAATGTCGCAGTCCAGCGAGAAGTCTGTACTGTTCCGAGATGCCACCTCTCTGATGGCACCCGAGATTAAGTTCCGCAGGTCAGCCCGTGCCTGCCGGTGCAGTTCCACTGGTTGGGAGTAACGGACCAGGGCCGTCAGGTCCCTCGCCGCGCGGTCGAGGCCCGCGATCAGTTTCACGAGCGTTTCGCGCTCTTCGGGCGAGCGTTCTTCCCGTTCCAACCGCTTGCGCAGGAATGTGGCGTACAATTTGAGTCCATTAAGCTGATTCTTCAAGTCGTGAACGATTTGCAGCGTCGCCCGACCCAGATCTTCCAGGGCGCTATTCTCGGTGATTTTGGCGAGTGCTGGTTTCATCGTCGAGTATTGGTGGAGGATTCTAGGGAGAGAAGTGTACGAATTAGACTCAATTACTTCACCTTTGTGTGTCGTGTTTTGGTGCGACATGATAACAAAAAGTTTGAGGCGTATGCTAGTGATGCGCGCCTCAGGCTATTTTCGGCTTTAAGAAGAGCTAGTCTGGACGGAGAATTGCCAAGAACGAGTCGTTAATGAATCGAGATAAGCAACTACTTCTGGTAGTCGAGGACTTTGAGGACAGTCGTTTCATGATGCGAAGGCTGCTGGAAATGGCGGGATACAGTGTCGTCGAAGCGAGCGATGGCGAACAGGCCGTCGAACTGGCGGTGCGAGAACGGCCGGCACTGATTCTCATGGATTTGAGCTTACCGAAGCTTGATGGGTTGGCAGCCACGAGGCAGATCCGCCGGCACAAGGTGGTAGGCAAAATCCCAATTGTCGCAGTTTCTGCTCACGATTCTCCCGAGTCCCGAACCGAAGCTCTGGAGGCTGGATGCGACGAATACGTGACCAAGCCAATCGACTTCGATCGGCTCGACGAGTTACTGAAGCGTTTTCTTTCCAAAGAATGTAATCCCGTCCGGAACATCAAGTCTTAAGGTCACTGCCGACGAGTTCACCATGTACTGGAACCGCTCGGATAGCCGCCTGATTATGTGTCAGGAGTGTGGGCGCACAAAAGATTGCGGGCGGCGTTCATAGTCAAAGCCTCAGCAAATCTGCGTCTCCACCAACGGGCATAGGAATTGATGAATTGCCGCGATAGGAGGGAGAAGGTTCGCGCAGGCCCGGGCCCCGATAGTCTCTCTCGCGTGAATCAAGGAAAGGTGAAAGCCGCTATCAATATCCCGCACAATCCCGCGCCGGTCGATGAGGTCGTACAGAGCGGGAACCGCGCCGCTACAGACTTCGTGAAAGGAATGACTCACGAACTGCACACGCCGCTAAATGTAATCATCGGATTGTGCCAGCTGCTTGAGCGCGACCGTAACACGAGCCTTTCTCCGATGCAGAGTGACGCCATAGGACGGATGGAGCGGAACGCACAGGCCTTGCTGCAAACCATTGATCACCTTTTAGGATGCCTGCGAAGCGGCCACTTTGAGTGAGTTCCCCCGATGGTTATCCGGTCAATCGAATCCTCCGCGAAAGCTTTCGCGCTCATCTACATAAGTGGCAGGCAATAGCAAAGAAAATCGGATCCATCTTAGAAACTTCATCTGTTCCAGTTCTCCTTCGCAACGAGCTCAGGGTGTTTCGATCAGAGTTCTTAGTCTTCCAAGTTCCTTTTCGACGACGCCGCGCGTAATCACTCGAAAGTAGATAAAGCCAACTATCCAGGCCAGACACGGGATTGCACTCAAGATGCCTTCCGTGTGCGAGACCACAGTGCGACTTCCTCGGGTTTGGAACGTAAGGTTGAAGTACCCGCGCAAGAACCTCCCGTGTTCCTGCACGCCGCTGTAATGCGTTGGTGGGCGGTAGTGATATCGATACAGGTAAGCCAGTGTCATTCCGGCGACTTTGAGATAACTGCGAGCTAAGACAGTGTGGTCGCTCAGTATTTTCTCAACCTCTATGCGAGCGATCTCAGGTGCGTACGATGGAACTAGGTCCGGACTGGAAGCAGTAGCATAGACCTGTTCGATAGGAGCATCGATTTCGATTTGCCGGGAAGTTTGATATCGCCAGACATTCATGACGATTCCTGCTTTCGCGCTCGCCGCAAAAGATAATCGATCGAGAAACGGTCGTCGCGACGCGGCAGCAGCAGGATAAATAGCGCCAGAGCCAGGCGCGGAATAACGTGAGTGTGAAACTCATAGAGCGGCTCTTTCAGCAGATGGCCAAAGGTGACTATCGCCAGGACAAACCCCAGAGCAACCAGCGCCTCGCGCGTTCGCAGGCCAAGAATTATCAGGGCGCCGGCAACCAGCTCGATGAAAGGAATGGTGACGCCCACAAGCCACAACGACCATACCGGCAGAAAGGTGTCGGCGAAAGGCAGGAAATATTTGCGCGCATGCTGCAGCGGGCCTAACTGAAAAACTTTCCACGCGCCGGCCATAAAGAAGATCAATCCCAGAACCAGTCGCGCGAAAAGCAAAGCCCAGCTTCGATCGTAATCTTGGTTTTCGTCCGTCTTCACGTTTTGTTTCGTCTCCCCCTAGAGACTCTTTCTCCCTCTCCCTTTGGGAGAGGGTCGGGGAGAGGGCGTGAGTGTCGAGGTCGCCTAGCTACGCCCCTCTTCCCCAGCCCTTCTCCCAAAGGAGGAAGGGGGGTTTTTCAGCAAACTGTTAGAGGCCAGACTTCCGAGCGGCGACTAATGCCGCGTCACTATCAGCTTGCAATCAGGCCCACCGTTATCGCGAAAGGGATTAGCTGCAACCCTCTAGCTAACGAACCCTTGGCCCGATTTTGTCCGTCCGCCAGGTCGTGCCTTGTGGGCGAGGTGTGTTGACAGTCCGGCGAATTCTTTCCGCGCCTACCCATTCATCCCAGCCGTCGTCGTAGCCAAAGTAATGAATCAGGTGCACGCCGCGCTCGACGCTCAGCACTTTCGCCGGATACCACTTACGTTTCCAAGTCACTTCCACCGTTGCGCCCGCCGGGTATTCCACGATTCTCAGCTCGCGGATCTGGTTAAGCCGCACCCATCCGTCATCGGAATCTTCCCAACCGTAATAGTGGACGCGGAAAGTACCGGCCCGCGAATCGATGACTCGCGCCTTCCACCATTTGCCTTCAGACCTTACCTCGACTCGCTTGCTTATCTCAGGGTTCGACTTGCGTCCCGCCTGGGCCAGGACAGTGTCCGGAGTGAAGCTTCCCGTGGTAGTAAACGAAGACAGTTGTGCTTCAGCGAACGCCATGTCCTCTTTCACATCATCAGCGAGTTCGCCGAGGGTGATCTGACCATCGCCGTTGAGATCGGCAAAGGCTTTACCTGAGAGGCCGGCGATTAGCATCTCTGTGAACGTCCAGTTTCCCGTGGAGAGTTGGCTCGCAGAGGAAGACGTCAGGCAGGCAAACGAAACTCTTCGACTAAGTTGCCGCGCCTGCTGCACCAGGCTACCGGAATAGCAACAATCCGCCGTCAGAAAAGCTCGCGATCCTTTGAAGGAGTTCTCGATCTCGCTAACTATTGAATCGGTCGACCAGCCCGGAACCTGTCCGCCGGCGTCATACGTGGCGAAGAACGTCGTGCGCGCATCATCCGACTTGTAACCGTGACCGCAGTAGTAAACGAACAGGAGATCGCCTGCTCTCGCTTTGGCCACGAACGCGGCGAAGGCAGTCTTCACCTGCCGGGTAGTGGCTTGCGCGTCCTGAAGATAAACCATCTGCTGCGCGGGCACGCCCTGCTGTTTGAAGAACTCAACCAGTTGCGCATCACGTCGGTTCTTTTGCGGGAAAGAATCGAACATATCCCGATGCTTCCACTGCAGAGTTCCTACGACGAACACCCAGGTCCGCTGCGGCTGCCAGTCGCGCGTTTGGGCGATTGCGTTTGAGCTTAGGAATAACCCGCCGCCCAGAAGCAGCGTGAGGCAAAGTTTGCCGCAGAGTCTGAAGCAGAGTCGGAGCAAGATGCCAGGCGCACTCATATGATCCTGTTCGCGACGGTTGTCACACCGGCGGTGTGTAGCGCGGCGATTGTAGCAGAGAAATTCGGCCCGGAAGGTGCTTATCCATCAGGCCCATCGGAATCTGACGAATGTAAGGCAAGCTGGAATGACGCGCGCCCCGGGTTTTTCCCGGCGCCTCGCGCTGCCGTGCAAACGGGGGAGCGGTTCTTCAAGGTTTCTTGAACACGAATGACACGAGTCTGGGCGGCTTGTTTCGATCTTCCTCGTGCCACCATTCCTTCACACTGGCGAGCGCCAGGCCATTCTCCCCGGCCGCATCGATGAAGTCTGAGATGTGATGCACGAACGCTGGGATCTGAGTCGTCTCCTGATTTCGCTGGAAGGTGGCCTGGGTGCCCTGATATTGGCGAAAGGGATGCAGTTCGGAAATAAAGAAGCGTCCTGTCTTAACCAGAACCCGGGACGCTTCCGAGAAGATGAATGAAAGGTCTCGGATATGTTCGAGCACGAGGTTACAGACGACCAGGTCGATTGACTGATCTTCACAGGGCCAGGGCTGCGTGATGTCCGCCATCTCGAACGCAACATTATCAAGTGAGAGTTTCGCTCTGGCCTCTTCGATCATCCCTCGTGAGAAATCAAGCGCCTGAACGCGCTGGCCAATTTGAGCGAGCAAGGCTGTGTTCTTCCCGGTCCCGCAACCAATCTCGAGGACGGAGTTGCAACGCAGGTTTGCCAGCGTTTCGCGAGTGACGACCTCGTCCAGATCGCGCGTCAGATTTCGATCCAGATCGTATGTCGCCGACCAATCAGTGTAAGCTTCCTGAATTCTCATACCTGGGTTTGTTCAGTGTCCTGCCGGAAGATTTCGCCGCCCACCTGATCTTTTGTCCTGATAATGCCAAAAAACCCGCGCATTATCGTCGCGTATTTTTCCTTACGTCAATGATTCAGTCGAAGCGGTAGTGGGGTAAAAGTGTGGACTTGATTTGGTGGCCCGCGAATCGGCAGGAAGTTTTCATATGAATTTCCACGCTGTTGCCGGTCATATTGACGCCCGACACAGAGCCGCAACCCACTTGCAACCAACCGCAAGCTGGTTGCAACCCCAGGCGTAGTCAGAAGGGCCACTGTGGTGAACATGACAACAGAAGACATTAAGTTAAGGGTACAGGCAACGCTTGACGAACTCAGTAGTGAACACCTGATTCCTTTTAAGTTGACTGCCCACAGAGTCAACGCGGACGGGCCAGGGAAATACGTCGTTCCTTTTTATGACAGCAGAATCCATTCGTTTAAATTTTCGTGGGCAGATGGCGGATCATCCTTCAAAGAGGTCGTCCGCGCCGCAGTATTGGAGCGCGTAAAAAGTATGGATGGCCCTCCGAATGGCTGGTAGTGGGGTAAATTTACCCCACTACCGTCGAAGCATCACGCACGACTTGTTCCCGCTTTCGATAAAGGCGTTCATAAGCCTCTATGTCGCCGGGTTGCGCACAGTCTTTCCCGATCCTTTCCCAATCGGGATCATCAGGCTCGAGCCCCATCGCCTGGATGACGTCAGCTTGGCAAACGAAAAAATGTCTTCGATACGGCAGCAGGAAACCACCTTCGCTCTCAAGCGACCGCCGTGCATCTTCGTAGGTTGAGAACCAGCGATTCAGAAACACATCCAGATTGGGCTGATACCAGATCTTGTCAGCATCGAGATTGCTCATGGATTGATCCTCCTTTCGTCATCAGATCAACTTGCGTCGTGCTTCTGCAGCAGTGCAGCTACGGCTTTGGCTCTATGAAAGGTGGTGTGGTGCATTGGCGTCTGCCCAGCCAAGTCTTTGGCATTGACATCCGCGCCATGCTCTATCAACAACCGAGCGATCGCTGCCTGATTAGATTAGCATGCGCGGCGGCGTGCAGCGGTGTTGTTCCCCAGTGACTCTAAGATACCAGCAATGATCAGGCGGCGAACGGATCCCGATCGGTGAGATAGGCGATCAACTCCTCGCGATTAGTCTTGGTATCAAGCCACCAGCGTATTCGCTTGATCTCGGTATAATCGTCCGCGCCGAACCTGCTGATGTAGATATCTTCCATGCGCTTCTTCCTGGCCTCTCGGTGCGCCTCATTTTGCCAGAATGAAGTGAACATCGTATTTAGATCGTCATGCAGATTGCGCTTCTTCAAAGCTTCCCATTCGTTGCGGTCGAGCCAGATGCCTTTGCAGCCCTGACAATGATCCAGAGTAAAGCTCAGGCCGCGCCCGACCAGGTAGTTGACCAGGCGGAAGCGGCACTCCGGACAGTCGATGGGCAGACCGGGTTCAGCCAGCGACAGGCTTTCAGTCTCATGCACGCGCTCCGCGAGTTCAGAGCCGTGCTGTTCGACCCACTTCCAGTACTGCGCTCCGCGGATCCAATTCCCCCCGCAATCCGGACAGTTCAATGAAGTCAGATTCTCGTCTAACTCAGCCGCAATTAGTTCGGTCGTTTTGCAAACTGGACAGTTCATAGATTAATTCTAACTCATAATGTGGCCCAGAAAAGCAAAGCACAAGTTATAGAACGAAAGCCTCCGTAATACAAAAGGTCGTTTTCCGGAAGGACATAGATCAGGACCCGCCGCCCGCGAATGGCATTCAATCTTCGCCGCCGGAATAATCATGAAAGGGATGCTATCCGAGCGTCCGGTCGAATGATTTTGTTAGGCTGGCCGCCGCAAAAATTTGGACGCCACCGACGCAACGAACTCGAGCGCGATCACGCAGAAAAGATACACGGCTGTAAGTGCAGCGAAGAGCGATGCCGCCCGGCCACTGTTCATCACCGGAATCGGCCCAGCCTGCGCGAAAGTCAGTGCGAGGCTCGCCGTGCCCAGTGCCAGGGCAGCGCGCCATCGTCCACTGATCAGACGCCCGGCAATCGCACCCGTGCCGAATGTGAGCACGCACTCGAGCACGACTTCCCATGTGTCGTCCTGGCCGTGAATGCCAGTCGCGCGAACAATGACTCCAAACAGGGTCACAGGTATCAGAGTCGCCCACAACAGAAACCCGAATGCGAGAGCGCCGATGACGCCTGCGTTCAATCGAGCCTGTCCTCGGTACTGATGCAGTTTGCTTGTGGCACGCGCATCTTGCGCGTGGTTCACGGGCGGGACGCCCGTGCCACTTTTCCAAACTGCATCAGTGCCCTGTCCTCGTAGTTCATAGAACGCCCAGCCAATGGCAAGCCCCGCGACGACACCGAAGGGAATTCCGCCCGTGAGCCTCGTCCAGATCGGGACAATGATGGCTGCGTGTATGGCCCCGAATAATGCGACCCCAAGCAGACCCGTAACTGCGCCTGCGATCAGAAACGCGGTGAGCCTACCAGATGGCAGATGGGTTCTTATTATCGTTATGGCACCCTCGTCTGATCGGCCTAACGTTGAGCGGGTGCGGCGATTATCAACAACGTCAAAGCCAAAGCACAAGTGAAATGGAGGCGCTCCGGTCCGACGATTTGTCAGGCGCTGCCGCCAATTTCATCGCGGCGCTGCTTTGTACCAGCCGTGCCAACATTTCCTTCTTCGCCGAAACAGCAAGATGAACAACGGATTTGTCCAGATCAGCGTGCGCCAGAGTCGCCACTGATCAAAGCGGCGCGTAGAGGGAACGACTCTTAGGTCCTCGATAAAAACGACGCTGCCATTCTGCTGCTTCGCAATTCGCTTCAGGCGCCAATGAAAATCTACGTCCTCTCCCATAAACAGGGTTTCATCGTAGCCGTTCAACGCCAAGAACAGGTCCCGTCGGCAAAACTGAGTCGCGCCCTGCGCCATTCCTGTTAACTTGCCGAGGATTCGCCAAAATTGCAGGTAAGCCTTTACCGTTCGCTTCATCGGCCGGTAATCCGGATCTACCGCTCCGCCAAAACAAGTGGCGTCTGACATCGCCTCAACAATGCGCGACAACAATTTGTCCGGCACGATCGTGTCAGCGT
>JBGPWS010000258.1:0-6693 GCA_041492345.1 Pyrinomonadaceae bacterium | reverse complement strand
AGTTTGTATTCTTCCAACCGAAATAATTTTGCGTCGCCGATATGGCTGCCGCGGCCCTGGTCCCAGAACTGTATCTGGTACTCACCGAGCGGCAACTGTTCAGCTAACTCCAAAGAGCCCCAGGCGCTGCCGAATGCGTTGAGGGTCGCCTGGCCTTCGCTCACCTTCGTGCCGTGTGGATCATTAATTTGATATTCGACGACTTGATTAGCGGGCGTTGAATAAACGCCGTCGGCGAAACGACGCGCGACGAATTTCCACTGGACCGTTTCTTTCGGCCGATAAGCCGGGCGATCGGTGAAGGCGTAAATGCGCCAGGCCTGATCGTTGCGGTTGTAACCATTCGCGTACCCGCTCGAGAAGGCTTGTCGATCGCCACTGATGGCCGCGGCGAAGAGACTGCGATAGCCACTAGCACTTCTCAGTTCGAATGGCGCCAGGCCATCGTGGTTTGTTGTCTGTCTTAGTTTGCGCCAGTGCCACTTGTCGTTGACGTAGTAACTCTCCCACAGCGCCACGTCGGCGTTGGCAATTGGCGCGCCGGTGACTGCGTTACAAAAATAGACGAGCGCCTGCTTCGCCGATGATTTGAGGACAATCGAGGCGTCGGTAACCATGACGACATCGCGCGCCGACAACGAGCCGCTCTTCGCCTCGAGCAGATAAGCACCGACCGGCAGTTTGCTTTCGATGCGCACCTGTTCATTGACGGGCTTGTGATCGTCTTTGTCTTTCAGATCTTTCGTCCACGTTTTGACCGGATCATGTCCGGCTGTCTGCAGTTTCTGAATCCAATTGTTGTCACTATCACCTTCGCCTTCTTCCTCGCCTGGGACTTTCGTGAACCGTACATCGCGAGTGAGATCGACCTTATAGAGCGCAAAATCAACGCGTCTGAGGTTGCGCGCACTCAAAGCGAACTGAAGTTCCGAATCGGGAAGAAAAATATTGGACACACCGACGCTAATGGTTGGCGCGGTGATGTTCTTGATTAGCTGAAGCGCTTGATCCTAGTAGCGGGTTTCGCCTTTGGCGAAATCCTTTGTCAGACGGCGATACAGCTCGAGCGCTTTGACATAGTCAGGCTCCTGTTGCCACTGGCCCGGCGCGATTTGTCGGACCGTGCCGTTATTGTTCATCCATTCGGCGTAGTAGAAGAGCGAGTCGTCATACCAATCAGTTTGTTTGCCTGATTTGAGCGCCGCTTCAAACTCGTCCGGCACGCGTTCACGAGCTTCCCAACCGCCGCCGGTAACGCGCATCGTCATGGCGATGAGAAAGTGCAAATGGGCCTGGTCATTCTCCCCGGCACTGATCTTAAGAGCGTTCTCCAGGATATCGAGTGGAATGTAGTTGCCGTAATAGGTGTAGAAGTAATACTCGTTTTTCTGCGGTGGCTCAGCAGCTTTGAAAATAATCTTGAGATAACGATCGCGAGCGCGATCGATCTCGCGCTGGCCGGCCCACCAGTCGAGCGCCTGCTGGTAATGCGGCCACGCCGTTCCCCAGTTCATCTGATTTCGTCGCGTCCAAAAGAGATCGGCAAGTGACTCATGAGACTCTGCCCACACCAGATCGCGATCATCTTCCTTGTCATTTGCGCGAACCAGTTCCTCGAGTTGCTTCTGGGCCTGCTCAAACTTCGTCGTGTCGGATGTTTCGGTTCCGGCTTGCGCGCGCCATGAGGTGTCGGCCAAACGGAATTCAACCCAGCGCGCTTCCGCCGCCGGCAATCCGGCCTTGTTCACTTTGGAATAAATCTCGTTGGCGCGAGCGTACGAGCCGGAAGCATAGGCTCGCTCAGCTTCGGCTCTGACCTGTGAATAGTCCGGTTGCTGAGCAGACACGATCTGAGATCCGAAATGTGAGAGGTGAAGCAGCAGTCCCAGCAGAGCGACTGAAGCGATCGTCAATGCAAAGGAGAACGTAGTCCGCAGTGTCGGGATGGTTTTCATATTTGTAGGTTGAATTGTTTTCAGGGCTGTTTTCACTCAGTTATGAGTTCTCGTGGCCGGGCGAACCGACCAGATGCGCTCAGTCTATCCCTCTTACGGGCCAGGCAGCTTCCGCGATGAAGTTGCCCCTTAGAACTAACGACCACGCTCTGGAGTTGTCCTCGGTTCCGGTAAATGAACGAGCCGATCACGACGACTTGCGCGAAAAACTTGGACGATGCCCGGCGTAAGACCCGTTCGACAGGCCGGCGCACTAGCACCATGTTTTGCTATTGACAGGATGTAGGTTCAGTACTATCGTCCGCTAGTAGTTGTTAGTCCTCGCGACCTTGTGATGCTGGCCTCATCGGCGAACGGCCGGTGATGGTGAACCCCGGCAGCAGAATTTCCGCTGCTTCAACTCTTTCCGTCGTGGAAGAGCACACAGTTCTCCCATTATGGAGATTGAAATGAAATCACAACGCGGTGTCGCTCCCGGAGGCGAGTGCATAGATCCCGGAGAGTTACCCGAAGAATCGGATGAGGCTGCTACCGAGCCGAAAGCGGCGCCAGCCCCGGGCCTGCCGATTTCTGAGGAGGAGTACAAGCGAATGAAAGAAGCCGCCAAACACGCGCCGGCGCCGCGTGTAAGGGAGGCGCAGGAAGATCGCCCAGAGAAAGAATGAAACACGGAACGCGCCAGGGCTAACTCACAAACTTCTTTAGAAAAGGACTAAAGTTATGGCAAAGAAAAAGACATCCACCAAAGAGACGGCAGCCGAGCTAAAGGGGAAAACCGGCAAGTCGGGGAAAGGAAAGGAATTTGATCCCACACATGAATCGTTGGAAGCGTTGGCCGCCTCATTACCCGAGGTCAATGAACCTCGCCCCTATATGGAGAGCCGCTATCCCATCTCTGAGAACCGGTTTAAGAAACTGAAAGACGCCGCTCCCAAAACAAAAGTCGCCAAGGGAACTGCGACCATTTCGAAAGACAAAGGCAAGAAGACGGAATTGTCCGGGGCGGCGATCGCGGCATTCGCTCCCGCCGGCGGACCTGTTGCCGCGGCTCCACTGCCTTCTACGAATTTCGCGGGTTTTTCGGCGACTGGCTGGATCCCGCCCGATTGCACCATGGCCGCCGGCCCGAATCACGTAATGCTATCCGTCAACTCTTCGGTGGCCGTCTACAACAAGACCGGCGGCGGCCCGGTTCTGGTGCGCACCCTGACAGTCTGGTTCAATAACGTGATCCAGGGCGCCACGGTCTTTGATCCCAAGCTCCTGTTCGATCAGCATACGGGGCGATGGGTGCTGCTGGCGGTTGCTGTTTCGCAGACTCCGAAGAAGTCCGCCTACCTGCTCTCGGTCTCTACTACAACCAATCCCCTTGGCCCCTGGCGGAACTATAGCTTGAATGCGATGCTCGATGGCGGCACCGCGACTAACAACTGGGCGGATTTCCCAGCTCTCGGTGTGGATGCTAATAATCTCTACATCACCTCAAACCAGTTCGCTTTCGGTGGCGGTTTCCAGTACGCGAAAATCCGTGTGGTCCCCAAGGCCGGCCCATACTCTGGCGGGGCCGCGGTGTTCTTCGATTTCGTCAACATGAAGAACCCGGACAACACTGTGGCGTTTACGATTCAGCCCTGTCATACGTTCGGAGCGCCGCAAGTGGAATATCTGGTTAACTCCCGTTTTCCGAGCGGCAATTCTCTTACGGTCTGGCGCGTGACACAGTCTGGAGCCGCCTTTTCTTTGACCCGCACCAGTGTGCCAACCGCTTCCTACGCCATCGGCCCTAACGCCACTCAGAAAGGCAATAACGATCCTTTGAACACGGGCGATGTCCGTGTCCTTCACGCGGTGTTCCGAGGAGATTCGATCTGGTGCGCGCTGACTACGGCCCACAATTGGGTGGCAGCCACCAATACCGCGTCTATTCACTGGTTCCAGATCCGCGCCGCCGTACCCACGCTAGTTCAACAGGGTGTCTACGGCGCTGCGAATGTTCACTCTTTCTACCCGGCTTGTTGCCCCGACGCCAACGGCAACATGATCATGGTGTTCTCTCGCTCCGGCACAACTGAGTTCGGATCCATCTATTACACGGGGCGAAAATCGACTGATCCACTCGGCAGCCTGCAGCCGAGCGCGCTGTTGAAGTCCGGCGTCGCCAACTACGTGGCAAAGGATTCAGGCGGCCGCAATCGCTGGGGCGACTACAATGGCGTTTGTGCGGATCCCTCGAACCCGAAAGGCATTTGGTTCTATAGCGAGTTCGCGGCCGCCGTCAACAAGTGGGGAACGTGGGTCGGTGCCGCATTTTTCTAATTGTAACTGATCGGACGGCGCGCTTTAACCTGGACCTGAAACTGAGTAGTGGGTCAGTTTCGATGAAAGTGTCCGATAAACTTTAGTTTGTCGTGGCGCATCGACAAGCTAAGAGCTTATCGGACATCAAACGGACCCACTACCTGAAAGCGAATAGAACGGATCAAATTCTCGTTACGAAATGGTCGCACATCAAGTCAGTTTGAAAGAGGAGTAACTCACGCATGCCAAAATCAACTAAAAAGAAAACCAGTGCGCAAGCAATCGAGAGTACGCTGGCCAGCCTCCCGGGACTCGCTAATCGACCGGGCTTGCCGGCAGCAGACTCTATTATCGCAGTGACAACGCCGAAAGCCGGTTCTCAGTTCACCATCTTTCATACCAAGGAGGTGGACGCGTACGAGAAAGGTGCGATGGGTCCGGGGTTGGCCGCCGCGCCGGCCGCCGCCGCGCCCACGGGCGATGACTTTCAGGGTACAGCACGGAAAGCCGCTAAACTGTCCATCTCCACGGCAAGAACCGAGAACTTTACGGACGTCAAAGACCTTATCAACTCTCTGCCGGCAGAGAGTAAGATGAAATCTCACAAACCGCCGATAGGGACCGGGGCAACATCAAACCGGGTCAAGGAAGAGGAGCGAAACGTGCATGTGACCGCCTTCATGTACGCCGCGAGCAGAGAGGCCGACAACGACTTCCATTTGATCATAGGTCGCGACCCTAAAGCCCCTCCGGAGATGTACATGACAATGGAGTTGTCCGGCTTGCCGCCGTCAAGCAGTCCTTCGTTTAAGCAACTAAAGGCCGCGCGTGACGCTTTCAAGAAGTTCTTCAAGGACATCGGAGGTCAACTGCCGGGTCTGACCTATGACTTTTACCATCCCCCCGTTCCGGTGCAGATTGATGGGTCATTGTTCTTTGATATGTCACACGCCAAGGGTTCGCGGCCCGGACCCCCTAGCTTAAAGAGTCGCATGCCGGTCATCTTTGAAATACACTCGATAACGAAGATAGTGCTCAAAAAACCCTGAAGCGTGTTCGGCTGTAAAAGACCGAGGGCGCAATGGCTCGATCAAAACAAAAGAACAAGATCGGTGCTCGCCGATCTAAGCAAGCGCCGGCAAGCCCGCCCTTGGATCCGCTCCGGGCGGGCATGCCAGCGCTGGACTCGATCACCGGCATGGACGAGTTCAGAAAAGGCAAGAAGGTATTCCGCATTATCCACACCAATGAGGTGGACGAGTACGAACAAGCGCCGCCGAAGGTTAAGCGCAGGAAGCGGTGATGGGCGCACGGTGCCGTAGGAAACGAACACTGCCCTTGACGCCGCGATTGGCAACCTATCAAAACTCGACCGATGTACCCGCGTGTTGCCTGCACGCCTTTTGATAGACGAGCGCAGCGGCAGCGAGATCCTCGATCGCCAGGCCGAGTGATTTGAAGAGGGTGATCTCTTCGGGCGACGTGCGCCCGGAGTGGGCGCCCGTTAGGATGTCTCCCAATTCCGCGCGGATGTGTTCGGGCCCGATAACGCCTTCCTGCGCGGCAATTAAATAATCTCCCGCTTCATTCAAAGCAGATTCACGACGGTCAACGAATAGACTGGCGTCGACTATGGTTGCCGTGTCTATCTCGCGAGCTTTTGGCGAGAAAGTTCCGATGGCGTTAATGTGCGCGCCGGGCGAAATCCATTCGCGCCGCAGCACGGGGTCTCGACTGGTAGTTGCCGTTACGATGATATCCGCGCCGCGCACCGCAGCCTCGACTGTCTCAACCGGCTCGATGAGAGAAGGGAATTCAGGCTGCATCTCCTGCGCGAACCGGAACGCGTTTTCAAAACGCCGGCTGGCTACTCGCACTCTCCTGAGGGGACGAACGCAGGCCATCGCGCCCAAGTGCGCGCGCGCTTGTACGCCGGCGCCAATGATTGCCAGGTCGCCCGCATCCTCCCGCGCCAAAAGCCGTGTGGCTAGCGCGGTGACGGCGGCGGTGCGGATGGCCGTAATTGCCGACGCGTTGACCAGGGCGAGTAACTCGCCGGTCCCGCCGTCGAACAGCAAGACGCCTCCCTGATGCGCGTCCTTGCCTATCGCAGCATTGCCGGGAAAAACACAGATCGCTTTCAAGCCGAACAACGGAGACGGGCTGGCGCGAAACGTCGGCATCAGGGCCAGCACGCCTTTGACGTGGGGCGGTCTGAAGATCGTGCGCAGTGGTTGATGAGCTTCGCCGCGAGCCAGCGCAATGAGTGCTTCTTCCATCGCCGAGATGCATTCGGACATGGGCAGAAGCTGCTCGACTTCAGCTCGGTTGAGAATGAGTAGTTTCATCTTATGAGACATTTTCCATTCGTCATTTCACATTTTTCATTTGCCATTTCTGGATTTATTTCGCGTTGTTTCGTGTCACTTCGTGGATCGTT
>JBGPWS010000199.1:0-8711 GCA_041492345.1 Pyrinomonadaceae bacterium | reverse complement strand
TGGTGCCCCCGCAGGGATTCGAACCCCGAACCAACAGATTATGAGTCTGCTGCTCTAACCGTTGAGCTACAGGGGCACAAGTTTTTGACGGGGCAGTTTACCACGAGCTTAGCGAGCCATTGGAACAACCCTAACTCAATATTAGTTTATTTTTGAGCTCGCTTTTCTTCTGATTCCAATCAAAAGCATTTCCTGTCCGCGGTCATTCGCGGTTGCAGGGAAATTCACTTGACAGTGTCGTTTCATCGTCATAGAGTTCCTCCCTTAATCAAGGAAGTTACGGATCAAACGGCGGGTCTGCGTGCCTGTAAGCTCCAGACAGCGTAGAATCCATTTCACCATTGCTGTAATCCTATCTTGACTCGCAATATTGGGAGGAGAACGTTCATGCATCAATTCTGCTTCGGTACCCAAGCCAGAAGACTCGCTTGCCTGGCATTCGTTGGATTCGTGGGATGCCTGGTTCTGTCAGGGTTACCCACGTCGGCAACTAATTCCTCGCGCGCTGTGCGGCATCACCTAAGCGATCCGCGACAAGATCAGCAGCCGGAATTCGTCACCAATAATTACCGGCAGACCAATCTCGTCTCAGATCTTCCGGGTTTCGCTCAACTTCAGGATCCTTTGCTGATCAATCCCTGGGGCCTCGCGCAGTTGGCGACCAGCCCTTTCTGGGTTAGCAATCAAGCCTCGAGCACCGCCACGCTCTATGGCGGGGACGTCGGCGGCAGCCCGTTCGCTAAGAATGCACTGAATGTAACCATCCCCGGCAGCCTTCCGACCGGCGCCGTCTCCAGTTCAAGCGGCACCGACTTCATAATTACGTCTGGTGGCGGCACCGGTCCGGCCCGATTTATGTTCGCGTCCATCACCGGGAACATCGTGGCCTGGAGGGCGGGGACCGTTGCCAGCATTTTGAAATCTAATCCGGGCCACGTTTATACAGGCCTCGCCATCGGCAACAACGGTGTGTCGACCTTCCTCTATGCGGCGGATTTTGCCAACCGAAAGATCGACGTTTTCAATAACACCTTTGCGAGCACAACGCTGGCCGGAACATTCACCGACACGGGCGTCCCGGCCCTCCCGGCGGATTTCGCGCCTCACAACATACAGAATCTAGCGGGAGTGCTCTACGTCGCCTATGCGAAGATAGATCCAGCGACGGGTGACTCCCTGCCAGGTGCCGGCAATGGATTCATCAGCAAGTTCGATACGAACGGTAACTTCTTAGGTCGTTTGGTTTCGAACTCTTCGCTTAATTCGCCCTGGGGTTTGACAGTCGCGCCCGCCGGCTTCGGCGCGTTTCCCGGTGCTTTGCTCGTCGGCAACTTCGGCGACGGCCGGATCAACGCCTTCAATCAGTTGACGGGCGCTTTGCTCGGCACGCTCAATGACGAGCTAGGTAGTCCCATTATCATCCCGGGGCTCTGGGCCATAACCTTCGGCAACAGCGTGGGAGGCGGAGACGCCAGCGCGCTCTACTTCAGCGCTGGTTACGACGGTGAGAGGCACGGCCTTTTCGGCTCACTCAGATCTTCAACTCCCGCGATAACGTCGGTCCAGTATGGTGGCTCCAGTGCCAGTATCTCTGAAACTTCAGGGAGTGTTAACATCAATGTAACGCGTTCGGGGGACCTGACCGTCCCGTCGACAGTTAACTATGCGACTTTTGACGGCAGTCCACCGATCGCTCCCGCCACCACACCCGTGCCGGCTACGCAAGGTAAGGATTATCTACTTGCCGCAGGCACGCTCAACTTCGCTGTCGGGGAAGGGACCAAGTCTTTCACAATTCTCATCACGGACGATGGCTATACCGAAAGTCCCGAGACGATCAACCTCGTCTTGAGTAACCCAACCGGTGCGGCCCTGGGCAGTCCGAGCACGGCTGTCGTAACTATTATAGACAACGATACGCCGACCATTACGCCGGTGCAGCGGACCTTTAGAGCCGTCCTCAGCGCCGCAAACGAAGTGCCTCCGAATTCGAGTACCGGCAGTGGAGTGGGTATCGTGCAACTCGCCGCGGATGAACTCTCGGCCAAGGTTTCGCTGTCGTTCACCGGATTGACTGGTCCGCCGAATGCGGGGCATATCCACGGTGCGGCGCCCGCCGGATCCAATGCGGCCGTGATCTTTCCGTTTTCGGGTCTGCCGGCGGCAACCTTCGGGTCGCTCAATAATGTCACCATCAATCCCACCATCGCGCAGGTCCAGGATTTGAAGGCGGGGCTGCACTACATGAACCTTCACACGACGGCCAACCCAGGCGGTGAGATCAGGGGACAGTTGTTCTACAACGCGATTGACGAATCGTCCATCTTTGTCCGCGAGCACTACTTCGACTTCCTCAATCGCACGCCGGATGCCCCTGGTCTGGCTTTCTGGATCAACGAGATTGACTCCTGCGGTTCGAATATCGAATGCATTGACGCGAAGCGCATCAATGTCTCTGCCGCCTTCTTCCTTTCCACTGAGTTCCAGGATACGGGCTTCTTCGTGTATAAAGTGCGCCGCGCTTCGCTGGGCCTTCAACCCCTCTACGGCCAGTACATCATTGATAAGGGGCTGCTCGGGGCCGGCACGGAGGCCAACAAGACCGCCTTCGCAGAAGCGTTCGTTCAGCGAGGGGAATTTCTGGTCAAGTATCCGGCGACGCAAAACGGCTCTGACTTCATTGACGCTCTGATTGCCACCATCAAGGCCAGCTCCGGCGTAGACCTGAACCTGACGTCGAGGCGGCCCGACCTGGTCAACGAGTACCTGCTCGGGGCGTCGCAGACTCAGAGTCGTGCCCGCGTTGTTCGCAAGGCAATCGAGTATCCCGAATACACGACGGCGGAGTTCAATCCGGCCTTCGTGCTGGCGGAATACTTGGGCTATCTGCGGCGCGACCCGGACGCAGCGGGCTTCAACTTCTGGCTGAATAAACTGAACAGTTTCACTCAACCCGGTGACGACGTTCTGGTGCGGGTACAGAAGTCCGACATGGTCAAAGCCTTCATTATCTCTAGTGAGTACCGGCAGCGGTTCGGAGCTAACTAGAGACAAACGGAGTATTCTTGAACGAGTAGAGGGATGAGCGGTGGAAATGCTTCTCATCCCTTTTTCTTTTGGTAGCTTAGTGCGCGGTGATCAGCCTGGCCTAATCCTCAAGACAACAGCTCACGCTGCATGAGACAACAGGTGGTGGGTGAATTCGAAATCTCATTAGCACCCTTTAGTGCGGTGATCAGGCGGTCACGATTGGACACCAACCGTTTCAACGGTTTTTCATCGTAAAGCGTTAAAACGGTTTAGGGATCAATGACCTCGTTAACCACCTAGCTGAAGCCAGGTGCTAATGAGACTCGCTTCACTTCAAACTGGTCCACTACTACTCCCGTTTCTGGCTTCCGTCTCCCGACATCTGCTACATTGCCACGCATGACTACGGTTCTGCGCGTCGAGAACGTCTCGAAGCAATATCGGATCTACACCCGTCCAGCCGATCGACTAAAAGAGTCGCTCACTCGTGGTCGTTTGCGGAGGCACAAAGAATTCTGGGCCCTCCACGATGTAAGTTTTGAACTCGAGAAGGGCGTGACTGTCGGTATCGTCGGCCCCAACGGCTGCGGCAAGTCCACCCTCTTGCAGATCATCTCGGGCACTTTGGAGCCAACCCATGGCGATGTGTGGCACGAAGGCCGCATCGCCGCGCTGTTGGAATTGGGCGCCGGCTTTGATCCGGAGTTCACGGGCGTTGAGAACGTTTACATGAACGCGTCTTTGCTGGGGCTTTCGCGGCGAGCAACGGAGGCGCTGTTTCCTCACATCGAGCGGTTCGCAGAGATTGGCCAGTTTATTTATCAGCCGGTAAAAACCTATTCCAGCGGCATGTACGTACGGCTGGCATTCGCGATTGCGGCGAGCGTAGAGCCCGACATTCTGGTCGTCGATGAGGCGCTCGCTGTTGGCGATGCAGTTTTCCAGCATCGTTGCCTGCGCCGCATCAAGGAATTGCAGGAGTCCGGTACTACCGTGCTGTTTGTGTCGCATGACCTGGCGGCGGTGCGGGCCCTGTGCTCACGCGCCATCCTGCTGAATGCCGGGCGCGTTGTATCGGATGGCCGCCCCGTTGACGTGCTCAATCACTATCAGAAGATCATAATGGGACGCGAACGCGCCTTTGAGGAAGACTCAGCCGCGGCTACGGGCGAAGCTACGATCGGCGGCGACGAAAGTTCGGCTCCGCTGAGTTACACTTACCGCCACGGCGATGGCAGCGCTGAGATCCTGGCAGCGGATTTAGCGGACGCCGCGCGCCGCCGGGTGCAAACCGTCGAGACCGGCGAGCCGTTGACGATGCGCGTGCTCGCCCGCATCAATCATGATATCGACGATCCCATAGTAGGTTTTCTGATTCGTAATCGTCATGGCATCAGTGCTTATGGCACCAATACCAAAGAGCAGCAAATCGAGTTTGGCGCGGTGCGCCGCGGTGACCTGCTCGAGGTTGTTTTTTCTTTCAACTGCTGGTTGGGCAATGACGATTATTCGATCACGTGCGCGGTCCATAGTCGCAATGGAGAAGCTTACGACTGGATCGACGGCGCGCGCTTTTTCCGGGTGACCAGCGAAGCCGTGACCGAAGGCGTCGCCAATCTCAATGCGAGCGCAACCGCCCGGCGGGTGGAAAGTGCGACGGCGTTGCGCGCCCAGAATGAATTGCAGGAAATAGTCAAAGCGTGAGTTATGGTCAATGAAGTAGAAGACATCTTGAATGAAATCCGCGAGCGCGTGCGCGCCGATCACGAGCAAGGCAGCGTTCCCGGTGCGCTCGTGGTTCAGGATGAGACAGTCAAAGATTCCTTGGCGGACCCGACCGCGAAAAGCGAATCCGAAAGCACTGAATCACTGGGCCGTCTGTCTGCTCATTTGACTACGACGGCGCGTGCCTGGGATCGGCTGCCGCCCATGTTCAGCAATCGAAAGGGTGGGGCCGCGCGCCTCGAGCTGTGGATCAAAGCCCGGCTCAAGTCCATGAGCCGCTGGTTCACGTGGGAGCAGGTTAACTTCAACTCTGCCGTTCACCACGCGTTGTCCGAGACTTTGAACGCACTGTCTGCATACGAGCAGTCACTGGCCAGAATGCGGGCCGAGCTAAGTAAAGAAACTGAAGCACGGCGCGAGAAATTCGAGCGCCGCAACAGAGAGTTGACGGCGCTGCGAGCCGGCCTCGAGGCCCAGGCCGCCGAGAGCAGGAAGCGCAACGCGAACCTGGAAGCGCGCAGCGCCACCATCGAAGCCCGCAGCGCTGCCATCGAAGCGCGCAGCGCTACCATCGAAGCGCGGGCGGCAGAGATGGCTGCAGGGGTAGCGACAGAGATGAATGCGGCACGCGGGGAGATCGATGCGGCACGCGTGATGATGAATGCGGCGCGCGTGGAGATGGCTGCAAAGGTGACGACAGAGATAAATGTGGCGCGCGTCGAGATGGCTGCAAAGATGACGACAGAGATAAATGCGGCACGCGTCGAGATGGCTGCAAAGATGACGACAGAGATAAATGCGGCACGTGTGGAGATCAATGAGGCGCGTACCGAGATGACGTCGCGGCTCGCCGAACTTGCCGGCGAGTTGCGCGAGAGCGACGAGCAACAGCGCGCAGAGCAACGGGTATGTTTCAAGCAACTCTCGCTGGAAGCAAGCGAAGGCATGGTGATGGAAGATCGTGGTCGTCGCGTCATTGAGTCGCGTCTGGATAAGCTGGAGAAAACAGTATCGGACGGCGAAGGCTGAAAACCTTTTTCTCGCCTGTCCGGTGTCCTTCAATTCCCTGGACTGACCTATGTCAAATTCGCGGAAAAGCGATCTTTACACGCGCGCCGGCATTGCGGACGTGGCTGAGTTTTATCGCACCAAGTTCGTTTCAGACGAGGTGCTTGACGCGCGCTATTTCAACCCACTCGATCGCTTTGACATGCGCTTCGCCCGTACCATGTGGGTTTACGACAACGTGCGGGCCGGATCTGCGGTGCTCGACCTGGGCTGCGGAGCCGGCATGCTGACACTGTTGAAGCGCAAGGGCGTAGCGCTCACGGGCGTCGATGTGTCGCCGGAGTGCGCGCAGGCGGCGCGCCGCAATGGCTACGACATCGCGCTGACGGCGAACCTCTCGCATCTGCCTTTTGCCGACGCCAGCTTCGATTACGTCGTGAGCCTCGACGTGCTGGGTCACGTGGGTCTTGAAGAGAAGGACGCCGTACTCGGCGAAGTAAAGCGTGTCCTCCGCAATGGCGGCGTGACCATGCACGGCATCGAGTGCACGGATCGGGGCTCGCAAAAAGATTATGCAGAGATGGGCCCCGAGGAACTGCGCCGGTTCATCGAGGTCGATGGGCATGTTGGGCTGGAGGAAGAACAGGAGCACGGCGTGCGCTTCCTGGGCTTCTTTCAACACGTCGCCTGGGAACCGCGCTACACGCTCTGCCTGAGCAGCGAAGAATTTCTCAAGCAGGCCGACAAGTACGGTCTGAATTTTGAAGCAGATTTTCTCGACTATCTTCGCGGCCTGTCTTTCAAAGAACGTCGTGCTTTCGACATGGCGATGGGCTATGTTTTCAGCAAAGTCTCGGATCTCGATATTCCGCTGCCAAAGACTGGGCTTTACGTTCTCCTGAAAGCGTCAGACGCGTCACTCGGGCCCTTCTATAACGAGCATCGCGATCGCAGCGGGCTCTATTCGAACGGTGAAACGCCGGACCCGCTGGCGTGTCTGGATCGAAACACTGCGGTTACCTTTGACGAAGGCTGGTACGAACCAAACCTGCTGCCGCCCATCGCCCGCTGGATGGGCGAGCGCGGGCGAGTGACGTTTCGCGCGCCAAAGGTTTCAGAGATCGCTTTCGATCTGACTACCCACCTTCCGGACCTGCGCGCGCATCCACTCACACTTGAGGTGCTGCTGAACGGCGTCCGACTGTCGAGCTTCTCGCTCTTCCGCCACTCCTGGCTAAACCTGCGCGTGCCCGTTCCGCAGTCGTTGGCGGCCGAAGCGGCGGGCGAGTTCGAGCTCGAGATTCGCGCAGATCGTACCTGGCAACCACGTCCGACAAACGATGCGACGCGTGATGATCGCGAATTGTCGATCGCCGTCTGCAACATAGAAATTCAGTAAAGATTGTCAGTGGTTAGTAGTTAGTCGTCAGTTGTTCGTGTTCTGAACTTTGTACTTAGTACTTGGTCCTTTGGGATTCCTGGCCCGGATTCCGCGGCGCAAGGTCGAACACACATCCAGGTACAAAGCACTAAGTACAAAGCACCAAATATCAATCACGACTGACTGGTAACTACTAACAACTGACTACTAACCACTGACGTCCTAATGATTCGTAACATTCTCATTTGCACCGCGCAGGTGCCCTTCACCGCGGGCGGCGCCGAGTCGCACGTCGAGGGCTTGCGGCGCGCCCTCGTTGAAGCCGGTTACCAGGCGGAGATCGTGGCCCTGCCCTTCAAGTGGTATCCGCCTACGGAGATCATGCGCGGCGCCATGGCCTGGCGGATGCTTGATCTAACCGCGGCCAACGGACAGCCGGTCGATTTGGTAATCGGAATGAAATTTCCTGCTTACCTGGTCGCGCATGAAAAGAAAGTCCTGTGGATCCTGCACCAATATCGGGCGGCTTATAACCTTTGGGGCACGCCGTTCGATGATCTTTCAACCTATCCTGAAGGCGTACGCGTCCGTGAATGGATCAAGCATTGCGATGAACGCTTCATACCGGAAGCCCGGAAAGTCTTTGCCAATTCAAAAACCGTCGCGGAGAGACTTCAGCGCTACAACAACATCGAAAGCGAGCCGCTCTATCACCCGCCGCCGCTGGCGGACCAATTGCGAACCGGAGAGCAGGGTGATTACGTTTTTTATCCCAGCCGGCTCGAACCGCAAAAGCGACAGGAGCTTTTGATTGAGGCGGCGCAGTACCTGCGCTCGCCGGTGAAAGTTGTCTTCGCCGGCGGGTCGGCTGATGCAAAGCACTATGAGACTTTGATCAAGCAGAAAGGCGTCGCTGATCGCGTGACGATGCGAGGCTTCGTCTCCGAAGATGAACTGGTGCAATTGTACGGCAACGCGCTCGGAGTTTGTTATCTACCATTCGACGAGGATTACGGCTACGTGACACTCGAAGGAATGCTTTCAGGCAAGCCCGTCGTAGTAGCGCGCGACGGTGGCGGCGCGACGGAGTTTATTGAGCATGAACGGGAGGGGTTCGTGGTTGAGCCCGAACCGCAGGCAATCGCTGACTGCCTTGATACGCTCTACACTGATCGGGCGCGGGCCCGCCTGATGGGCGAGCGCGGGCAAGAAAAGCTCAAGTCGATGAACCTCTCGTGGGAGCAGGTGGTAGATCGCTTGATCAGCGCCGCAGCTTAACGGCCAGGTATTGCCTCCAACGCCGGGCACACCGCTCCAGGTTTCGCTCCAAACATTTCTCTTCTCACTGCTTCCTTTTCACTTGATCTTTGTATTCTCCCGACTCAATGAAGACTCTGGTAAGGCTACGGTAGTCGCCCGTGTGGTTGAGGTCGTTCAGCCAGAAGTCATAGCCGGCCAGGTTGTTGTCCGGCGCGTCGTCAGGATTCCGATGCAGGTAGCCGAAGTAGTGAATCAGCACGTAGGCCGCGTTCGAGAGCAAGGCCCGCATATTCAACGCGCCAAAGGG
>JBGPWS010000020.1:0-23038 GCA_041492345.1 Pyrinomonadaceae bacterium | reverse complement strand
GGGATCGCGATCGCGTTCGGCGTTTTGAATCTATTCCTAACAGCGGGTTTCCTGTCGCTAATCAATTGGCGCTCGCGCGACTTCAATCTGAAGAAGCAGCGGCGGAAGATTCGCCTGGTGGATTTACCGAAAGGAAAGCCAGCGGTAACGCCAGTGGTGAGCGAACCATAGTTGTCTTATTGATATGTCTCCCTTCTCCCTTTGGGAGAAGGGCCGGGGAAGAGGGGCGTAGCTGGGGCGGTTCGATAACTCAAGCCCTCTCCCCAACCCTCTCCCAAAGGGAGAGGGAGTCAGCGACAAACTGAAGTTTGTCGGACATCGATTGCTTGATTGCAAATAAGAAGTTTGAAACCTAAGATTTCGTTATGCCTTTAGTACCTGTTCCCAAACCTACGTTCGCGCAGAAGCTGAAACGCTTCTTCATGGTCGACCTTTTGAAAGGTCTCGGCCTGACCCTGAAATTCAATTTGGGTGCTTTGACTGACAGGGACTCGGTCGCCGGCAAAGGCATCTATACTGAGCAGTATCCGTCGGTGCGCCCTGATGTCGCGCCGCGTTTTCACGGCGCGCCGCGACTGAATATGGATCCGGAAACACACGACACGCTTTGCATCGCCTGCAACCTTTGCGCGCTGGCCTGTCCCGAAGATTGCATCGATGTCATTCCCCTGGACGTAGAGGTCGTCGTCGCCGGCAAACCGCGGCGCAAAAAAGTTCTCGACGAATTCATCTTCGATACGTCGCGCTGCATGTTCTGCGCTCTCTGTCAGGAAGCATGCCCGACTTATTGTCTCGAGTTGACGCAAGACTTCGAATTAGCCACTTACTCGCGCGCCGGCTTTGTCTGGAACCGCGAGATGCTGGAACAGGGAAGGGAGACTGTGAAGTACGAATCCTGATGGATTCGATCTTTGATCTTTGGACTTTGATCTTTGCATCTTTGCCTGTTTGTCTCTAAAGACCAGGCGAGGGAGGCAAGACCGGAATCAAAGACCAAAGATCAAAGTTCAAAGACCATGATCCTTTCCGGCTGGGAAACAGTTTTCTTCTGGATCTTCGCAATCGCTGCGATCCTCGCGGGGCTTTTGACCGTCATGGCTCGCAACGCGGTGCACTCTGCCTTGTTCCTGATCTCTTCGCTGGTTTCGGTCGGTGCTCTCTTCATTTTGCTCGGCGCCGAATTCATCGCCGGCGTCCAGATTCTGGTTTACGTCGGTGGGGTCATGGTGCTGTTTCTATTCGTCATCATGCTGGTCAATGTGGGCGCTGAAGAAGAGGGACGCGCCCCCATTTTCAATCGCCCGCCACAAGTAGCCGCGGCGTTGATTTTCTCGTTGTTGTTATTGCTCGGATTGCTTTATGCGATCAACGGCGCGTACGGAGGCCCGAAAGACAAAGAGAAAGCCCAACAAACAGCGAGTGCTCGTGAGGCACGGGAACAGACTCTCCAAACCGGCGCCACCGGAGTTAGCCGCATTACCACGGAAACTGAGCGCGTCGGCAACAGCCTGTATACCTACGCATCGCTCCCGTTTGAGATTGCCAGCTTGCTCTTGCTGGTCGCGATCATTGGTTCGGTCATGCTGGCGCGGACCTTAAAGCAGGAAGCAGCCGTTGACGATGTTGATCCTGAGGTCCGTCACACGGTCGCTGCGGCTCAGGAATTGGAGGGCCAGGGCTGATGATGAGTCAACTGTTTGTCCCGGCGCTGGGCCTGCTGTTCCAGGAGACATCAAATGGCCGTCTTGCGAACGCGATTGAAGGCGTAAAGCATCCGGATCTATCGAAGTTCCTGGTCTTCGCCGCGATCCTTTTCATCATCGGCGTCGCCGGCGTGCTGACCCGGCGCAACCTCCTGGTCATTTTCATGTCGATTGAATTGATCCTGAACGCCGCGAATCTGAACTTCATCGCTTTCTCGCGTTACTTGCAGGACACCGGCAGCGGGAACCCGATGGCCGGTCAGATATTCACCGTCTTTATTATCGTCGTGGCCGCGGCCGAAGCGGCGATCGGACTCGGTATTGTGATCGCGCTGTATCGCAATCGCGAAACGATCTGGATTGATGAGATTGATTTGATGAAATGGTAGGGAAGTTTCGAGTTTAGAGTTTCGGGTTTCGAGTTATTCAGATGCCCGAACCTTGAAGCCGCGCTGATGGCGAACTCGAAACTCTGAACTCTAAACTCGAAACTGATGTACAAGTTCATCTGGCTAGTTCCATCGCTTCCGCTCGCCGGCGCCGCCATCAACGGCATCTTCGGCCGGTGGTTTCGCTTCCCGGAAAAATTGGTGGGCGGAATTGCCGTGGGCTCAGTGGCGCTGTCATTTCTGATTAGCGTCGCAGCGATCTATTCCTACGGCTTTGGCAACAACGCCCTCTGGCCCAATCCTTACGTTAGCAAGCAAACAGCCTTTACGTGGATTCCGGGCGGCGCGGTGAAACAGACACTGGGCTACGCCCCGCCAGGCTCGGGCGAAGCTAAGACGATTTCAATAGCGAATCAGCCGGTAACCGTGTCGGCTCCGCGCAGTTCGTTGCTCAATGTTGAATGGAGCTATCAGCTCGATCCGCTCTCAGCGATCTTCATGCTGATCGTTAACGGGGTGGGGTTGTGCATTTTCGTCTTCGCCACCGGCTACATGCATGACGACCCGGGCTTTTATCGTTTTTTTGCCTACATGGGCCTCTTCATGTTTTCGATGCTCGTGCTGGTGATGGGCTCGAACTTCGTGATGATGTTCGTTGGCTGGGAAGGCGTCGGGCTCTGTTCTTATCTTTTGATCGGCTACTACTTCAATCGCGACGAGGCGGCGAATGCGTCGCGCAAGGCCTTCATCACGAATCGCATTGGCGACTTTGGCTTCATCCTCGCGATCTTTGGCATTATCGCGACTTTCGGCACGGCGCAATACACTAATGTGATGCCGCAAGCAGCGAGTTATCCCATCGAAGCGCTCGGTAATTGGGGATTGATGTCATGGATCGCGCTGGGCTTGATGATCGGCGCGTGTGGAAAGTCCGCGCAGTTTCCTTTGCACGTTTGGTTGCCGGACGCGATGGCCGGTCCCACGCCCGTGTCGGCGCTGATTCACGCGGCCACGATGGTCACGGCCGGACTGTACCTGCTGACGCGCACCAACGTCATCTTTCAGCATTCGCAGACGATGATGCTGGTCGTAGCAGTGATCGGCGCGTTCACCGCGATCTTTGCCGCAACGATCGGCATCACGCAAAACGATATTAAGAAAGTCCTCGCCTACTCCACTGTTTCTCAACTGGGCTTTATGTTTCTGGCCTGCGGCGTGGGCGCGTTTGTGATTGGCATCTTCCACGTGATGACGCATGCGTTCTTCAAAGCGCTGATGTTTCTCGGCGCCGGCAGCGTGATTCACGGCATGCATCACGAGCAGGACCTGCGGCGCATGGGTGGGCTAAGGAAGTACATGCCTTACACCTATCTCACTTTCATGGCTGGCTGGCTGGCCATCTGCGGCATCATTCCGTTTAGCGGTTTCTGGTCAAAAGACGAAATTCTCTGGCGCACGGCTTCGACAAATCACATTCCCATCGGTTGGCTGTTGTGGATAGTCGGCACGATCGCGGCGAGCTGCACCGCGTTTTATGACGCGACTGATGGCGATGACTTTCTGGGGCAAGTATCGCGGCGACGATGGCAAAGAAGCTCGAGGTGACGATCACACCAGGGGCAAACATGAACATCACCCGCACGTCCCGCGCGAGTCGCCAAAATCCATGTGGGTGCCTTTGGTGGTGCTGGCGATTCTCGCTACCGTCGGCGGATTCGTCGGCATCAGCACAGCGCTCACGGGCGGCAAGGAAGTTGGCGGCAAGCTGAACATCGTTACCTGGTTGAGCCCGGTGATTTGGAATCCATCAACCAAAGCTTTCGGCGCAGAGACGGAAGTAGCTCCAGTGGCAGAGCCCAGACGACCTGTAGTTCTTCTCAACGTTTTGGGGCCGGCTGGAAGCGGCTTGCCGTACGGGGACACCGGATTCAATCTGGCCCATGCGGTCGAAAGCAAGCTGGGAAGCGAAACTGCTACCGAATGGGTGTTCATTATCATTTCGCTCATCGTCGCCGGCATCGGCATAGGTCTGGGGCTGCTCTTCTATGTAAAGGACACGCGGTGGGCCGACGTGTGGGCGGCGCGCCTGGCGCCTTTGTACCGCGCCAGCTTCAACAAGTATTGGATTGATGAATTCTATGGCTGGGCAGTTACGCGGCGCACTATGGATTTGGCGCGCGGAGTTTTTCAGTTTGACTCGAAGATCGTCGATGGGGGCGTGAACGGGTCCGCCTGGTTGACGCGTCTGTCGAGCAAAATCACCGGCGGCACCGACAAGTACTTCGTCGATGGCCTGGTTAACGCGATCGCCAACTTTGTAGTTCGCTTGATGTCGCCGATTGTGCGCGCGGCGCAAACAGGGTTAACCGCGAATTACGCGCTGGTGATGGTCATCGGGTTGCTGTTGGCGGTGGCTTTTTATCTGGTCAAGATATTTTGATGCGTTTCTCTTTAGTTCGTTAGGTACGCGAGGACTGACGTGTTCACTAATAACATTCTCTCAATTGTCACCTGGCTGCCGGCCCTCGGCGCGATTCTGATTCTGGGACTGTTCAGAAAAGAGCAGAACGATCTAATCAAGAAATTCGCGACTGGTTGGCTGGTGCTCGACTTTGTCGCGTCGCTGTGGCTGCTCGGTTACGACCGCGGGATCGGCGGGATGCAGTTTCTCGAAGATCACCAGTGGATTCCGGCCATTGGCGCGCGCTATCAGATGGGCGCGGACGGCGTATCCGTGTTGCTGCTGGTGCTGACGACGTTCCTTGGTGTGCTCGCGGCCCTCTCGTCCTGGAAGTACATCGCGAAACGCGAGAAGGAATATTACATTCTCCTGCTCTTGTTGCAGGCGTTTGTCCTCGGCGTCTTTAGTTCGATGGATCTGTTCCTGTTTTATTTGTTCTTTGAAGTCTCGCTGGTGCCGATGTATTTCCTGATCGGTATCTGGGGTGGAGAGAACCGCCTGTACGCGGCGATCAAGTTCTTTCTTTATACCCTGGTCGGCTCAGTGGTGATGTTGTTAGGCATCTTGAAGATGTATTTCCTGACGCAGGACACGGCGCTGGCCGCGAAGGTGACTCAGGCAACTTTGAATCTGCTGGCCGGCAACGCGAAAGCGAGCGCCATGGTAGCAACTACTTTGCAGCAGGCAGCGCAGAATGGGACCGGCAACTTCAGCATCCTCTACATGCAGGCGATCGGTTCGGCCCTGCCCATGGGAACGTTGCAGGTGCTCCTGTTCCTGGCATTTGCTTTGGGCTTCGCGATCAAAGTCCCGATGTTTCCGTTTCACACCTGGCTGCCGGATGCGCACGTCGAAGCGCCCACCGCCGGGTCGGTCGTCCTGGCCGGTGTTTTGCTGAAGCTGGGCACGTACGGCTTCTATCGTTTCAACCTGCCGATGTTTCCGAAAGCCTCGGCTGACGAGAGCTATTTCTTCAGTGGCACGAATCATCAATTCGGCGTGCGTAGTGTGATGATCTTTTTGGCGATCGTCTCGATCATCTATGGCGCGCTGGCCGCGATGTATTTTGTCGTGAAGAAAGATGGCGATGTTAAGAAGCTGGTCGCTTACTCATCAGTCTCTTCCATGGGCATCGTGATGCTGGGATTGTTCGCGCTGAATCCAAACGGCATTAATGGCGCGGTGATGCAGATGGTCAGCCACGGCGTATACTCCGGCGCGTTGTTCCTGCTGGTGGGAATCATTTACGAGCGCCGGCACACACGGAAGGTTTCGGAGTTCGGTGGCCTGTCCCACGTCATGCCGGGATACGCGGCGGTCTTTTTGGCAATGGCAATGACCGCGATTGGCCTGCCCATGCTCGCCGTTTTCATTTCCGAATTTCTGGCGATGCGGGGCGCGTTCGAAGCTAATCCGGTCTGGGCCGGCTGGGCCGGGCTGGGAATTATTCTGAACGCGGGCTACATGCTCTGGCTTTACCAGCGCATGTTCTTTGGCGAAATCGAGAACGAGAAGAACAAACTGCTGCCGGATCTGAGCGTGCGCGAGTGGGCGTACATGCTGCCGCTGGTGATTATGTCTCTGTGGATTGGTATCTATCCGGGCCCATTCCTTCGTTACATTGAAAAGCCGGTCAATGCGGTAGTAAGGCAACTGCGGCCGAACTATCCAATACCGGGACAACCGGCGAGCGCCCCGGCGCCGACTCGGGCTGAGCGAAAGTAGATGTGAGTTCGGGGCAGTAGCCCGACCGTGAGGGAGGGCTTTTGGGGGTTGCTGAGCCCTCCCTCACGGTCGGGCTACTGCCCCGCTTCGCGGACGCAACGAGCGCGTTATCAATGATGTCGACTAGCTGACGAAATGCTATTTCTTTTTCAAACCACTAACCTGATTAGCGTCCGCGATCTGCAATTGATCGCGCCTGAGCTGATCCTTACGGTGGTCGCCTGCGTGGCCCTCGTAATGGAAGTCATTCTCCCTTACAAGCTGAGCAAATGGGTTGCGTACTTCTCGCTTACGGGAATTGGGCTCGCGTTGATCTCGTTAGGGGCCCAGTTCGTGAGCATGGGCGGGACCTTCAACTTACGTGCCTTGCAAAGCCTGTCCGCCATTGACGGCTTCTATGGAATGATCCGCATCGATGGCTTCGCCCTGGTCTTCAAAGCCATCTTTCTGATTGCGGCGGCCCTGGCGATTGCGATCGCCATGCGCTTCCTGGACATTGAGCGCGAGCAGCATGGCGAATACTACGCGCTGGTTTTATTTGCGACCGTCGGGATGATGTTTCTCAGCAGCGGTTACGATCTGATTTCGCTCTACATTGCGCTCGAATTGATGGCCGTGACGTTCTATGTGCTGGTGGCTTTCACCAAACGCCAGAAGCGCTCGAACGAAGCAGGAATGAAATACTTTCTGCTGGGCGCATTTTCATCCGGCATTCTGATCTACGGCATGTCTTTGCTTTATGGCGTTACGGGTTCGACGAATCTCGGCGACATTGGACGCAGCGTCGGTACGGTTACAGCCAGCTCGCCAATGCGGCCAATGCTGCTGCTGGGAATGATTGCGCTGGCCGCGGGTTTGTTCTTTAAGATTGCGGCCGTGCCCTTTCATATGTGGGCGCCCGATGCCTATGAAGGCGCCCCCACCTCTGTCACCGCGTTTCTTTCAACCGGATCGAAAGCCGCCAGCTTCGCGCTTTACGCGCGCATCTTCTTTGTAGCGCTGGCGCCGATGCAGATTGACTGGGCGCCGCTGCTGGGTATTGTCGCGGCCCTCACCATCGTCGTGGGCAACTGGGCAGCGATCACGCAGGAAAACTCAAAACGCCTGCTGGCTTACTCTTCGATTTCGAATGCCGGATATTTGCTCCTCGGAATTATCGCCAATAACGTTTACGGCAACATCGGCCTGGTGATCTATCTGCTGGTGTACACGCTGATGAATATGGGGGCGTTCGGCGTAATCATCAGCCTGCGGCGGCGCGGCATCATCGGCGACAACGTCGATGACATGACCGGCCTTGCGCAAAAGGCGCCGGGCATGGCGGCGATGATGGCGGTCTTCATGCTGTCACTGGGAGGACTGCCGGGCACCGGCGGATTCATCGGCAAGTGGTACCTGCTGTACGGATTGTTCGATCGCGCAAAGGCCGATGGCAGGAATTGGTACTACTGGCTCGCCGGTTGGGCGGCTATCAACATCGTCGTGTCCTTCTTTTACTACATACGCTTTATCCGCGTGATGTATCTCGGCGATCGCGTTGCTGACGAGCAGCCCCTGACGATGTCGCCGGCGTTGCGCACCGCGCTGGTTGCCGCGCTGGTCGGAATCCTCTTTGTTGGCGTGTATCCCCAACCATTTATTGTCCTGGCCCAGAAACTGTTCCCCGCGCAGATTACGAATCCGGCAGCCTCGAGAGCGGGATCCCCGGCCCTCGATACGCCGAAGTAGAATCTAACGATCATGAACTCAGCTTTACCCGGAGGAGATCTGATTGACGAAGGCGTCAGGGATCTGCGCGAACAGCGAGAGACAATTGCGGCTTTGTTGGTAGCGATTGGATCCCCGCGACTCCGCCGCCTGGGTATTGAACTACCTGACTTGCTGCCAGAAGATCCTGAGCATCGCCTCTATGACCTATTGTCGAAGGATGAGCCTGATTCCGCGCATTCGCGTTACAATGCTTTGATTCGCAGACTGGTAAGTTTCGAACGAGCAGCCGAATGCGTCAGCCGATAACCGCCGACAATCTACGGGTTTTCATGAAGGCGCTCGCCGCTGCCGCCGCGGTCCCGAGTCGAGTGTTTCTTGTGGGGGGCGCGACATCGGTTCTACTGGGCTGGCGTTCGTCCACAATTGATGTTGACCTGAAGCTCATTCCTGAAACTGATGAGATCCTCAGAAGCTTACCTGCGCTCAAGGAACGCCTTCAGGTAAACATCGAATTTGCTTCACCTGCGGATTTCATTCCCGAACTCCCTGGATGGGAGGAACGCAGCCGCTTTATCCAGCAGGAAGGAAAGTTGACGTTCTTTCATTACGATTTTTACGCGCAGGCGCTGGCCAAGATTGAACGGGGCCATACCAAAGACCTTCAGGATGTCGACGGGTTCTTCAAGAACGGTCTAGTAGAGCCCGACCTTCTGCTCAAATTGTTTTCCGCGATAGAAAATCAAATCTACCTCTATCCTGACCTGGACGCTGGGTCTTTTCGACGGGCTGTCGAGCGCGTGATTGAAGGAGTGAAACCTGAACCGAGAAAAGGGAACTGAAGAAGTTCGTTTCCTGCGCGTCGCAAGTTCTGAACAATGTCAACGCTCTATTTGCCGGCCCTACTTCTTTTCTATTTCTTCGCAGCAATCGCAATCTGGCTGGGCTTGGTTTCGCTCCGCGGTGGGGTGCGATTTGTGCGCTACCTGCAAAAGGAACTGGCGACGGAGTATCCCGAGTTCACGCCCTTCGCTACAGTCTTTGTCCCCTGTCGCGGATTGGACGACGGCCTGAAAGAAAACATCAATGCGATCCTTGCGCAGGACTATCCGGCATTCGAGATCGTTTGTGTCAGCGATGCTGCGGATGATCCGGCCCTCGCGATCATCGAAGCGGCACGACGAGCCTTCACCAGTAAGTCCGGCCCGACGATGCGCTTTGTGGTTTCCGGACCAGCGACGGACAGCGGGCAGAAAGTCCACAACCTTCGCGTGGCGGTCGCGGCAGCCGATCCGCAAAGCGAGATCTTTGTATTCGTCGATACTGATGCTCGACCCCGCGCGGATTGGCTGTTAACTCTAATCAGGCCGCTGCAAGACCCCGGCCTCGGCGCGGCGACCGGCTATCGGTGGTTCGTTCCCGTTCGCGGCGGAATGGCTTCACACCTGCGATCGGTTTGGAATGCCGCGATTGCTTCCGCTCTGGGCGAGCAGCCGGAGAAAAACTTTTGTTGGGGTGGTTCGACAGCCATCCGGCGCGAGACATTCCAAAATCGCAGAGTCATCGAGTACTGGCGCGGCACAGTCTCGGATGACTTCGCGCTGACGCGAGCCCTTCATGAAGGCGATCTGCCGATCAAGTTTGTGCCGCAATGTCTGACGGCGTCGTTTGAGGACTGCACCGTAGGCGAGCTTATCGAATTCACCACTCGACAGCTGAAAATCACCCGCGCCTATGCGGCGCATTTGTGGAGAGGCGTGCTGTTGGGCAGCCTCCTTTTTGTGCTGGTGTTCTTTGGCGGCATGGCTCTGGTGGTCGCCCGCGCTTTGCTGGGACTTTCGTTCGCGACGCCGCTCGTGCTCCTGCTGGTCATTTTCGCTCTGGGCTCAATGAAATCACACTTCCGCTTGCGCGCCGTCTCGCAAGTTATTCCCGACCAACGAATGCGTTCCTGGGGAACAACGTTGGCGCATTTGATGCTTTGGCCGCTGGCCTCGGTACTTTATCTTTACAATGGACTGGCGGCCGCGGTATCCAGACGGATCACCTGGCGCGGTATTACCTACGAATTGAAATCGCCAACTGAAACTGTCATTCTGTCGCGCGAATCGGATTAGCGCCAGGTAGAGGTCCAGGCACTGGTGCAGTTGTTTCTTCAGAGTCTCAATAACGCCGTGGCTTCAGTCCGGTGTTCGTTGGCTGGATTGAGATATGGGAAATGCTTTAAACGCTTTCAGGTTGCCTGGACGCCGGAGACACCGGGCTGAAGCCACGGTGTTAATGAAAGAAGATCAAACTGCGCAGCAGTGCCGAGGTTTGGATATTCAAATGAGAATTCTGCTTTTGTCCCTCCTGATGGTTTGCGCGTGCATTGCACCGGCCGGCGCTCAAAACAAGAGTCAGGTTGACGATCTTAAGTCGATGGTTGAGACAGAGCGCGCTTTTTCCCGGATGTCGGCGGAAAAGGGAATCCGCGAATCTTTCGCCGAATTCATCGCCGAAGACGGAATACTGTTTCGCCCGACTGCGGTGCTTGGAAAGAAGTGGATGCAGGAACATCCACTGCCGGCATCAACCACGCGACCGCTGCTTAGTTGGCAGCCAATCTTCGGCGCAGTTTCGCGCGCGGGCGATCTCGGTTACACAACCGGACCATGGCAATTCAAGCAGGACATCAAAGACGCTAAACCCGTAGCCTTCGGAAACTTCATGACGGTTTGGAAAAGGCAGGCAGACGGCTTCTGGAAGTTCGCGCTCGATTTGGGAATTAGCAATCCGGAACCGAAAGCCCCAGCGCCAATGTGGCAGCCGGAGAAGGGTCAACCAGGCACCGGGAGTCTTAAGCGAGTCGATCTGGAAGCTGCGAGAGCTGACCTGCTAAATGTCGATCGCGAATTCTCGAAAGCCTCTGCCGACCAGGGCGCGGCCAAAGCGTTTCTCTTGTATGCCGCAAACGACGTGCGCCTGTTTCGCAACGACCATTTTCCTTTTGTGGGCAAAACGGCCGCGGCTGACGCTTTGGTGCCCATAACCGCTGAGTGGACCTGGACGCCGTCGTTTGCAGGCGACTCAGTATCCGGCGATTTGGGCTATAGCTATGGCATCTATGAACTGCGAGAGAAAAGCGGGGCCCGCGCAGTTTCCGAAAGAGGAAACTATGCGCGAGTCTGGAAGAAAGTTAGCGGCGCGTGGAAGTTGGTTATAGACGTCGCGGACCCTTTGCCACCGGAGACAAAGAAGAACTAGCAGTCTGCAGAAAAAACTCCCTCTCCCTTTGGGAGAGGGCTGGGGAGAGGGAGTAAGGCGGCTCAACATCACGCCCTCTCCCCGACCCTCTCCCAAAGGGAGAGGGAGCAAGACCTCTAGAGATTAGACAATGCCGAATAAAGCTGTACAGCTCGTCCAGCTCTTACGGTCGACGAAACGCGAAAAGCGTCTCGGCACGGTGATTCTGTTTGTTACCTCGCGTTGCAATTCGTTCTGTCGCACCTGTTTTTATCACGAAGAGCTGAATCGCCCCGGCGATATGACCTTTGCACAGATCGAAAAGGTCTCGCGCACGATCCCTGCTATCACTGACCTCTGGCTTTCAGGCGGCGAGCCGACTTTGCGACACGACGCTTCAGAAATCATCGACACCTTCGTGCGCAACAACGGCGTGCGGCGGTTGATTATTCCCACCAACGGATTGGTGAAGGCGCGCGTTTTCGAGATCGTCGATAAGGCGCTGGGCGAACACCCGTCGCTCGATCTGTATCTGAACATCGCCCTGGACGGTTATGGTGAAACTCACGATCACGTTCGCGGCGTCCCCGGGCACTGGGAGAAGACTCTGGATTGCATTACGGCGCTCCAACCGCTGAAAGAGAAGTACCGCGATCGTTTGCGGCTAAACGCGAACACGGTCGTTTGCGCGGACAATTACCTGGAAATAGAAAAACTCGGCGAGTTCATGTGGAAAAACTTTCGCCTCGATGGCCAGTATTTCAACATCGTGCGCGGAGAGACATTGGTTGGCGTTGAAATCAAGCAGGTGCCGCCGGATTCTCTGCCACGGATGTATTCTTACGTTTCGCGATTGACCAAGCGCTATGGCGATCGCATGTTTGCTGATGACGATGGGCCGAAGCGGTTCGCCAAGAACGTCGCTTATGTGGGCACGATCACCACCCACTACCGGACTCAGCGGGCAAACTTCGATCGCTCGACGCCGTGGCCATTTCCCTGCACGGCCGGTGAAACGATCGCCGTGATTGATTACAACGGCGACGTGCGCGCCTGCGAGTTGCGCGAAAAGTTTGGCACCCTCGCGGATTACGATTACGATTTCGGCGCATTGTGGGCAGCGCGGGAGAGACAAACCGAAATCGACGCAATCAACGGCGGCCAGGCCTGTTGGTGCACACACGTGTGCTTCATTCATGACTCGATGCGGCACTCGCGAAAGTCTCTGTTGCTTGAGGTGGCAAAGAATTACGCGACGCGCGGTAGTTGGTGAGCTGGCGAATTCTAATAGGTTTGAATGCTAACGGGTAAAGGGCTAGACTCCATCCGAGGTAGTTATGTCGAGACAGATAAAGCCTTATGTAACCCCCGAAGAGTACCTGAGGCTCGAGCGTCAGGCCGAGTACAAAAGCGAGTATGTTAACGGCGAGATATTCGCGATGAGCGGTGCCAGCCGCAAACACAACTTGGTTGCTGGAAATATTGTCGCTGAACTCAACCGACAATTGAGGGGCAAACCGTGCGAGGTTTATCCGAGCGACATGCGTGTGAAGGTCACGGCCACTGGTCTGTACACGTATCCAGACGTCGTCGTTGTTTGCGGCGAGCCAAAGTTTGAGGACGAGTACGTTGACACACTTCTGAACCCAACTCTACTCGTAGAAGTGCTTTCGCAATCCACGGAACGTTATGACCGCATAGCAAAATCATCCTACTACCGTACGCTCGACTCTTTGGCTGAACACTTGCTCGTGGCGCAAGACGAGGTTCGTTTGGAGCAATACGTTAAGCAGGCGAATGGACAGTGGCTGCTGTTTGAGTGTAGCTCGCTCGACAAGGTCGTTGAGCTTCCGTCGATTGGTTGCTCGCTCGCCCTTCGCGACGTCTATGACAAGGTCTCGCTGGACAAAGCTTGACCTTTCTCTACCAGTGAAATCCGAAGACGATCAGCAGGAAGTCAATCGTAAATCCGGCCTGGCCTATGCCGCGGCTTTCTCTTTGTTCGCCGCGGTCGTCGGGGGGCTAATCATCGGGTGGTTGCTGGATCGTTGGTTGGGAACTCGGCCATGGCTCCTCGTGACGGGCATCGTGCTTGGCTCTGCCGCAGGTTTTTACGAGCTCATTCGCTCCAGTTCGAAGCTCTCTTAGTAGCTTTCCTCAGGGACGCTGGTCGGTCAAAAAGCTTCACCCAAATTTCTGTCTGCTTCGTCTAAAAGTTGTTGACCCCGCTCTGGCCTGCTGTGTATATTCAGTTGAACCAGGTGATGTCGCCCGGTGGCCCCTCCACCAATCATTCTATTGGCTAGCCTCATGTCGATTCGTTTGTGTCGTTCTTGACAGAGAGAGCATACCCTATGAGAAACCGTGCTTTTGCTTCAAGCAAGCGCTTCGTGGCATTTGTGGGCGCAGGCCTGGCGATGATTTTGAGCGGGGCTTTGGCGCCGGCGTCGGCAGCGCCGAGCATCAGCCCGACGTTGATTAGCGTCTCGGCGGCTTCGACTCGAGCCGTGGCGCTCGAATCAGTGTCGATGAGGGCCGAACCTTTTTCCCTCTCGTCGGAAGGCAACTTTAGTCCCAATGATCCCCGAACGCGCATCACGCTGTTTGTCATGAATCTCGATCTGCTGGCCGGAGAAACGCAGAACTCTTTGACCGCCGACGCAGAAGACGCCGGGCATGTGCACTATCCCCTGAACGTCGAGTACGTCGGTCAGGTGCCAAGTTTCGACGGCGTCTACATGGTCGTAGTGAGACTCAATGACTTGATGACCTCGAATCTGGGCGACGTACTGGTCCGTTTGAACCTGCATGGAATGGGTAGCAATCGGGTGCGCGTGGCCATCGGCCAGATCGGCGGTGGACCGGCAGACGATCCGGGCGCCGTGGGCACACCGGCGCCGCAAACGCCACCGCCCGCTCCGACCCCGGTGACGATCGCGCAGTACCAGACCCAGTTCAGTAATCCTTCGATGGCCGCAGGTTCCGATGGGATCAGGTTTCTGGAACAGACGACGTGGGGGCCGACCGATGCGGATCTGACCCACCTGCGTACCGTGGGCATGCAGGCTTACATCAACGAGCAGTTCAATACGTCGCCACAGTTCGTTGATGCGTCGACTGACCCTCTTTTTCTCTTGTCCTCAGATTATCCCGCTTCCTTGCCCTATCCACAGTTCTATCCGGCCGCTGAGCCAATACCACCATGCGACGCCACTTGTCTGCGTGATTTTTACTCGCTTTATCCGCTTCAAAAGCAGTTCATGCTGAATGCGTTAACGCAGCCTGATCAATTGAGGCAGCGGGTATCGTTTGCGTTTCACAAATTCATCGTCGTTGGCGGCCAGCCGTTGAACAACAACCAGGCATTCTGGTACGCACCGTACTTGCAAACAATCGATCGCAATTCGTTTGGCAACTTCCGCACCATGCTTTTCGAAATCACTCTCAATCCAGGGATGGGCGAATACCTGAATATGAGAGGGAACTCAGTGGTGAACCGTGCCAATCCTACTCCCAATGAGAACTACGCTCGCGAGATAATGCAGCTATTCTCCGTTGGCGTGGACACCCTGAATCAGGACGGCACACCAGTGCTTGACGCCCAGGGCAATCGGGTCCCGACCTACGACCAGACAACTATCGCGAATCTGGCGCGGGTCTTCACCGGTTGGGATCTCGGACCGAATAAGCAGTTTAGCCTCGACGGGAATACCAGCGTTCTGAATTACCAGGATCCGATGCTCCCGCAGGGCAACATAAATCGATACGACATCGCGCAGAAGACACTGTTGACGGACATCAACCACGCGAGTCCTGTAGTCGTGCCTGCGTGCGCGAATTGCACCGGCAACACTTCACAGGTGAATCTCGACAACACTAAGGTTTACGCGATTACTTCACTCAATACGGCGATTGACAATCTGTTCAATCACCCAAACACCGGGCCGTACGTCTGCACGCAATTGATCCGTCAGACGGTTACAAGCAATCCCGCTCCAGCCTATGTGGGCCGTTGCGCGGCGGCGTTCGCCAACAATGGATCGGGGGTGCGCGGAGACATGAAGGCTGTGATCACGGCAATCCTGTTGGATCCTGAGGCCCGCGGTGATGTGAAGACTGATCCGAACTACGGCCACTTGCGCGAACCCGTGTTGTTGATAACCAACCTGCTTCGCACGTTCAATGCAACCAGCGATGGTGTATTGGCGACGAACACTCCGGGCAGTTTTACGACCACTCTGGGGCAGAACCTGTTCAATCCACCGACGGTGTTCAGTTACTTTCCGGCGGACTTCGGATTGCCCGGAACCAATCTGTTCGGTCCGGAATTTGGCATCCTCGACACGTCCACAACTTATGCGCGTACCAACTTCATGAACACGTTGTTTCTTGCCAATAGCGGCAATGGCATTCCGATCAGCAATCCCAACCGTCCCTCAGGTACGCAGGTCAACTACTCGGCCTATCAAGCGATACTGACAGGGGTCGGAGGCACGCCGCAGATGCTTGTGGACGCGCTTAATACCCGGATGATGCATGGGACAATGTCCCAGGCGATGAACGCCAACATCGTTGCGGCGGTCAATTCCATAGCGAGTGCAGATCCAACGGGGCGGACGCGTACGGCGATTTATCTTATCGCGACCTCATCGCAATATCAGGTGGAGAGGTAGGAGCAAATGGACGAATCACGCAGAAAATTTCTTAAAGCATCAGCCTGTGGCTTAACCGGCGCCGCGATGATTGCCAGTGTGGACAGGTTCAATCTGGTTAATGCGATGATGCAGGATCAACAACCGGATGTCGCTTCGGACTACCGAGCGCTGGTCTGCATCTTCATGTCGGGCGGGTCGGACTGCAATAACATGGTGATTCCATACGACGACTATACAAACCCGGTCGGCGGAACTACGAATGGTTATGGCAACGTGCGCGGCGGCGCTTCAGGTCTGGCCGTGCCACTAACAGCACTCGCAAACACAAAGATCACTCCCTCAAACACGAGTGGAGTCTCTTACGCTTTTCACCCCAACCTTTCGCCTGAGTTCGGGTCGGTCCCGGGCCAAGCCAAGGGCTTCATGGATATTTGGGCCGCCGGCAAACTTGCTGTGCTGTGCAATGTTGGTTCTTTGGTTCAGCCAATTACCCGCGCAAATTATGCGGCGGGAATCGGACGCCCATATCAACTGTTCTCTCACTCGGACCAGGTGAATCAGCAACAATCGTCAATCGCGAATACGAGCGGGCAAACGGGATGGGGTGGTCGGATTGCCGACAAGACGAATGCGCTTAACGGTGCCGTTGCGCTGCCAATGAACATTTCTCTGGCCGGCACGAGCCTTTTCTCCACCGGGTTCAACTCCCGGCAGTTGGCGATCGGCGCTGCGCCAACGACGCTCGCAAACCTCCTGGTGCTGAGTTGGAGTGGTCCCGCCAGCGCCAATCCAAACACTACCAATCCTCTAAGCAGCTATCGTACCTTGCTCGGCTTCGATCAAAACGTTGCATTGGTCAAAGCCTCAACTGATACGACGAGTCAGGCGCTAACTGCCGACGCCGCATTGAATCAAGGGGAGCCTGTTATTCCGACGCCTGGCAACCCCACGGCATTTCCGACCACATCTCTCGGAAATCAACTGAAGCAAATCGCCAAGCTAATTGCGATCAGGGATGCCGTAGGTATTAAGATGAAGCGTCAGATTTTCTTCTGCTCCGTTGGTGGGTTTGATACGCACACCAACGAAACTGGTACCGACCCCACGAATCCCGGCGGGAATGGCGCGCAGTCGGGCACGCAAGGTGGCTTACTGACACAAATCAGCCAGGCGATGCGCGCTTTCTATGACGAGATGGTAGCTCAGGGGCTCAGTAATAACGTCACTACTTTCACCCTCTCTGATTTTGGCCGCACGCTGCAACCGTCAGGTTCAGGCGCCTCAAGTGTGGGTACCGATCACGCCTGGGGCAGTCATGCGTTCATCATGGGCGGTTCCGTCCTGGGCGGCGCATTCTACGGGTCACGCCGGCCCGACGGTTCTGGTCTTCCTTTTGGCTATCCTGTTTTGCAACTCGGTGGCCTGGATGACACCACCAGCAACCGGGGTCAATGGATTCCAACTACTTCGATCGATCAGTATGCGGCCACGCTGGCGTCATGGTATGGCCTGGCGGGTTCGGACATTGCCACGGTGTTTCCAAATCTTTCGAAGTTTGCGACGTCGAACCTTGGGTTCCTGGCGCCTTAAGATGTGCGTGCACGGGTGAGACAGTTTGCCGTGCAGCAATCAGCCCAGCACGAGTGAGCAGACCACAAGTTCACTCTGCTGGGCCATTTGTTTGCGGTTCGTCAAGTTTTGTGCTGCTGAGTTAGGATTACACACGTGATGCCGAAAAAAAACTTTCGTCGTCAAACGCTCCGCCGGGCCTTCTTACTGGGTGCATTCCCGTTCTTGTTCTTCGTGACCGAAATCTTTTCTCCGCCGGGCTCGATCATCTTCACCAAATCTCAGGCAATGAAGCTATCGGCAGAGCGTTCCAACGGCGATCAAATCCAGGATGGCAGAGCTGCCGCAAAGATTGCTTTGATGAGGCTTCCCATTAGCTTTGAGCCGGGAGACAAAGCGAATCAATTCTTTGTTCGGGGCAGCGGTTACCGTCTGCTCCTGACCGCTTCGCAAACAACGATAGGCGCCACTAATCGCACCCAACAAAGGCTCCTGAAAATGACGCTCCTGGGATCGAATGCCGGCGCAAGGGCCGAGGCTCTCGATCCTTCGCCGGGGAAACGCAACTATCTGATTGGCGCGGACCCCGCAAGATGGCGCACTGACGTGCCGACTTACGCCCAGGTCCGCTACGACGAAATCTATCCCGGCATAAGTGTCTTGTACTACGGTCACCATGATCGACTTGAGTACGACTTTAGGATCGCGCCCGGCGCTGATCCCGGTGTCATTAAGTTCAGATTCAATCCTGAACTCCGGCCGCGCGTTGCCACGAACGGAGATTTGGTTTTGCAATTCGCTGGAGGAGAACTGCGCGAGCCGGCTCCGATCATCTATCAGGAAATCTCAGGCGAGCGGCGGCCAGTCACGGGTCGTTATGTATTTTCCGGCAAACGGGAGATTTCGTTTGAGGTTGACGCCTACGACAAGACGCAGCCGCTGGTCGTTGATCCCGCGCTGGTCTACTCGACGTATCTTGGCGGTACCGGCGACGATCCTGGAAGCAGCATTGCGATCGACAGCAGCAACAACATCTATGTCGCCGGCACCACCAACTCGACAAACTTTCCCACCCAGGGCCCGGCAAACAAAGCCGGATTGGGCGATATCTTTGTGACCAAGATCAACGCCTCCGGCAGCGCCATTATCTATTCAACTTATGTCGGCGGAAGCGGTCAGGATCGCGGCGATGGCATCGCGGTGGACAGCAGCGGCAGCGCCTATGTGGTAGGGCGCGTCGACTCTACTTCAACTGATTTTCCCACGACGCCGGGGGTGATTGGACCGGTATATCGAGGCGGAGACTTCGACGGCGTTGCGTTCAAACTGAATGCCCAGGGAAATGCTCTGGTTTATTCGACCTACATCGGCGGCGAGGACAATGATTCAACCGAGGGAGTGGCCGTCGACTCTGCCGGCAGTGCCTACCTCACGGGCGGCACCAGGTCTCAGGGATTTCCCATTACCGCGGGTGGCTTTCAGTTCATTCGGAGCGGAGACACCGATGCCTACTTGATGCGGCTGAATTCAACCGCTACCGGATTGATATATTCGACGTATGTGGGCGGGAGCGGAACCGATCGCGGCAGCGGTGTGGCGATAGATTCCACCGGCAACGCTTACGTCGCGGGCTACACGTCCGCACAGGACTTTCCCACTCAGGACGCATTTCAGAATTCATCCGGGGGCAGCTTCGACGCGTTCGTTGCCAAGATCGACACGAATGCCAACGGCGCGGCTTCGCTGATCTTCTGCTCGTATTTCGGCGGCACTGGGGACGATAAAGCCTATGGGGTCGCTATCGACAATGGCGGAAATAATATCTACGTTACTGGCCAGACTTCTTCGAACAACTTCCCGCTATTAACGCCGGCACAGCCCGCGTTCGGCGGCTCGTTTGACGCCTTCATTGCAAAGATCTCAAGCGCGGGAACAAAGGTCTACGCGACGTACCTGGGTGGAACTGGCGATGATCGCGGCACTGGCATCGCAGTCAATTCCGCGGGCGAGGCCTACGTAACCGGTTTTACTTCATCCACGAATTTCCCGACTGTGACTCCGCTGCAAATTGCCAATGCGGGCGGCTTTGATGCGTTCATAGCGAAGTTGAATCCCGTGGGAACCGCGTTTCTCTACTCGACCTACCTCGGCGGTAGTGCGAACGAGAGCAATGCCAGCACGGTTACGTCAACGAGCCCTTTGATGCTTGACGCATCGAGCAACGCATACATCACCGGCTACACTGCTTCAACAAATTTTCCGACGGCGGGGCCGTTGCAACCTGCTAACGCAGGAGGCCAGGATGCTTTTGTCGTCGAGATTGCCGACGCCACGCCCGCGGCCGATTATTCGATCTCGATCTTGCCGGGCTCGCGTAACGTGGTGCCTGGCGGCGGCACTACTTACACAGTCACCGCTACTCCCGCGGGTGGTTTCACCGGCACGATTTCCTTGAGCGCATCCGGTTTTTCCGGCGATGCGACTGCGAGTTTCAATCCGACGACCATCGCGATCACCGACGCATCTGCAAAGTCGTCGACCCTGACCGTGACCACCACCGCGGCGACACCGCCGGGAACCTATTCACTGAACCTCAATACTACGAGCGGGAATCTGCAGCACAGCGGCGCAGCTCAGCTTTTTGTTTCGGGCACGGCGAGCGCCAATCTGGCGATCACCAAAACGGCATCGCCTAACCCGGCGACCGCTCTGGCTAATCTCACCTATCGCATCATCGTGACGAACAATGGCCCCTCACCTGCGACCAATGTAGCGGTGACTGATCAGTTGACGGCAGGCCCCGCCTTTGTTTCAGCCATACCGACTCAGGGTACATGCAGCGGCCCCCCGACGGTCACATGCAACCTGGGTTCAATAGCAAACGGTTCAGTCGCAATCGTAAACATCACGATAACGCCGCAGACACCGGGCCAGTTGCCGAACACCGCGAGCGTCGTGGCCACCGAAAATGATCCAGACACGAACGATAACTCGACCACGATTCAGACGACCGTTAATGCACCAGCCAGCGGCCCCTCGATGCTTGATCCAAATCTTTCGGTAAAGACGGTCGTGAGCGGCCTTTCACAACCGACCAGCATGGCTTTTATCGGAAACAGTGATTTCTTTGTGCTGGAGAAGAATACGGGCAAGGTCCAACGAATCACGAACGGCCTGCTGCAGAGCACGGTCCTCGATCTGGCGGTGAACAGCGGCTCGGAACGAGGATTACTTGGCATCGCCCTGCATCCGAACTTCCTGCTCAACGGCTATGTCTATCTTTACTGGACAGAGAGCAGCACTGGCGCTGATTCAACCAACCTCGCTGATGTATTCATCCCGCTTTCGAATCGGGTCGATCGATATATTTGGAATGGCGCCACCCTGACGTTCGATCGGAATCTGATCAAATTGCATGCCTACCAGGCTGATGCGAACCAGCCGTTGCGCGGGAACCACAACGGCGGCATTCTGCGTTTTGGTCCGGACGGCAAGCTCTACATACTGATGGGCGACAACGGCCGGCGTGGTTTGTTACAGAACAACCAGCTCGGCCCGGTGCCCGACGATCAGTTTGGAGGGCCAGAGCCGGACAACAATCACCTGACGGGTTTTATCCTGCGGCTTAACGATGACGGCTCGACGCCGCCGGACAATCCGTTCTTCAATGCTGCAACAACTCTGACCGGCGAGGCCGCGGCAAATATCAAAAAGCTTTACGCCTATGGCGTGCGCAATGGCTTCGGTTTGGCTTTCGATCCGCTCTCCGGCAATCTCTGGGACCAGGAAAATGGCGACGACGCCTTTGACGAGATGAATCGGGTAACCGCCGGATCGAATAATGGCTGGGTCGAGATGATGGGTCCGGTTAGCCGCGTTGCTCAGTTCAAGCAGATCGAATCGACGTACGGCTTGGGTGACTTGCAGCAGTTGCGATGGCCGCCTGCTTTGATCGCTGATACTCCGGCTGCGGCGCTCGCGCGTCTCTACATGTTGCCCGGCGCGCACTACAACGATCCGGAATTCAGTTGGAAGTATGCCATCCCCGCGTCACCCCTGGGCTTTGTTCAGGGCAGGGGACTGGGTCCTCAATTTGAAGGGGACATGTTTGTGGGCGCGGCGCGTACGTTTCTGGTGGGCGGTTTTCTCTTTCGATTCAAGCTGGCACCGGATCGCCTGCACTTTGCGTTCACCGATTCGCGGCTCAACGATCTGGTTGCCGACAATCTGGATAAGTTCGATATTACTGAAAGCGAGAGCCTGCTGATTGGGCGCGACTTCGGAATCACAACTGACATTGAGACCGGACCGAACGGCGATCTGTTTGTAGTCTCTAACACCAACAGTGCTGTTTACCAAATCTCGGGCAAGCAGCCCCTCTTGTTCACTGCCAACCTGAATAGCGCGCAAGAAACGCCACCAAACAATTCAACTGCTACCGGCACCGCGACTTTGCTTTTGAGTCCGGATGAACAAACGGCGCGCGTCTCGCTAAACTACAACGGGCTATCGAGCGCGGAAACCGCCGCGCACATTCATGGTCCGGCCGCGCCGGGAAGTCCAGGTTCCATTCTGTTTCCGCTGCCGAACGGCGATTTTTCTGATTTCCTGATCTCGCCTTCGGCGACCGATGTGCAAAACCTGAAGAACGGACAGTTGTACATCAACGTTCACAGCAGCAATTTCCTGAATGGTGAGATTCGCGGTCAGTTCGGCGCGGCCTCGTCGGCCAGCAGTGTCCAGTTTAGCAGCGCAAGTTATCTGGTCAGCGAGTCAGCCGGCCGCGCGACGGTCACCTTTACCAGACTCGGTGACACGTCGACCCCGGCCAGCATTGATTACGCGACCAGCGACACAGCCGGCGCGAGTAACTGCAATGTGATTAGCGGCAATGCTTCTTCTCGCTGTGATTATGCGGCAGCGATCGGCACGGTCCACTTTGCGCCGGGTGAAGTCTTCAAGACCGTCAACATTTCTCTCACAGACGATGCTTATGCCGAAGGCAATGAAGCATTCAATGTAAGTTTGAGCAATCCCGTTGGCGCTACTCTCGGTTCACCGAGCACCGCGACCGTAACCATCACTGACAACGAGAGCACGACCGGCGCCAATCCGCTCGACCAGGCCAACTTTTTTGTGCATCAGCACTACATCGACTTTTTGGGCCGCGAGCCTGATGCAAGCGGCTTCGCTTTCTGGGTTAATGAGATTGTTGGCTGCTTGCCCCAGCCGCAGTGCATAGAAGTGAAGCGGATTAACGTTTCTGCGGCTTTCTTCCTCTCAATTGAATTCCAGGATACGGGCTACCTCGTCGAACGCATTTACAAAGCTGCATATGGAAGCGTGAACGGGACATCGACTTTCGGTGGGACACATCAACTCCCGGTTCCGATCGTTCGGCTCAGCGAGTTTCTGCCGGACACACTGGAGATTGGTCAGAGTGTAATCGTTGGACAGGGGAATTGGCAGCAACAACTCGATAACAACAAGCAAGCTTTCACCGCGGAGTTTGTGCAGCGCTCACGGTTCACTACTGCCTTCCCGGCGTCGATGACTGCGGCGCAGTTTGTTGACACGCTGAACACGAATGCGGGTAATCCGTTG
>JBGPWS010000250.1:0-6947 GCA_041492345.1 Pyrinomonadaceae bacterium | reverse complement strand
TTGAAATCAATTTCATACCAGGCCAGACCGTGACGGGCTGAGGTTGGGTACGCGTGATGGTTGTTGTGCCAGCCTTCGCCCCAGGTCAGCAGCGCTACCCACCAACTGTTGCGCGAATTATCGTGCGTTTCAAAACGTCGCCGGCCCCAAAGGTGAGTCGCGGAATTCACCAGCCATGTCGCATGCAGGCCCAACGTCACCCGCAGGAAAATACCCCACAGCACCAAAGGCCAACCGCCGACCGCGAGCAAAACGATTGCCAGTACTATCAAAGGCACAAAGTACACGCGGTTCAGCGCCACAATGAAACGATCCTGCATCAGGTCAGGAGCGTAACGCTCCAGCACTTCCCGGCTATGCTGTTGGGCCGTACCAGTCAGAATCCAGCCGATGTGTGACCACCAGCGGCCATCAACCGGAGTGTGCGGGTCGCCGCCTCGCTCGTCGCTGTGCGCGTGATGAATCCGATGGGTGGCCACCCAGTTGATAGGTCCGCCCTCGAAGGAAAGCGTCGCGCAAATGATCAAGAAATACTCAAACGGCTTGGGGACTTTGTAACTTCGGTGCGTGAGCAGGCGGTGATACGTCATGCCGACGCCGAGACTCTGGGCTACCCAGGCAAGAACCGCGGCGACAATCAGACCACGCCAACTCCAATAAAAAAGCGCCGCAACGGCGCCGAGGTGAAAAACGATCATCCATATCGTGGTTGGCCAGCGAATTCCGCGGTGGCCATCTTTGACCTTAATCTCTTTGTCCATCAAAAGTGCTTTCAATTATCTTTCGTAATCAGGGGGCCGACTTGCAAGCTCATGCCGACGGCTGTGAATGAATTAACCGGCGCACTCGATCTGAAAAGAGCACGTCGATCTTTTGCGGCTCAATCACGGCGGTTACTTCACCGGGACCGTACGTCGAATGGTTTAGATGTTGTCCGGTGCGATAGGTGCGCGTGCGATCGTAAGGGGCACTGGCCTTGGAGCTGGTGCTGGCAGAGCGAGGCCCGGCGGCAGGTTTGAACGAGCTGCGAACGCCACACTTCGGACAGCTTACTCGGGAGACCTGGCCACGCTTGGTAATGGTGGCTACGATGTGGCCGCGCTCCTCCTGACATTTAGCGCAGAACTTGTCGACGCGATCGCCAACGGCGTAGGTAGGCTTTTCCACCTTTCGCTCTTTCACTGGCATGAGAAACAAACGCGGTTTGCCCGGTAATTTACCGTGGCACGAACGCGCCCCTCCTTCAACTAAGCCTGATTTGAACTTGATTCGAAGTGCAGCAGAAGTTGCTGCACTCCCCAAGACGAAATCGCCGCCGGTTACCAGCGCGGCGCGCGATCATTGCGACCGCCACCGCCACCGCCACCGCCACCATAACCACCGCGACCACCACCGCCGCCGCCACGGTTGCCACCGCCACCATAGCCGCCGCGTCCACCACCGCCGCCGCCGCGACCGCCGCGGTCTTCTCTCGGACGCGCTTCGTTGACGTTCAGGTTACGGCCGTTGAATTCCTTGCCGTTGAATTGTTGAATGGCCGCTTCGCCTTCTTCCTTGGTGGCCATTTCCACAAAACCGAAGCCGCGCGAACGACCTGTTTCGCGATCCTCGACGACGCTGGCTGATTCGACCGTGCCGGCCTGCGCAAAAAGCTGTTGCAGATCCTCGCTGGAAGTTTGAAAGGACAAATTGCCCACGTATAGTTTCATTGACATGTAAGTTGAACTCTCCTTTTAGAGCTGGGCGAAGAAGCTTCGAATCGAAGGTGGCTTCGTAGTAACGGTTGCAGCGAAGGCTTGCGTTTCGGATGCTCACTGAAATGAGCGGCTTCTCTTCTCCGGTTGAAAACAGCCTGCTCTCGAACTATCCGTAACGCCGCCGCCAATCCGTAGGCGCGGGGCACATCACCGTTGATGCGCGAGAGAAGGAATAACTGGGACGTACTATGCCCTATTGGGGTGCAAACTGGCAAGGACTAACGTGGCCAGATCACCGGCCGCATGTCACAAATTACCGTACTTTTCACTTGAGTTTCTGTTTTCAGCTTTGAGTAGAATGGGCCGCCCCCTTTTTGGCTCTGGCCTGGCCCCCTTTTCGATGACCATGAAAGGAGTTAGCCAGGTTGGATCAGACTATGCTGAAGACGCGTCAGGGACAGCAATCCGGGCCGCTTTTGCTCAACAACTCCAGGATGCTGCCTTAGGCCTTCACCGCTTTCGCCAGCGATCGCCATGACTCTTTGAGCAATTCGTTTATCCGGGCCCAATCCGCGTCCGTAACTCCGCCACGTTCGGTTTTCGTATCGCGGATCGTCATCGCTTCAGCACGCAAGCGTCCATGCTCCATCAGGCGATCAACCGGCACGCGATAAATCTCAGCCTGTAAGTCGGCCAAGGCCTTTTCCAAATCGCCGGGCGCGTGCTGGGCGCGCTGTCGATGAATTATCCACCACTCGAGTTCCAGCCGCGCCACGCGATCCACCTCAAATTGAATGTCGCTCGTCATGCGAATAGCGCCGTAGAATTTCACCAGGTCGGGCAAGGCCTTCTCGTAATCGGACCGCTGCCCGCCCTTCTTAAACACGAAAGCCGCGTTGGCGCCGTAGTACGCAACCTGGTTCGACCTAATAGGTGTCATGTGATACTGAGTGCGGAGTAATTCAGCCAGTTGATTGAACAGGAGCACGCGCTGCTTCTCGTAATATGAGCGCCACATCGCAGTTTCCAGGCGGGCTACCTCATCCGGATCAAACTCGCGCATCTGCGTAGTGCGCGGATAGAAGAGATCGTAAAGCGCGGCGCAGACAATTAGCGCGAGCACCAGGGCCAGCGCGCGGATGATAATCTTGCTCGTTGCTGTTCGCGTTAGACTCGACATTGACTGCCTTGGCGTGGTATTTCAGAACAGCCCTTATATACCACAACATGCTTTCAGAAAGATCAGCCCGGCGGGCCCGAGGAAAACCGAGCAACCATGGCATACACACATAACGAACTGAGACACAAAACGCTGGCCGAGCTGCGCGACATAACCAAAGACATCCAGCACGAAGCAGTGCAGGGCTATACCCAGCTCAACAAAGAACATTTGATCGTTGCCTTATGCAAAGCCCTGAACATTGAGATGCATGCGCATCACGAAGTTGTGGGCATCGACAAGGCCGCAATCAAGTCCCGCATTAAGGACCTGAAGCAGCGCCGCACGAGCGCCATCGCGGCGCATGACCACGCGCAACTAAAAGCCGTCCGCCGTCGCATCCATCGTCTGAAGCGACAGATTCACAAAGCGACGGTCTAAGCAGACTCCTAATCTGCCTGTTCAAAGGCTGGGCCCACCCGGCTACAAATACTCTCGGGCAGCCGGTAGCCTGTCGCTGGACCATAGGCAGACGCCCGCCCCTGGTTGCGTGACGGTGGTCGTTTGGCAGCAGCCTGTGGACGATAGTTACGCTGTTTAGGGAAAAAGAAACGATGCATAAGAAACCAAAGCTATCGAAATCTATGACCGAAAAGCAGTTTGATAATGGATATTGGTATGCAGTTGAAATAAAGGCCTTCGCCGATGAAATTGGCGTTCCCTTGGCAGCAAAGCTGCGCAAGGACGAGCTGGAAAAGTTGATCAAGCATTTCCTGCGAACCGGTGAAGTGAGCAGTTCGACTAGAAAAACTCTCTCAAGATCAGGAGTCAGAGATATTGAAAAAGGGCTCAATCTCAAACTTCCCGTAGTTAGCTATACCAGCAACAAGGAAACAAAAGAATTCATTGTCACCGAGGCCTTAAAGGTCACTCCCAATTTGAAAAGAAAATCAGGGGCCCGCTATCGACTCAACCGTTGGCGAGAAGAGCAGATAGATAAGGGCATTAAGATCACCTACGAAGATTTGGTAAAGCAGTATATCAAGCTAAATCAGCTGGAGGGCAGCTTTCCTCAGGCTCCTTCGGGCAGATATATCAATTTTGTCTCTGATTTTTTGGCTGGGGAAAAGAACTCAACGAGGCAACAAGCAATGGACGTCTGGGGACAATTGAAGAAGTTGGACATTCCCAAGAACTATCGAGCCTGGAGGAAATATCGCCGGCCCAAGAGCAATCAGAAATAGAAAATACTAAACCGACACCGCAAGAGCACGGCGCTTCACACCACCGCTGAGTTCCACGTCAGGCCCCTCAACTCGCAGTTGACTTTCGCTATGAACTGGCATAGAAGAATGCCTCGCACTAGGTAATTCGCCTTCAAACGTTCTTAACATCAAGAGAGGTAGCTTATGAACCAGGCTATCAGTATCAGTGTGAATGGTGTCGATCACCACGACGAGGTCGAGCCGCGTCTGCTGCTCGTACATTACTTGCGCGAGCTTCTGGGACTGACCGGCACGCATGTCGGCTGTGAGACTTCGATTTGCGGCGCGTGCACCATTCTGGTCGATGGGCAAGCTGTTAAGTCATGCACGATGTTCGCCGTGCAAGCCGATGGCGCAAACATCACCACCATCGAGGGCCTCGCCACCAACGGCAGCCTGCATCCCATGCAGGAAGGATTCTGGGAACAGCACGGCTTACAGTGTGGTTACTGCACGCCCGGAATGATCATCGCCGCCACCCAGCTTATTGACCGCAATCCCAATCCGTCGCGGGAAGAAATTCGTCACGGTCTGGAAGGAAACCTGTGCCGTTGCACCGGGTATCAGCATATCGTTGAGGCGGTCGAGTATGCGGCGAAGAAAAAGGCTGAACTTTGATCTTTGGTCTTTGAACTTCGATCTTTGATTTGCGTTAGTTCAGGGAAGTCCCGGTTCCAGGCTCAGAAGCCAAAGATCAAAGATCAAAGACCAAAGATCGAAGTTCGAAGTTCAAAGATCGAAGATCGTCTTTCGGAGGCTTTATGGGTAAATACGTCGGACAAAGAATCAAGCGAACGGAAGACCCGCGACTGATCAAGGGTCTCGCGCATTATGTTGACGACATCAGGCTTCCCGACACGCTGCACGTCGTATTCGTCCGTTCAATCTACGCGCATGCGCGCATTACGGGCATTGACGTGACTGAAGCTGTGAAGTCGCCGGGGGTTGTCGCTGTCTACACCGGCAAAGACATCGCTACCACGGTTGGCCCGGTCCCCTGCGCCGCTGCGCTTCCTGATTTGAAGGTTCCCGATTATCGAGTACTCGCCACCGGCAAAGCCCTTTTTGTCGGACATCCGATTGCCGCAGTGGTCGCGAAGGATCGCTACGCCGCCCGCGATGCGGCCGATCTGATTTCAGTTGATTATGAAGAACTGCCTGTCGTGGTGGATGTCGAAGCTTCCGCCAAAGGCGGCCCGGTGATTCATGAGAAGTTTGGCAACAACATCGCGTACACGCTCACCTCGGGCGAAGGCGACATCGATGCGGCACTGAAGGCCGCGGACCGCATCGTCACGCAACGAATGGTGCATCAGCGCCTGGCGCCAGTGGCGATGGAGGGGCGCGGCGTGCTAGCGCGCTATTTCCCGGGCGAAGAAGAACTGACAGTTTGGTCATCGACGCAGATCCCACACCTGCTGCGTACGCAACTCGCCTTGATGATTGGCATTCCAGAGAACAAGTTGCGTGTGATCACGCCTGAAGTTGGCGGCGGGTTCGGCTCGAAACTAAATGTTTACGCGGAAGAGGCCCTGCTGGGTTGGATCTCGATCCAGTTATGCAAGCCGGTGAAATGGATCGAGACGCGGCGCGAAAACATGCAGGCGACGATTCATGGGCGGGCCCAGGTCGGCACCGTGGAAGTCGGTTGCCGAAACGATGGCATCCTGACGGGTCTTCGTTACAACGTCTTTGCAGACCTCGGTGCTTATCATCAATTGCTGACGCCCGCGATTCCGACACTGACTGGCCTGATGCTTTCGGGTGCTTACCGGATTCCCGCGATTCAGATGAATGTCACCGGCGTCTTCACTAACAAAATGTCCACCGACGCTTATCGCGGCGCGGGCCGGCCGGAGGCGACTTATGTAGTAGAACGCGCGATGGATATCGTTGCGGCCGAATTGAAAATGGATCCGGTCGAAGTCCGGCGGAAAAACTTTCCGGCAAAAACCGAGTTCCCTTTTCACACCGCTACCGGGCTGGATTACGACAGCGGAGATTACGAAGCCGCACTCGACAAAGCCCTTGATCTTTCCGGCTATCAAAAACTGCGCCAGGAACAAACGAAAGCGCGCGCTGAAGGAAAGCTAATCGGAATCGGTATGTCGAGTTACGTGGAGATTTGCGCGTTGGGCCCATCGCAGGCAATGCCCGCCGGCGGGTGGGAGAGCGCGACCGTGCGTATCGAGCCCACCGGCAAGGTGACGGTCATGACGGGAGCGTCGCCGCATGGACAGGGCCAGGAAACTTCGTTCGCGCAAATCGCCGCCGATGAACTTGGCGTCGACCTTCACGACGTGACCGTGATTCATGGAGACACCGCGATTGTGCAATACGGCATAGGCACTTTTGGCAGCCGCGCTACGGCAGTCGGCGGCACGGCGGTGCTAATCGCGATTCAAAAGCTGAAAGAGAAAGCCGCGAAGATTGCCGCCCACATCTTGCAGTGCGAAGCTTCAGGATTGGCTTTCGAAGGCGGCCGGTATTCCAAACAGAGGGCAGCGGCTGCGGCGACCGGAGTTTCCGAACCCGACGTTGCGGTCGGCGAGGCGCCTGCCGGGGCTCTGCCAGAGCCAGATACAGAAGGCAGGTCGACTCTGACGATTCAGGAGATTGCTCTGATAGCCCACATCGCCAAAGAACTACCTCCGGACACCGAGCCGGGTTTGTCGGCGACTTATTTTTTCGAGCCAAAGAACTTTACTTTCCCGTTCGGCACGCACATCTGCGTCGTTGAGATCGATAAAGAAACCGGCGAGACAACTTTTCTGCGCTATGTCGCGGTTGATGATTGCGGCAAGGTGATCAATCCGCTGCTGGTCG
>JBGPWS010000134.1:0-10902 GCA_041492345.1 Pyrinomonadaceae bacterium | reverse complement strand
GGCACGCGCAAAGTCCCGACCGCGGAGTTGACTCTGGACGGCACGCCGGCGCAACTGGTTTTGGGAACCACCGACGGCGTGCGCAACATCACGCCGGTGCTCAACATCACGCGTCTCTGGAACGGCATCAGCGCCGTCTCGTTAATGCGGCGGAGCGTCGCGCTTGCGCTTGACTACGCGCACAAGCGCACGGCATTCGGGGCACTGCTTTCTGAGAAGCCTCTGCACATGGACACGCTGGCCGGTTTGCAAGCTGAGACCGAAAGTGCGTTTCATCTCGCTTTCCTGGTCGCTGAACTAACTGGTCGCGCTGAGACCAACGAGATCGATGAGGAGCAGAGTCTGTTGCTTCGTCTGCTCACGCCTCTGATGAAACTGACGACCGGCAAGCAGGTTGTGGCCGTTGTCAGTGAAGCGCTCGAAGCCTTTGGCGGCGCGGGCTACGTTGAAGACACGGGGCTGCCCATGCTCTTGCGCGACGCGCAGGTGCTGCCGATTTGGGAAGGAACCACGAACGTGCTCTCGCTGGATGCGCTGCGCGCTTTGGGTGTAGACGATCGAGCGTTCAACGCGCTGAAAGCGGAAGTAACGCGCTGCCTCGTCTCTGTTCATGACGATCGTCTCGCTGAACCCGCGCGGATTGTGCAATCGGCATTAGCGCACGCCGAAAGCTGGTTGACTGAAGCAAGGAAGGCAGGAACGCCGGTGTTGGAAGCCGGCGCGCGCTGCTTAGCGCTCACGCTGGGTCGCGCAACGGAACTGGCACTGCTGTGCAAGCACGCTCAATGGTCACAGGAAAACGAAGGTGACGTTCGAGCCACCAGCGCGGCCCGACGGTTCGGGGCTTCCGGAATCGATCTTCTAACCCCGGCGGACATGTGACCGGGTAGGAGAACAGATCAACCAGATTCCTTCAAAGTAGGGAGCAAGAACTGTTAGTTCGGGGCGTGGCTCAGCCTGGTAGAGCGCTCGGTTCGGGACCGAGAGGTCGGAGGTTCGAATCCTCTCGCCCCGACCATTCTTTTCAACCTCATCAGTCTAATCGATCTTCAACGAGGAAAATGCGTGGCGTGAGATTATCGTGTGTCGCGAGCCTTCGCTGCGCAGCTCGCTTCTAATCACCCCCAACTCCGAAGCGCGGACGGTCTCCGGGTCGAATCCGATCTCTTTGTGGACTGCCGCCAGTTGGCGAGAGTCATGGGGCTTTCGTATACGCGCAATCGTCAAGTGCGGATGAAACGGACGCTCTTCGCGTGGGAAACCCGCGTTAGCGCATTCATCCTCCAGCGCCGTTTGAAGCTCCACCAGCTTGCCCGCATGATCCTCGATTCCGATCCAGAGAACACGTGGCTGACCGCGCGGCGGAAAAGCGCCGCAGCCTCCGACGATTATTTCAAAAGGGGAGACCGTGCTCGCGGCGCGTTGAGCCGCCTGTGCAAGGCTTTCGACCTTTGTTACCGGAGTGTCTCCAAGAAATTTCAAGGTGAGGTGCAGGTTATCTTCGCGAATCCAACTGGCTCGCGCATCAGGGATTGAATCGCGCAAACGATCGATGTGCTCAATAAACTTCCGCCGCACGGGCGCCGGCAACTCAATGGCGACGAACACCCGCCACATGTTTGAGATTTCAGTCGATGGCATGAGGCGCAGCCTCAAAAAAGAGAGGAAGCACTTGACGGAAAGGCATAGCCTTTCCGCACATCAGGTGGCGCAGCCGCACAAATTCATTTCGACGCCGGCTCGAGGATTAGAAGCTCCTTCGTGGCGCCCTCGACCGCAGCCTTAGTAAACGGAAATGCGCGCGGCGTGACGTTGCGCCAGTCTTCAAGCTGATCCTTCCAATGCGGGCTCGACGGAATTCCCGATTCACCGAGCGTGATCCCGTGTTGTGTTTTGTCCCAATCGTTGGGGTCGGCAATGAACCGCATCGAGACGTTACTGCCGACGTTGACGGTGGTACCAAGACTGCCAACACCGTTTTGGGGAAACGGCGGAATCATGAATTGCACACCGATCAATGGCGCGGCCGCCAGGAAATGCGGAAAGCGCACCTTGACCATCTCGCCCCATTTCCACTTGGATTCGTCCGCGCCCAAATTTCTCGTCAAGATCTGACGAGCATCGCCGTAGCAGGCGCGCAAGAGCTCAGCATAACTACCGAATTCTTTTGGCAGCCACTCTTTTGGCTGTTCGCTGATTAGGCGATCGAGTGTCGTTTCGAAGTTGGCCCAACCGTAGATCTTTACCAGATCGGGACCGAGTGCGGCAGTCAGTATTCGCGTGCGAAAAGCGGCGCGCATTTGAAACGCCAAAGGCGCCTCAGCGGAGCCGGCACTCACCTCACCATTCCAGCTTTCGAAGGCGGCGATCGTGTCTCGCAGTTTCTGATCATCGGGTGTCAATCCTGGCTTTAGTAGGTTGGCGATGTCTCGCGCAAATGAAGACAGACCGATGGAACGGATGTCACCTTGAATCCTCCTGAAGTCGTCAGTCGTCAGCTTGGGTTTCTGGTTTAGCAAGTCGAAGATGCGTCGGGCACGGTAGGGCTGGGCCCATGAATGCGTCAGAAAATAGGGATAGTCCGTGCCAACGATACGCTGATTTGCCGTGACGATAATCCCCGCCGGCGGATCGAAAAGATGCGGGAGCTTATCTGTCGGAATGTAGCTCGTCCATTCGCCCGCATCGGTTGAACCGTCATAGGGCACGCTGCCGTCTCCTGATTTTCTAATAGGAATAACGCCCGCGGCGTAATGGCCAATGTGACCATCCACGTCCGCATAGACGATGTTCTGAGTCGGAGCAGTAAAGGACCGCAGGGCCCCGGTGAATTCTTTCCAGTTGCGCGCATGCGCCACGAGGTAAGTGCTGTCGGCGTTATTCGTTTTCGGATCGAGCGCGGTCCAACGCAAAGCATAACGCTTGGAATCCTTCGCCAGAATGATCGGGCCATGGCGCGTGATAGTTACATCGAGGGGCACTATGTCAGTTTCCGAACTAGTGAAACCCTTTCGCACTTTGATCTCTTCGTGACGCACCTCTGCGTCGCGCCAGCCCTGCGGTGTCAGATAGCGACGGGGGTTCGCCGGGTCAAACTTCTCGATGTAGAGATCCTGCACGTCGGGACCCACGTTGGTGAAGCCCCAGGCAATCCGATCGTTGTGGCCAATTACGACCCCGGGAAGGCCGGGCGCGGTAACGCCGGCCACCTGCAGTCCCGGTGCGCTGAGATGAACGAGATGCCAGATTGAAGGCGCCGACGCAGCCAGATGAGGATCATTTGCCAGTAAAGGCTTACCCGACACCGTGTGTTTGCCGCTTACCACCCAGTTGTTACTGGCGGCGAGACCCTCGGCGTACAGACCGATCCTTTCAAGGGCTTGCGACGCGACCTCTTGGCTGTTTGCCAAGGCCGCGACCAATTCCGTAGAAGGGGGATCAGAGATTCTTGTTTGGCCGGGAATTCTATTTTGGTTAGCGACCGATGCGTTAAGCTTCTTTGTGTCTTTGCCGACGACCAAAACGTCGAGCGGAGATATTTCCGGTAATAGCGCGGCGCGCTTTTCTGCGGGCAGGCCGGCCAGCGCTTCGCGCATCACGTCCAGCCGCCAGGTGGTCGAAAGCGATTCGGCAAACAGCTTGACGGGCAGCAGGCAATCCGCTGCGGTCCAGGGCCGCGGCTTGTATTGGAGTATCTGAAATTCAGGCGGCATCGATTTTGGATCGAGTGAGTCGATGTAAGCATTCACCCCGCGCGCATAGGCCTCAAGCAAGGCGCGTGTCCGCGGTGAGGCCAGGGCCAACTCCGCGTTCACTTCTTGCGCAAATCCCAACGTGCGATGCTGTTTGTCTTGTTCCAGCGCGGCGTTGTTTGGACCTGCCCCCAGGACCTCTGCCAATTCGCCCCGGGCCGTTCGTCGCATAAGATCCATCTGCCACAGTCGATCATTGGCGGTCACATAGCCCTGGCCAAAATAGAGGTCTTCGTCGTTCGCAGCTTCGATGTAGGGAATGCCACGTTCATCACGGCGCACGGTGATGCGCTTTTGTAAGCCGGGTACGGTGAGCGTGCGGCTGGCTTGTTGTGCAGCTGTGAGCGGCGGGCGAAAGTTATCAGCCGTCGCGCATATGAGAGCGACCAAAATCACCACTAGTATTTTTCTGGATCTAATATTCATCGGTTCGCCTTCTGATATTTAGGGAATCAAGCTTACGAAGGTGAGCATGGTAACACATCGCCGGAACGCGAGTAGCGACCGGATTTCGGCACTTAACCATGACAAGACCTGAGAAGACTCATTTTCCATTTTCCATTTGAAATTTCTCATTTGTCATTATCAATGTCGGAACTCTTCTTGCGACACAATGGCCAACGGCAAATGCGAAATGACAAATGGAAAATGATCCGGTCGCTCGCGGTTTCGGTAAAGAGCGGTTCTTGAGCAGATGGCTGCCGAGTTCCGGCCGATTGCAAACTCCAGCACTAAATCCTTGATTGGCGTTGACGTCTCAGTCTCCGGCGCATTACAATTCGCCTGAATTCAAAGGCGATTGAGAAAATCGAATCAACGTGAATAGCCAAATCAAAACAATTGCTGTCAGCGTCGCCTCGGTTGCGTTTGCCCTCAGTCTTGCCGGGGCCACTTTTGGCCAGCAACGTCCGCTGATCACCGAGGACGTGGACATTATCCCGCCCGGTTCGATGCGGATCGAAGCGGGAATTGATTTTGTGCAGCGGGCGAGGTTTCCGGTTTCCGGCCTGACCGGCGACCTGACCCGCGCCGGCGTGATCGGCATCAACATCGGTTTGGCGCCGAATGTTGAAGTGCAAATCGAGGGCGTCGCCCAAAACTTTCTGAGCATTAATTCCCGCGGGCCGAGCGCAATTCCGCTGAACGTGGCGGCTGGAGCCAATTCGACGAACGATATTGGCGACTTTACTCTCTGGACCAAGATTAAGCTGCGCAACGAGACCGCTCACTTGCCTTCGCTTGGTTTCCGTTTCGGTGTGCAACTGCCGAACTCAAACCAGGGCCGCGGCATCGGGTTAAATCAAACTAATGCGTATGGGCAAGTACTCTTCGGCAAAAAGTTTGGCCAGAACGCGCGGGTGAGCACTTTCGGCAATCTGGGAATTGGAATTCTCACCGCCCCGACTGGATTGTTTAGCCAGAACGATGTTTTGACTTATGGCTTGGCCGGCATTGTGCGGCTCAACAAACAGTTCTTTCTCGCCGGGGAAGTCAACGGCCGCGCCAACACGCGGCCCGGCAGTGGGCCACTTGGAACTGAGTCGCAGGGCGAGGCGCGGCTGGGAATGCAGGTGCGTGCCTCCGGGCTTCGCTTCGACTTCGCCGGTATCAAAGGTCTGACTAAGTTCAGCCCGCGATCGGGACTCACCGTGGGCGTTACTTACGATACTCCCTCAATCTTTACGCCAGCCAAGTGAAATCAGTGACGAGTGAACTAGTGACAGGTTAGAATTCTCGGGCGCGTTGTGCCGTCAATTATCAATCGCCACTTGTCAGTCTTTCTATGTTTGATTGGTTGCATGTCCTTGCCAGACGGCTGGGTCACTTTATCGTACACGTCCCGATCTTCGTGGCCGGACCGACGATGATTCTGATCGCAGCGCTCGATTCGTCGCTCCTGTCGTTGCCCGAGGTGAACGACTATCTGGTGGTGGCGCGCTGCTACACTCATCCACGGGCCGTCTTTTTCTTTCCGATGTTTGCGGCCATAGGATCAGTGCTCGGCTGCCTTTTGCTCTACACGATCCTGAGCCGCGGAGGCCGCGCGGTCTTGCATCGCAAGTTTCGCATCGAGCACGTTCAGCGGGTCGAGCGTTGGTACGCGCGCTTCGGGATTCTGGCCCTGGCGGTACCAGCGCTGATGCCACCGCCAATGCCTTTCAAGATCTTCGTGGCGACGGCCGGTGCTTTGCAGTTTCCGCGACGGAAGTTCCTGTTGACAATACTGGTGGCGCGTTCGCTCCGATATTATGCTGAAGGGACGCTGGCAGTTTTCTATGGCGAACGGGTGCTACGGTTCTCGCAAGACAATGCGCTGTTAATCATTAGCGTCGTGGCCGGCATTCTCCTGGTTGCTTTGGCAATCTATCTTCTATCAGGCGCGGGACGGGAAGCGGTGAAGTCGACAAGGGAAAATGAACAGTGAACGTGCTTTTGAAGGGACACGGTCAATTTAGTGAAAACACTTATTCATAAGATTACTGGTGGGCTGACAAAGTTCTCCCACTATCTGGTTTCGTTTGGACCACTTGGGCTGCTGGCGATCGCGTTTCTTGACTCGGTAATGATTCCGATGCCTGGCGGGGTTGACGCCGTGCTGCTACTGCTGTCGGCTGCGCGTCCATCGTGGGTGCTCGTCTATGTCGCTGCAGCAACGATTGGCTCGACAGTAGGTTGCGTCGTTCTGTATTACATTTCGCGGCGGGCGGGACATCGAGCGCTGGCACGCTTTTCCGAGTCCAAACAGAAACGGGTCAAGAATCTGATTGACCGTTACGACGTGCTTTCGGTGCTGGTTGCTTCACTGCTGCCGCCGCCTTTCCCGTTCAAGTTGTTCGTGGTTTCGGCCGGTGTCTTCCGACTGAACCTGGTGCGGTTCACGGTAGCGGTCGCCGCCGGCAGGACGTTTCGCTATTTGCTCGAGGGATATCTCGCCGCGCGCTACGGCGAACATGCGAAGGAAATATTGGGGCGGTACTATCCAGTTATTGGCGTTGGACTCGCGCTGCTGATTATCATTGTGTTTGTCGGCAAGAATTTGCTAAGGCGTAGTCAGGCGCCGGAACCCATATCAGACGTCGAGAGCTAATTGCAGGGCAGCTTCGTTGCCAACCGCTTCGCCGTTGGCGCGAAAGCTGCGAGCTTCGATGAGAGTATGCACGCCCTGAGCGTCGAGTTGATCCAGTAAACGGAGCAGCAGCTGCGCCGTCGCTCGCGCATCGCTGGCAGCGCGGTGACGTTCAGCGATCTCGAGCCCGAAGTGTTCAGCCAGAGCATCAAGGTTGTGGCTGTCCAGAGTGCGCATCAGGCGCCGCGCAAGTTTTACCGTACACAGCTCCGCATTGCGCATCCGGCAACCGGGAAACACGCGCGCGATCTCCTGGTTTAGCAGCGCCAGATCAAACGTTGAATTGTGCGCGACCAGCACGGCGTCGCCGGCAAAATCAAGCCACGCGTCGACGATCTCGGCAAACTGCGGAGCGGCCTTGAGCATTTCATCTGAAATTCCGGTAAGCGCGGCTATGAAGCGCGGCAACGGAACTCGCGGGTCTATCAAAGTTTGAAACTCGTCAATGATCTTTCCCGAGCGAACATGATACGCGCCGAGTTCAATGATTCTCGACGGCAGGCCCCTGGCGCCAATCGCCTCGACGTCGAGCACGACGAAGTCGATTTCACTCAGCGGGCGACGTTCAATCGGATCGTCAATGATTGTCAGATGAGTTGCTTCAATGCTAAAGCGTGGATCGCCGCGGACCAGATCGCCGACCAGCGAAGCGGCCAATTCTTTGTCCGCGTGAGCCAGACGGAAGACGACGTCGACAATTTCACTAAAGGTTGCGCGCCCGCCGTTTTTGCGCAACAGGTCGAAAGTCTCCTGGATCAGCGCCGAATCGGAAATCAAATTGCGATGAGATTCCATCCGGTGCATTGTAATCGCTGACGGAAGTTTTTGAAACGGCAAGTTTCGCCGACGGGCGTTTAGAGTACCGACTTCAGTCGGGTTTTTGTTTCTGAGAAAGAACCCAACTAAAGTTGGTACTCTAAACACCGCTAAAATGTGACAGATGCGTGCTGAAGAAGTCATCGACAGGTTCAAGAGCGCCGGCGCGTTGCTGGAGGGCCATTTCGTTTTGTCGAGTGGCCTTCACAGCCCGGTGTACCTGCAATGCGCCAAAGCGTTGGAATCAACCTCGTCAGCCGCCGAGTTCGGCGCCGCGCTGGCCCAACAGTTTAGGGGTAGCCAGATCGAAACCGTAGCCTCGCCGGCAATTGGCGGCATCGTGATTGGGTATGAAGTGGCGAGACAATTGGGCGTGCGGTTCATCTGGACCGAACGTGAAGCAGGCCAGATGACTTTACGAAGAGGTTTCCAGGTGCGCGAAGGCGAGCGTGTGTTGGTTGTCGAAGATGTGATTACCACGGGTGGGTCGACGCGCGAAGCGATTGCTGCCCTGAGCGCTGCCGGCGCACAGGTTGTCGCGGCCGCTTCGATCATTGATCGTTCGGGAGGCAGGGCTGACGTGGGCGTACCGCGCAGGTCGCTAGCCGCACTCGATGTTCCCGCAGTTTCTCCGGTGGATTGCGAAGCGTGTGAGCGTGGCGAACGAGCAACAAAGCCAGGCAGCCGGAAAGCAGAAGGCACTAAGCAGTAGGCAGAAAGCAGTCCAATGAAATACGTAGAATTTCGCGGAGCGGGTTGCTTTCTGCCTTCTGCTTTTGGCCTACTGCCTTCTGTCTTATGAACTATCGCCTGCTGATTCAATACGACGGCACAGACTTTCACGGCTGGCAGATCCAGGACGGGCTGCGCACTGTCCAGGGCGAATTGATGCGCGTCCTGTCGCTGCTGGATGATCGCGAGGTCCTGGTTCACGGATCAGGTCGAACCGATGCCGGCGTCCACGCCGAAGGACAAGTCGCCAGCGCCCAACTCCAACGCGAGATAACTTCTCAAAAACTCCGTAACGCAATCAACGGAAATCTGGCGCGCGATGTGCGGGTGCTGTTTGCCGAGATTGCCCCAGAGAAGTTTCACGCGCGCTATTCAGCGGTTAGCAAGACATACGTCTATCGCCTGGTTCACGGCCCGGTAATGTCGCCCTTCTGGACGCGCTTTGCGCATCAGGAATCGCGGCCACTCAATCTCCAGCGTATGCGGGAGGGTGCCCGAATCTTCATCGGCGAACACGATTGGACGGGTTTTTCAGCCGCGCAATCGGATGCTGAATCGCGGGTACGCACGATTACGCAGTTGGACATTACCGATGGCTGGGATGGGCGCGGTCTTTGTCATCTGGTTGAATTCACTATTACGGCGAATGGTTTCCTGCGCTACATGGTCCGCTCGATCATTGGCACCCTGCTGGCCGTAGGCCGCGGCGAGATTGCAAGAGAGACGGTCGAACGCGCGATCCGGGAAGGGGACCGCAATCTGGCCGGCCCCACCGCACCGGCGTGTGGTCTGACATTGCAGAGGGTGCAGTACGATTGACAGTGCTCGCCGTTGCAGTAAGAATGAAGCGGCCCGTAGTTTTGAAACCTAAAGGCTTAGTAATAAGAACAGTGCTTGCTGATTTCGCAGAAGTTGTATCCAAAGGCAGTCCCGACGAGCGCTTGTTGACCGCCATTGACTGGGATCGCCTGCCTCGTCACGTCGCCATCATCATGGACGGGAATGGACGTTGGGCGGCGCAACGCGGTCAGCCTCGGATCGCCGGGCATCGCGCCGGCGTGGAAGCGGTGCGCGCCGCGGTTGATACCGGCGCCCGGCTGGGACTGGGAGCACTGACGCTGTATGCCTTCTCGACTGAAAACTGGAAGCGTCCTCGCTATGAAGTCGATGCCCTGATGCGCATGCTTAGAAAGTATCTGCGATTAGAGCTGGACGAGATCAATCGCCAGAACATTCGTTTTCAAACGATCGGTCGGATTGAGGCCCTGGCGCCAACTGTCAGGAACGAGATCGCGCGGGCTTCTGAACGCACGGCGTCGAATACCGGCATGGTGCTGAGCGTGGCTTTGAACTACGGTGGTCGCGCCGAAATTGTCGACGCTTGTCGCGCGGCGATGCGTAGACTTCAGGCCAAAGGAAAGGCAACTGATGAGTTAAGCGAAGAGGACGTTGAGCGAGAGCTGTACACGCGTAGCTTGCCGGAACTTGACCTGCTGGTGCGCACTAGTGGTGAGTTGCGGATTTCAAATTTTCTGCTCTGGCAGAGTGCTTACGCTGAGATTTACGTGACCGAAACGCTCTGGCCTGACTTTCGTCGCGTGCATCTGTTCGAGGCTGTAGTTGATTACCAGCAACGCAGCCGGCGCTTTGGTGGACTAAAGCTGGTCGCGAACGCGAAATAATGATCGACCCACGAACGCGGAAGGTTGTTTTCAGTCGATGCGATAGAAATTCCTAATCTACCAAACCTTGAAGACTAAACCACCAGCAAAACCAAAACCGAAATCCATACTCGCGAGTCTTCCGCCGGCGGTTGCGCGGGTAGTAACCGCCGCAGTCCTGCTTCCGATTCTGGTCGCTTCGATCATCTTTCCCAAGCTGGCGCTCATGTTTGTCGTGCTGGCCGCCGTGGCGATGGTGGTTGCCCTTTTCGAATTCTGGCTATTGGCGCGGAAGCAACAGATTCGCGCGGATGCCGCGGCTGGGCTCCTGAGTGCTGCTGCTCTCTTTACGGTCTTCTATTTTACCCAGCCGGGCAAGTTGCCGGATCTCCTGATGATTCAGATCATCCTGATCCTGCTGACCATCGGCTCGCTCGTGGCCGCTATGTTGCGCGGCGCGCCCTTCGACCGAATGATCACTTCGGCTGGGGTTACGGTGCTCGGCGTGATGTACATTGTGTTGCTCGGCGGGCATCTGGTCGCGTTGCGAGTAGGTTTCGCCCCGCAGCTTTCCAAACATCTGCTTTCGTTTTTCTTTCTCGTGATCATGGGTGCGGACGCTGCCGCCTACTATGGCGGGAGAGCTTTTGGCAGGCACAAACTGGCGCCCAACGTAAGTCCCGGGAAGACCTGGGAAGGCGCAGTGGCGGGAATGCTGGCGAGTTTGCTGCTCGCTGCCGGCGCTCACTACTGGTTTTTTCCCGAACTTCCGACAAAGTTTGCCCTGGCTTTGGCGGCGTTGATGAACGTCATC
>JBGPWS010000167.1:0-9764 GCA_041492345.1 Pyrinomonadaceae bacterium | reverse complement strand
GCCTCATCATCTGGTCCCAGAACTTGATGCGCATGCCCAGCTTCTGCTGGTAAAGGCTGCCGGAGTTTCCCAGTCCGCCCATTTCCAGATAGAACTTGTAACCATCCTGCGTGCCGAAAACGAATCGCTTGGTGTAATCGCTGTTCGAAGTCGGCGTCGGCCGCGGCTGGCCAAAGCCGGTAAAAAACGAAAAGTTCTGCGCCAAAAACAGCGCGCCGTTGTGGTGCATATCGTCACCGTTAAACCAGTCAGAGACAGGCGCCTGTGGAGAGATTGCCTTTACCGCCGGATGACTATCGATGCCGGCCATCGAAGTGTAGAAGCCGGGATATGAAATGCCGTAGACGCCGACGCGGCCATTGTTATTCGCGACGTTTTTGATCAGCCAGTCGACGGTGTCATAGGTGTCGCTCGTTTCGTCTATCTGTGTTCCCTTCTTGTTGGGAATGTAAGGGCGCACGTCCTCGTACTCGCCCTCGCTCATGTAACGCCCGCGCACGTCCTGATAGACGAAGACATAACCTTCGCGCGCAAACAAATCATCGGGCCCAAGCGAATTGCGAAATCTGTCCAGGCCGTAAGGCGCAACGCTGTAGCAGGTCCGGTCGAACATGATCGGATACTTTTCCTTCGTATCCTTGGGCTCGTAGATCGAAGTGAAGAGCTTCACACCGTCGCGCATCGGAATCATCACTTCGCGCTTGGTGTAATGACTCTTAACGTAATCGGCCAACTCGCGCTGTTGCGCAGACATTGGCCCCGGGCCCTGCGCGAATGCTGCGAAGGCGGACAAGACAAGGATCAGAATGGCGACGGAAAGATTGAAGAAGCGATTTGGTTTCATGGTGTCTCCGATGGAATACTTACGATCTATGGATCAAGCAAAGCCTTCCCGCAAAAGTTGCAAATTCTACGAGATCTCTTTTGAGACAGCCAACACTTACACTTAATCCACGGGTCTCGGGCGGTCACGGCCTCGGTACTCAATTGGCCTTCCTTTGCCCGAGGTGGTCGTATGTCGAACTTGATTCTGGAAGCGGGAATAACCACCCGCTTAGGCTTTTCATATTCACCTCGTACAGGAACCGATAACTTTAGGGATTGAGGCCAATCATTCCAATGCTCTGGCAAAACTCCTGCGCAGTCGCCCGTCAAGGCAATGACATCCCAGTTCGGATGACCGTTAGCGAGATCCGACAAACGAGCCATGGTTTCCGATTGGAAGTGTGGATCAGATACGTGAAGAATTGAAATCATTAGAACTGCGATTGGCTAAGTCCACAAAGTGGACGTTGAAAATCGCTGAATCGTAAATAATAGACCTGAAGCTAACGATGCGCCTTCTCTGATTGATGCTGAATGATTTCAGCCAGCCCCCGCAGTGCCTGATTGACTGATTCCGAGTCCGTGAAGACCTCAGCTACATCTGGATCCAGCACCACCACATTGGCCCCGTCGGCAAAACGGGCCGCGTACTTGCCGCGCACGCCTCCGCTGAAGTCATATTCTTCCAGCATTTCTGCATCGTGTTCGTTATTCATTCCGGCTTGATTATTCAGGAATGGGTTGGTACCTGCATGAATGCTTCCTGCGCTTCGGGAGGCACGTCAATAAGCACAAAGTAGTCGGCCGGATATAGATAATCTTCGCCAGTTTCATCCACTATCCTGATGTAGTCGCTTCTCGCGGCCGACTCGTCCGGCAAAACCTGATAGATGGTTCTAACTTTCAAATCATCAGGGTAGGCGGAGTTGTTGATGCAAACTGCGAAACTCGGCTGTGTGCTTTCGGCTTCCATCACTTCAATCCAGATATCGCTTGATTTTCATTCTTACTTTACCAATACCGTGAGCTTCATACCAGTGGACTTCAGCGAGACGTATCGTACCACCACGGAGACGCACGTTGGCAACCCCTTTTCGCTTCCGCCAACGTCCATGTCCAAAACGGGCTCGCAACTGTCCCAACTCTCGAATCGAGGGACCAACCGCGATCGTCACAGCGTCGGTAATTTCTCCGAACAGTTCGAAATCTATGTCCATGGGAGTGCCCGGACTTAATCATCATTTGGGCAAACTCGCAAAGGCGGATGTATACTTACCCTTCCAACCAATCAGCGGTCTTGAAATCTGAAACCGAAAGAGGTTTGTTATGGGCAGAGTCACCGCGCTCAATGTCAACGGAAAGAAGATGACGCTGGATGTCGATTCGGCGACGAGTCTGCTCAGTGTCCTGCGCAACGATCTCAACCTGACGGGGAGCAAGTACGGCTGCGGCGAAGGAGAATGCGGCGCGTGTACGGTGCTGCTCGATGGTCAGCCGACACGTTCGTGCATTACCCAAGTCGGCCGGGCGGCAGGCAAGCAGATCACTACGATTGAAGGTCTCGAAAAAGACGGCCGCCTGCATCCGCTGCAAGAAGCTTTCATCAAAGCCGACGCGATGCAGTGCGCCTACTGTACTTCGGGAATGATCATGGCGGGCGCCGCGCTGCTTACCAAAACTCCGCGGCCAAATCGCGATGAAATCATCAGCGGCATGAACGGCAACATCTGCCGCTGCGGCACCTACCAGCGAATAGTTAAGGCGATCGAGATTGCCTCAGGCACGGCAAAGGAGGTGTCAAAATGATCGACGAACGCGATCCAATTGATCTGGTTGAGACTGAGCGTTACGAACTCTTCGAGACGCCAAGTTACAAGTTTCATTTTGATCGCCGCGACTTCATTAAAGCCTTCGGCGCAGGAATTATCTTCATCGTTCCGCTGAGTCGCGCGCTCGCGCAACAGGGACAACGCGCGCAGGGCGAATCGGGACGCGGCGGAGCCAACGAACGACAGCCGAACGACATTGGGGCCTGGATTCACATCGACGAAGATGGTGGCGTCACGGTTTTTACCGGCAAGGTCGAGATGGGCCAGAACATTCGCACGTCCCTGGCGCAAGCCGTTGCTGAGGAACTGCATGTTCCGGTTTCGATAATTCATCTGGTCATGGGCGACACTGACCTTACGCCTTTCGATATGGGAACGTTCGGAAGCCTCACCACGCCGACGATGGCGCCGCGATTGCGCAAAGCGGCCGCAGCCGCGCGCGAGATGCTCATAGATCTTGCCGCGCAGCAATTGAGCGTCGATCCGGCTTCGGTGAAGATTGTCGATGCGCGTTTCGTGAATCATGACAAGTCAAAATCACTCTCATTAGCGGAAGTTGCGAAAGGTCGGAAGCTGGTCAAGGTCATTCCTGACAACATCGCTACAACCCCGCCGAAGGATTGGACCATCGCGGGCACGTCGGTTACGAAAGTCAATGCTAAAGACTTCGTCACCGGAAGGCATCAATACGCATCCGATATCAAACGGGAAGGCATGCTGTACGGAAAGATAGTTCGCCCTGCGACATTCAACGCGACGCTGGTTTCTGCCGACATGAAAGCCGCTGAAGCAATTCCCGGCGCACAGGTTGTGCATGACGGCAACTTTATTGGCGTAGCCGCGGCAGATCAGCAAACTGCCACGAAGGCCGCAAACGCCATCGCCGTGGATTGGAAATCGCCGGGACAGCCTTCAAACGCGGAACTATTCGATGTCCTGAGAAAACCGGCGACCGAACGGCGCGGTGGCGGAGAAGGCGGCGGCGGTGGTGGTTCTCGTCCGCAGGGCTCGATTGCCGACGGACTCGCGGCGGCCGACAAAAAGGTCGAACAAACTTACACAGTAGCTTACATCGCGCACGCGCCACTCGAGCCGCGCGCCGCAGTCGCGGAATGGAAAGATGACAAGCTCACGGTTTGGACCGGTACGCAAAGACCATTTGGAGTGCGAAGCGAGCTGGCCGGGGCATTCCACATCTCTGAAGACAAAGTTCGCGTTCTTGTCCCCGACACTGGTTCCGGTTACGGCGGAAAACATACCGGCGAATGCGCCATCGAAGCTGCACGTCTGGCGCGGGCAACGGGCAAGCCGGTGAAGCTGGTCTGGACACGCGAAGAAGAATTCACCTGGGCTTACTTTCGACCCGCCGGCGTGATCGATATTAAGAGCGGGGTTAAGACAGACGGCACGATCACCGCGTGGGAGTTTCACAACTACAACTCGGGTAACTCGGGAATTCAGATCAAATACGACATTCCCAATAACGACATCCAGTTTCATCCATCAAGCTCGCCGCTGCGCCAGGGTTCGTATCGCGGGCTGGCGGCAACGGCAAATCACTTTGCCCGCGAGACGCACATCGATGAACTCGCGCATGCTCTGAACATGGATCCGCTTGCATTTCGTCTGAAGAACATTAAAGACGAGAGAATGCGCGGCGTGCTGGAAGCAGTGGTGCAAGTCTTCGGCTGGGGCCGGACAAAACCCGCCCCGGGTCACGGCTTCGGCATCTCTTGCGGCTTTGAAAAGAACGGCTACGTGGCTACGTGCGCGGAAGTCGCGATCGAGAAACCAACAGGCAAAGACGCAGACAAACAGAACCCGAAGGTAAGAATCGCGCGCGTGGTAGAGGCGTTTGATTGTGGCGCCGTCGTTAACCCTGTCCACCTGAAGAACCAGATTGAAGGCGCAATCACGATGGCGATTGGCGGAGCATTATTCGAGTCGATTCAATTCGAGAACGGCAAGATCCTCAACCCAAAATTCTCCAGCTATCGCGTGCCGCGCTTCATCGATATGCCTTTAATCGAAGTCGTGCTGGTCGATCGCAAAGATATTCCGTCGGCCGGCGCCGGAGAAACACCGATCGTCGGTCTGGCGCCCGCGGTCGGTAATGCCATCTTCAACGCCACCGGTGTGCGTTTGAGATCTCTGCCACTGGTTCCTAAAGGAGTTACTACTAATGCTAAAAGTTGAAGACATGGCACCCGCCGAAATGCACGCGCTGCTGCAACGCGAAAGCTTTGGCCATTTGGGTTGTGCGCGCGACGGCCGACCATACGTCTTGCCGATGGACTACGCGTACGACGGCAAGGAGGTTTATTTCTTTACGACGGAAGGAATGAAGACTCAATTCATCGAGTCCAATCCGCAAGTCTGTTTGCAGGTTGAAGAAATAACCGACAGCACCCATTGGCGCAGCGTGATGGTTATCGGTAAGGCCGAGCAGTTAACCAACGCCGAAGAAATGCAACGGGCCATGAAACTCATCACTGAGCGAAACCCTTCCCTGACACCGGCAATCAGCGCCACTGAGCTTGATGCTTTGGGACGGGCCGTCGACATCGCTCTCTATCGCATTACGCCTGAACTCATCGACGGTCGGAAGACGTTGTAGGAATTTCGCGTCAGTCAGATTTACCACGCTCTTCTTCCCGGCAATGTCATCATCTTCTGGAACTAACCAATCCGTGAAGAGCACGTAGGATCTTCCGCGCTCGCTATGATCGCCCGACGAAAATTTCATCGCCTGGTTTTCTGCGCCGCGGGAATCTACAACATCGCGTGGGGGCTGTACGTGGTATGGGATCCGCAATGGCTCTTTCGCTTTGCTGGTCTGCCGCTGCTGAACCACCCGCAGATCTTCGCGTGTCTCGGGATGGTCGTAGGCTTGTATGGAATTCTTTACCTTGAAGTCGCCCGGGTTCCCGAGCATGGTTGGCTACTGGCTGCCGTTGGTCTAATCGGCAAGATACTTGGTCCGATGGGTTTGGCCGGATTAATTTGGAGCGGTACGTGGCCGAGATCGACAATGGTCTTGTCACTTACTAACGATCTGATTTGGTGGCTTCCCTTCGCGCTCTATCTCTACGACGCGGGGCCAGTTTTTATTAAGAATTTCCGCAAATCAGAGGCGTACGAGTGAACAATCTTTCGCGGGACTGAGAACAAGAAATGAAGACCATCAATCGAACAAATATTCTCGTGCTGACCTTGCTCTTAATGGCGATGCCGTCCTCCACGCAGACGCGACTTCAGGGAGTGCAAGCACTCTTTCCGGTCGAGCAGGCCGGCAGGTGGGGCTTTATCGATCGCACGGGAAAGATCGTGATTCCCCTACAGTTCGATGGAGCGAACGATTTTCATGAGGGCCTGGCTTTGGTGACGAGTGGAGGCCGGAAGGCTTTCATTAACGAGGCCGGCCAGATCGTTATCAAACCGCAGTTCGATATTGTCGATGATTTCTCGGAAGGTCTGGCCGCAGTCAACATCGGACAGAGAAGGATTCCCAACATCGGCGTAATTGCGGACCCGGGCAAGTGGGGCTACATCGATAAAACAGGCAAGCTCGTTATCCCTTTGAAGTTCACGCACGCTGAAGACTTCAGCGAAGGACTGGCCGCTGTCACTGATGGAGATCGCGGCGGCTTTATCGATCACACCGGAAAGATTCTTTTCGAGGTGCCGTTGGATGTGACGCTGGGATTTCACGAAGGCGTCGTCGGAGTTTTGTTGAGAGGAACCGTGGCTTATTTTGATCGAACCGGCCAGAAGATTCCCACTCCCGTCGATTACGGTCCGAAGAGCTATTCCTTTTCAGAGGGTCTCGTCCCCATTTCAACAAGAGGCAAGTGGGGATTCATGGACCGGACAGGGAAACTGGTGATCGAAGCAAAGTTCGAGGACGCCGAAAACTTTAGCGAAGGTTTGGCGCCGGTCAAAGTCCGCGGCGAAGTCGTCTGGTGCCCGGCGGAGGCATCAGGCAATCGATCGGGCGCAACGATGATGTATGGCTATATCGACAAAGCCGGAAAGATTGTCATCCCCGCGGTGTTCAATTCTGCCGAACCATTCCGCGAAGGAGTGGCCGCGGTTTCCAAATGCGACGACGCTTACTTCATAGACAAATCAGGCAAGACCGTAATCTCGGGAAACTTCAGATACGCGTCATCGTTCTCAGGCGGGCTGGCCCACATCGAGACCACGACCAAGGACGGCTTGCTGGTCGGTTACGTTGATAAGACCGGAAAGATAGTCTGGGGACCAACGAAATAGCTCGATCGCTGAAGTAAGCCTTGAAAAAAGAAAAGGCCCACGACAATTGCCGCAGGCCTTGCTTTTTCGATTACCGCGATTCTTACTGAATCGTGTCGCTGGTTCCCTTGAAGCCGTGCATGGCTTGCTTCGCCACCCACTTGATCACGCGCTTGGTGTCATAGCAATAAGCGAGAATGTAGTTGCAGGTCGACAGACAATGCGTCGAGCACTCCTTCTTCATCTCGTCCAACTGCGCGTTGTCGAACTTCGGATTCTCGATTGTGCCCCAGTCGTGCGTCGCCGAATACATCGGGAAGCACGGCGACAGGGTTCCGTCCGTGCGAATGATCAGAGAGTTCTGACCGGCGCGGCACTTCCAGGGCGGCACTGAGCCGCGCATGAGCTGCTTCATTTCCTGCATGTGCTTGCTCTGGTTGACCATCTTGTAGCCTTCGTTGTGCCGCTTGTCGTCGAGATAATCCAGCAGGTCGTCGACCTTTGACCAGTCGTCCGGCGTAAGGTACGTGACGTTCTCGTCAAGGTGCTTGAAGTGGTCCTGCTCCATCATCGGGGTTTCGTTGATGTGATAATCCGTAGCGATGCCAGCGTCGTGCGCGATTTCCGTCAGCTCTCTGACGTCGTCCATGTTGTTGCGGCAGATGTTGATATTGAACATCACGGTGTAGCCATAGTGATGTTGCCGCTTCACCAGATAGTCAAAGTAAGACCGAATCGGATCCAGCGCTTTCGGCAGAGACTTTCTGTCTTTGACTGAATCAACTGCCAGATTGACAGTGGCAATGCCGGCGTCGCCCAGCCGATCGATCACTTCGGGCTTCATCAAACGACCGTTCGTGGGCAGGTAGACGAAGATGTTTTTCTTCGCGCTGTAGTGGACGATCTTATGAATGAACTTCGGCCGCAGCAGCGGCTCGCCACCCATTAGCGCCAACACGCGCGAACCGAGCGAATGCAGCCAATCGATCGAGCGCTTCGCTGTGTCTTCAGTCATACCTTTGACTTTGTTGTTATAAGACCAGCAGTAGTGGCAATCGAGATTGCATTTCCACTCAGTGAACAGATACGGAATGATTGGCCGCAGGTCTTTGCTATACCAACGCGATTTGAAATAAGGCGAGCCCCAGGTTTTCCAGGTGCGGATCGCGTTCAGCTTCTGATACTCGGATTTGGTCATCGGCTGCGGATTGGCGTGAATCGGGTAGGGAGGCTCCGGCAGAACTTCCAGCTCGGGCTTCGCTTCCAGAGTAGTTCGCGTCTCAGGCTTGTAGAGGATTTGATGAAGTTTCTGATCCAACCTGGACGGCGGCGCCGAGGAAGCCGGAGCATTCTCTTGCTGAAGTGCTGGTGGTGCCATAACTGTTATTCCTTCATTGAGCGATCGTGATAGAGCCAGTCAGAACCCCTTCGCTTTCGCTGAAATTAGCAGCGGACGAAGGGGCACGGGTCTGAAATCAAGCGCTCATAATCGCCCATTTCTGCTGTAATTGCAAGCTAGTTTCGACGGAGGTGGTGGGTCACGTTGAAATCTCATTAGCACTGCACTTCAGTGCAGTGATCACGCGATCACGATGTGGCAGCAACCGTTTCAACGGCTTTCACTTCAAATTGACCCAATACCTCGCCAGGAGATGGGTTGATATTCCGGGTGTCAACCCTGGCCGAGTTCGCGTCGAATCAACAACGGCTGACTAAGTGCTCGAAACGTGGTTCTGCTATTCCACCAGCTCTTAGATAGAAAGCCCTGGAATCTGAACGAGTTGCCCCATCGCCTGATAAAAGCTAAGCTTTCCCGTTCCTGGAGGACCTGAAGATTTGTCGTTCCCTGCCCTGCCCGTAGTCACCGCCGGACTAAGACCCGAATTGTTCGCCGGAGCCGGCACCCATTCTGTTCGTCGTGCCGTCCTCGTGGCTGCTCTCAGCGTTCTGGTGCTGGTTGGCTTCGGGTTTCGCGTTGCCGGATTGAGCAGTGAAGGCCTGAGCGAAGACGAGTTGAACAAGCTCAACGCCGTCAACGAATATCGCGCGCAAGGCCTGACCTCGGCGAATGGCGAGCATCCGTTGCTGATGAAAGCGTTGCTGACAATCAGCGTAATCACCGCCGACAGATGGAACCAGACCTCGCTGGTTGCCGGCCACCCTGAACTGAATGTTCCGGTGGAAAGCTCTCTGCGTTTTCCGGGCGCGCTCTTTGGGGCTTTTACCGCGGTGCTGATCTTTCTGGTAGCTTCAGAGTTGTTCGGTCTGGAGGTGGGTCTTATCTCCGCCTCTTTGTGGGCGTTTGATCCGCTGGCCATCAGCTTTAATCGCATCGCGAAGGAAGATACGTTTCTGATTTTCTTCTTCCTGCTCGCAAATTTCTTTTGGCTGCGTGGGCAACGTGTCGCCGAAAGCCAACCCGAGCGACGTCCCGAACGTTTCTATTGGGCCACTGCCGCTGCCTTGGGCGCCATGCTCGCCTCGAAGTACGTGCCGATGCTGCTGGCGATCAGCGTCGCTTATAACTACACATTCCAGGGAATTCCCACCCGCTGGGTCATCGGCAAGAAGCGTTTCCTGAAATTCTTTCTCGTGATGGGCGTCGTGTTTCTAATCTGTAATCCGACCATCGTGTTGCCGGGAACGTGGAAAGCTATGTCGAATTTCACCAGTGGCCGAAACATGGGGCATGACAGCTATGAATTCCTGGGACGGCTTTATCCGCATAAATTCACGGATTGGTTAAGAGGCGAGCCGTGGTATTTCTATCTGGTCCTGATGGTCACCAAGCTACCGGTCCTGACTTTGCTCAGTTTTGCGCTTGGCCTGGGATTGCTCTTCAAACGAAAGAGCGGG
>JBGPWS010000009.1:0-28020 GCA_041492345.1 Pyrinomonadaceae bacterium | reverse complement strand
CAGCACCCAGTCGCCGCCGTTGGTTGTGGCCCACAACACCGCGGATGTTTCGCGATCGCTTACCTCAGCGGTTCCTTTTGCGCCTTTGCCCTTCCATCCGCTATAGCCGCGCGTCAAGGCTACTTTCATAATCAAGTCAGCCTTGTCGCACTCGCTGACCACGGTTAGCTTGCCCCACTCGGCAATCTTCCGCGTGATCTCCGCTTTCAGATCGACGCTTGGACCTTCCGGCGATGTGACGCAGACTGTCTTTGCACGTTTGAATAGCTCTTTGGTGGATTGCTGTGCCTGGGTAACTGTCGCTAGAAGTAAGACGACTAATGAGACGATGAGAACGCAGGGCTTCATGGTAGACTTTCCTCCGTGAGCGGGATAGGAGCGTTACCGTAGATCGCTCGCGCCCGAACCAAACGGGCGCAACGACAATCATCTAAATCAGCGCGCACAGTCTAGTACGGACGAACTAAAATTGCCAACTAACGCCCGCAAAACGTGGTACGATAGGCGCGTTTAGGAGGTGTCGTTAGAAGTGAAGAATGTCGCTTGGATTGGTGAGACTCGGAAACGTCAAGAAGTTGCAAACACTAGACGAGTAAACGAGGCCGACCTAACCGCTGGCCTTTCGCGGTTTGGTTTAGCGAGTTTGCTGTTGAGGTTGAGGACATCGTTCGAGAACTTAACAGGATTTATCCTGACAAATTTGACGGGGCATTGCGGGTTGTTCATAGTGCCAACATTGAACTTCAGTGCGGCCCGAATCCTGTGTTTGAAGCCTCAATCATTAACAGCACAATACTAAAAGTCACGCGATATGAACGCGTGGGCATCACAGGAGAGACGAAGGCTAAGCCCGACCATTACGTCGCCCAAGTCGAGTCTGGAAAGTTTCTGTGCTTTGAATGGAAAGACGGCAGCACGATCTGCCCGGCTGACATGGGTAAAGAGCTTTTTGGATTCCTCATCGATTAGATGAGGATTACGGCAAATATATGTCGCAGATCGAAGAGCAAAAGTCGTTCAGTGAAATCAAAAGACGGGTAGAACAATCCCGAATGGACGCAAGGTCAAACGACCCGCGCCACAAAGCGCCGCAGCATTTAGATGTTTTGAATGGCGCGATTCCAGAGTTGGAGCTACTAGAGAAGAGCACAGACGGCGAGTTATCCATTCAGATCGCGGCCTACCGTATTAGTCGATCCCAAGAAAGAGACCGCCTCAAAACCAACCTCCAAGCGTGACGGAGACTTTTGCATCAACCCTTCCCCTTTTTCATCAAGTAGCACTTTTGCAGCAAAGCCGAGCCGCCGAGCCGCCGGATACTAAGTTGCCAGTGTATACCTGGTTGCCAGATCGCCAGTCTGCTCGAAGGAAGGAAGACGGGCTCACCACTAAATTCCGTTATTGCCAAGCTTTCCTAAGATTTTCCGCAGAATCACCCAGCATAGAACTCTTCACTCGATCACTTCTGCGAATTCTGCATACTGAGTATTCACTCGTCTGGCCCCGCTCGCGCTCACGCTGCCGGGATCGTCTTGCTTGGTTAAGTCTAATTATTTCTCGACTTACCTCCTGATCACAACTTCAAACGCCTCATGGCACGCCTCTTGTACTGGAACACGACGAACGCAGAACAATTTAAGCAAGAGATCGAGCAAGGAGCAAGAAAATGATTAGCCTGGTTTCAGCAAGCACCGCCACCCCGCAAAATAAGTTCAGCACCACCGAGTTGATTGCATCGATGATGCACAAGCTCTCGCCTGAGCTCATTAACACGATTGGCTCCCTCGGCGTAGAGAACCGCTACTCGGCAATAGACAATTACGCGGACTTCCTGACCGGCACGCCCATGAATCCGACCAGCTCGACCACCGAGCTCGGCGTGAACGCCACTCGCAAGTGTATCGAAGAGTGGGGCGGCGACCCGTCGCAGATTGGCTTGCTCATCGCGGCCACCAACACGCCCGACCAGATGCTTCCCTGCCTCGCTTCTGAAGTGATGGCCAGGACCCACGGTTTGCTGTCGCGCTCGCTGCGCACCGTCAGCATGCAGTCACAGGGCTGCTCAGTGATGCTGAAGTCCGTCGAAGTCGCGCAATGGTACCTGGCGGCGAACCCGGGAAAACTGGCGGTCGTGCTGATGTCCGAAGCGCACACGCCTTATGTAGCTCCGTTGCTCAACGATGAGTACTTCGGCTTCCGCGAAATTGCGCGCATGCGCAAGAACGGCATGATTGATGACGCCGGGTTCGAGGAACAGCGCACCGAGACCACTCTGGTTATCCAGTCGATGCTGTTCGGCGATGGCGCCGTGGCCCTGCTCCTCGGCACGGATCAGGCAGGTAAGCCGGCATTCGGACCAATCTCGCACCTGACCAACGATTCGCCCGACGACGTGAATCTGTTGTCCATGGTCAGCAATAGCTCGCACCCCGCGCTGCATGGCAAGCCCCAGTACTTCATGCGTCCCGCCGTTCCGACTCGCGGCGCCCACTACGCAGTCACGACCGTGAACGACGTGCTGCAGGATCCGATGTCGCCGGTTTCCGACCTGAGCCAGGTTGACGATTGCTTGATTCACACCGGCAGCAAAAAGATTCTCGACGGTGTCTGTTCACAGCTTCACCTCGATGCCGATTCGACGAAGGTCGAGAAGTCTTACAACGTGCTGGAAAACTACGGCAACCTATCCAGTGCTTCGACCGGCTTCATGCTGGCGGGAAAGAAAGAATGGGCCGGCCCGGCAATGGTTGTGGGCTTCGGCGTAGGCTTCGCCGCCAGCGCGGGCCTGATGAGCGTGAACTAGGATTCAGCACCAATCACCGATTCAACATAGAAAGGAACAGACCATGACAAACTCAACAACAGCATCAACGCACCGAATGGTTGGAGGCTATACGCGTCCCTCAACGAGACACTCGGACGAAGCCCCGATGGTAATAACCCGACTGTCTGGCTGGATCGATGTTGGCGAGGTCAAGTCAGCGACCCCGGCATGGATCATTCCCACGCGAATGAATGCGCCGGCGCGATGAGCACTGAACCAGCAGTTGTAACTCCCACGCGGCATTCTCTCTCGGAACTCAAGAGAGCTTGATGCTCGAGCCAATCGACGCGGGCTTCATGCGTCGGAGAGCAGTATGGATTTTGAGAGTATCGGAGAAATAATAGCAACGCGAAGGCTTCACTTTGTCGATGAAGGTAATCACAAGAGAACTGTCAGTGTGTTCGTAGGCAAACCTCAACAATCACATGGCTCGGCGGATTATCATTGCCCATTTCAAGTTATCGGGATTGGAAGCCAACAAACTCAGCTAGCTCGTGGTCACGATTCCATCCAGGCCCTGCAGTCAGCCCTCATACTAATTGCCGCAAGTCTGAACCATCTCAATAACGAACTCGGCGGAAAGTTAATCTGGGATGGCGGGCGCAAAGGTGAACTCGGTTTTCCTTAGTCTGGCCCCGCAGGAGTCTTGCCGAGGTTCTGCCGGCTCAGACCCGGACACCAGATTCGCTACAAACCCGCGCAATCGTCCCTATCACCTGATCAAAGTCGAACGGCTTACCGATTATGCCAGCAACCAAATCGAGTTCACCTGAAGGCGGCTGGACGGTTGCACCATAGCCGGTTACCAAAACGACCGGCAGCCCTGGCCGGCTTTTGCGAATGGCTCGGGCAGTTTCCCAACCGTCCATCTCAGGCATGGCCAAATCAGTAAAGACCAAATCAAAGTCACCGCTCGACACTTTCTCAAGGGCCTCGCGGCCGCCGTCAACCGTCACCACTCTGTGATCCAGATCCACCAGCATCTCAGCCAGCGTTTCCCGCACGAACTCTTCATCGTCCACGACCAGCACGGAGAGTGAAGCTGTGGGTGCATCCGGTTTGTTCTCTGCGGACGACAGCTCAGCCGACTCCGCATGCGGAAGGTCGATGTAAAAGGTCGTGCCTTTTCCAGGTTTCGATTCAACTGAAATCAGCCCCTGATGACGCTCGATGATTCCGTAACTTACCGCCAGCCCAAGCCCCGTCCCATGCACGCCCTTGGTGGTGTAGAAAGGCTCGAACACACGCTCGCGCACTTCTTCCTTCATGCCGGTTCCGGTATCCGCAAATTGCAGCCGCAGCCGGTCGCCGTTGGGCTTACAGCAAATGTCGAGACTGCCGCCCTGCGGCATCGCATCCACGGCGTTGACGATCAAATTCACAAATACTTCACGCAACTCAGACGCGTTGCCGAGAGTAAACAGACCCTCTTCGGCATTCAGAGTCACGTCAACGTTAGAACCTTCGGCGCGCGCTTCATCCTGCCAGCGAGTGCGCGTGATTTCAATCGCATCGCGCAAGAGACCGCTGACGTCGAGCAATTCAAACTCGGCAGCCAGGGACTTGCGCGCGAATGTCTGAATGCGCCGCACCGTAGCCGCGGCATCTTCGGCCGCAGTTACGATAATGCCGAGGCTGCGAATCAGCTCGTCATCCTTTACGCGACGAAGAATCAGCTGGGCGCGACCCAGAATTGCCGCCAGCGAGTTATTGAAATCATGCGCCACGCCTGAGGCCAGTTGACCCAGAGCGCGCAGCTTGTCGGCTCGAGCAGCCCGATCGCGTTCCTGCTTCTGCTCGGTAATGTCGTGCGCGATACCCAGCACGCCGGTGGTCTCTCCGTCGACAACGATTGGAGCGCTATTCACTGACGCAAAGCGCACACTGCCGTCGCGCGCGATGTACCGCGATTCAAAACTCTGCGCTTCTCCGCCAAGCGCCGCCGCAAAACCCTGACGACGCATCCCGCGATCATCTTCGTGAGTGCGCTCGAGAAAATGATGGCCGATGATCTGGTCCAATTGATAGCCGGTCATCTCCAGCATTGCCTGGTTGCACCACTTGTAATTGCCTTCGCCGTCCAGCGCATAGATCGCTTCGCGCGCGCTTTCCATGATGTTCTTCAAGAGCGATTGCCGCTCGCGCGCTACGGCTTCGACTTTGCGCAACTCTGACAGATCGCGCGCCGTGCACACCGCGCCAACCGTCTGGCCGTGCTCATCGAGAACCGGTTCAACCGTCACCAGTACGGGCCGATCCAAATTTTGAGGCACGATTTCCAGATTGATACTTCCAGATTGGCGCAACGCCTGTTCCACAATGCAGGCCCCGCCATCAGAACTTGTGCGCAAGATGTCGCAACATTGCTGACCGAGCAGCGATTCCGGATCGGCCTTGTCCATGGCCGCGCCGGCCCGGTTGACGCGCACCAGCTTTCCGGTTCGGTCGAAAATGAAGATGCCGTCGGACATGGCATCAAAGGTTGATTCCCACTCTTTCTTGGCGCGGGCGACCATTTCAAAAAGTTCCGCCTGCGCAATACCGGTCGCCAATTGCGCTGCGACCGACTCAACCAGCAGGACTTCATCCTCAGCCCAGCGACGAATGGATTCAGTCTGATGAATCGAAATCACCCCGCGAAATTCTTCGTTGACGGTGAGCGGATAATCGATCTGCGATCGCACTCCGGTGCACGCGGCGCGAAGCCGAATGCAATTGCTAAACTCAGGCGGGCCTTCCGCGTATTGTTGAGCATCGCCAATAACCAGAGGCTTCAGTGACTCAAGGAAATGGCCACGCAGCAATTCGTCATAATGGGCATCAAAGTCGCTGACACTCTCACAACCCGCCGCCACGTATTCCCCTTTAGCGAATGACTGATCGCCGGTAGCATCGTAAAGGCGCACTTCCACGCGTGAGGCTGAAAGCGCCTGCCCCAATTCTCGCGTTGCCGTGTCGAGCACCGAGGTGAGACTTAGTGAAGCACGAATGGCGACGCTCAGTTTATTGACCAGGGCTTCGCGCATCGAGGTGGCCGCCGCCTTTTGATAAAGGCGCGCCTGCCGAATAGCGATGCCCGTCTGATCCGCAGCGGCCTTGGCCACTTCAATATCAGCGTCGCTCCAGTGACGAAGTTCGCGGGTGGTGGACAGCGCAAGGGCGCCGAGCAGTTCGGTGCCCACCGTGACTCCAACATACATGATGGATTTCACGTCGAACCGCTTTAGTATCCCCTGGTACAACTCTCGGACTCTTTCATCGTTGGCTACATCGTCGAAAGCCAGGACGCCATGCTTCTCCATCGCGGCGTTGAGACCCTGAACTTGTGGCAAGTCAAAATCACTGCCGGCCGGCATCACATCCGACACATGGTATTCCGCCGCATTGGTGACGCGTCCGGCCTTTTCATCCTTCATGAAAAGCGAACAACGATCGACTTCGAGGTGGACGCCCAACTCACGCACAGCTGTTTCGAACACCTCTGAAACTTCGAGCGTTCGGCGGACGGCCTGTGAGATGCGGTTCGTCAGCGCGGCGCGTTCTGCCTGCTGGCTCAGGGCCTCTTCGGCGAGTTTTCGTTCAGTGATATCCCGGTCCGCGCCGCGATAGCCGACCAGGTTGCCCTGAGGATCGAATACCGGTAGACCGTTCGACTCAAGATAGCGATATCCTTCGTGTTTGTGTTTCCATCTCAGCACCAGACCGGTCCAGCCCCGCTCTACACTGATCCATTGGTTGAGCAGTTTCTCTAACCCCCCACGATCCTCCTCGTGGACAAATTCAAGCACGTTCGCGCCCAGAATTTCTTCCGCCTTGTAACCGAGAATTTGCTCGATGGCCGGATTCGTGTAGGTATGATTTCCCTCGAGATCGATCGCCCAGATCCATTCGTTCGTCGTCTCCACGATCGAACGGAACTTTTCTTCACTATCTTTGAGCGCTTCTTCGGCGCCTTTGCGCGCAGTGATGTCTCGGGCGATGCCCTGCACGCCGACTGGTCCCCCACCCGCATGGATAAGCCGGGTGCTGACTTCAAGGGCCACGCGACGGCCGTCCTTGGCAATGATTTCCAGTTCGTAGACAGTCGAAACCCTGCTCTTTGCTTTGCGCGCTAGCATCTGCCGAGCTGTATTCACATAATCCGGAGCCAGCACGTTGGCGATGTTCATTCTCAATGCTTCTTCGCGACTATAGCCCGTCACCCTCTCGCCCGACTTGTTTAGCGACGTGAAATTTCCGGTTAAGTCATGGGTGTAGATGATATCGTTGGCATTCTCGAACAACTCGCGATAGCGCTCTTCGCTTTCCCGCATCGCGATCTCAGCTTGCTTTTGCTCGGTGATGTCGTTCGCCATCACCATGTATGCCGGTCTGCCGGCAAAATCCAGCTTCTGCCAGTTAACGTCTACATCTATTACTGAGCCATCTTTCTTTCGATGTTTCCAGACGCCCGCCTCATCGATTCGTTCCGGGTGCGTTCCTACATAGGCGAGGGACGCCGGGACATCTTCGGCAGGGCGAATGTCCGACACGGTCATGCCGAGAAACTCCTCGCGTGAGTAGCCGTAGTGATTGACTGCCGCTTCGTTGACCGCGAGAAACTCCAGGGTGTCTTCAGCACACACATACATCGAGCACGGATTGGATTCGAATAGGATCCGGTACTCTTCGTTTTGCTTTTGCAACGCCTCTTCCGCGCGTTGACGTTCGGTTACGTCGCGCACGACCGCGGTGAAGACGCGCTTGCCGTCAGCGAACACCTGACCAAACGAGATTTCCAGCGGCACCTCATGACCGTTCTGGTGAATTCCGACAACGCTGACTGCTTTCCGCTCAACTGTCCGGCGAGAAGCATCGACATGACCCGTCATGCCCAGGCTCCTGATCTGACCGTATTCCGGGACCAGCTTTGTCAGCGAAAAACCCACCAATTCAGATAATGGATAACCGAAAATCTTTTCGGCCGCCGGATTGGCAAACAGGATCTTCGTGGATTCGTCAATCGTCATGATTGCGTCTGAGGCAGTCTCTGCAACCACGCGATAGCGAGCTTCGCTCTCGCGCAACGCTTTCTCTGTTATCTGCTGGTCAGTAACATCACGAACGACGCCACGGACGCCGAGAAATGCTCCCTGAGAATCTCGCTCGAGACTGACAATGCCTTCAAGGTAGCGCAATTCGCCGAGGGCATTATTCAAACAACTGGTAAAGCGAATCGGTTCGAAGGACCTCACGTTCTGCATCTCAGCGATGTCACGGGCGGCAGCTTCTTCACCGATCAGCACACTGAGAGGCTGGCCAATCAATTCGAATGCGGGCCGGCCAAAGAACCGCGCTCCGGCTTCATTGATGCTGGTAATCCGTCCGTTCATGTCCCGCGTGTAGATTATGTCGGCAGCTTGCTCGACAATGTCGCGATACCGTCGCTCCACGCGATGACGCTCCGCCAAACGCGCCACTTTGACCAGCAACTCCTCATGACGGAACGGAATCTCGATATAGTCGTCAGCGCCGGCAGCGAATCCTTCCAGGAGTGCCGCGTCTTCTTTGCGCACGGCGCTGACCAACAAGACCGGCGTAGCTGAAGTGCGCGGATCTTTCTTCAGTCGTCGGCACAGCTCCATGCCGTTCATCTCGGGCATGACCACATCACATATGATTATGTCCGTCTTAACGGCTGAAGTGATTTCCAGCGCCCGATTTGTACTTTGCGCCGCGAATACTTTATAGCCTTCCGGCTCGAGCAAATCCCTTAATAGATCGAGCGCCACCTGATCGTCGTTGACGATCAGGACGGTCGGCGGATTTTCCAGACGTCTGTTCATCAGGAGTTCGACAAGCCTACAAATGAAGCTGCGGACAACAAGAGAAGATTCCGAAGGACCTGCTGCCCACAGAGCGCTTTCATGGACAGCAGAACAGGGATGGGTGCAAAGCCCAGGCGGAGACTACCGCTCAGGGGCCAACACAGTATAGCAGAGGCAAAACAAGTTTGTCACCAAAGGAAACTGGCGAAAATTCAGGGCTTTTTCGGGTTTTCGATGGGTGTAGCTCCAGGCGTCTTGGCAAAATAGCCCGGGCGATAGTTGAGCCGGAGGTTTTCCTTGCGTAGCTCGGGGTTCACAATTTCGATTGCCACGCGGCGGTAGGAACCATCACGAGTCTTGTTGGAAGGAGAATACGCGATCAGGTATTGCTCTCTCAGATCACGCTCAATCTGGGCGAAGGCGTCGCGCAATTCGCGTTCGTTCCGCGGGAAGTAAGCCCTTCCGCCGGTCCCTTCAGTGATCTTTTTCAGGGCGCCCTCGTTGATGCCAAACTGGTAACGATCGCCGATGCCGATCGCGTAGATCAAAGCGTCCGCTTTCAAAGCGCGACTGATCGCGTCTTGCATGTGTACCTGACTGATCGTGTCCTCGCCATCGGTCAGCAGAATGATCGCCCGCCGCTGATGCTCGGCAGAGTCTGTCAGCAATTCGTTTGAGGTGGCCCAGATTGCATCCCAGATCGCCGTCGAGCCCGCGAGAGTTTGCTGAGTCCCGGAGATTGGTGGCGTGCCACCGACGACTACACCGCCCCCGATGTAACCTGAGGGCGGTACAAACTCAACCTGATCGATCGCCCGGCGCAAGCGTGCGACATTTCCGGTCAGTCCCTGTTCGAGCGTAACTTCACCGGTGAATGAAACAATCGCGGCTTCGTCTTTGTTTTCCCGCAACACCGATTCCAGAAATGATCGTGCTGCTGCTTTTTCTTCCGGCAAAGTGCGTTCTTCGGATCCGCTACAGTCGATCAGAATTGCGAGAGACAGAGGCAGGTCGCTGTTCGGCTGAAAAGCAAAGATCTCCTGCGGCGCGCCGTCTTCGAGTATCCGCACGTCCTCGCGTTTGAGGTTGCTGACGAAGCGCTTCTGCTTGTCGGCAGCGGTGAAGAAAATATTTGTGAGGTTCGTCTCAACTCGCACTACTTCATCCGAAGACAGCGTGACTTCTTCTTCCTTCTTCGGTGGAGTAGGCGTGGCCTGGGGAACGTCTTCGGTACGTCGCGGGCGACTGGCATTTTGCGAATCCGATCCGCTCTGGGCGAGCGATACGCAGGCATAAGCCGCCGCGATCGTCATCGCAGCCAGCACCGCGCACAGCACACTAAATCTTCTCCTGGATAACACTTTCACTCCTGTCATTTCGCTGTCACACTGTCAGAGACGGCCTTGTACCCACGCTTGGTCCGCGGCTTCATATTGTCATGACCCGAAGTTAGTCTGACTTCGACGCGGCGATAACTGCCATCGTAAAGATTGTTAGTTGACTTGTAGGTGATCAAGTACTGCGAGCGCAGATCTCTCGCAATCTTGGTAAACGAGCGCTCCAGCGCCAGCATATCACCCGTGAAAAACGCCGCTCCGCCCGTTTCTGCGCAAAGTCGCTCGAGACCTTTGTCGCCCTGATCCTTGACCGTGCCCGCCTCCACGCCTGGTACAGCGCCTGACAGTCCGGCCTTAGTTGAGATTGCGAAAATAGTTGTTTCCGTTCGCTGGGCGATGTCGATCGCGTCGTCGATATCGACGCGGCTATAGGTATCGTCGCCGTCCGTGATTATGACCAGCGAGCGCCGGCCCTGCGCCGAACGCATCTTCTCGTCGCAGAATTGCCAGATAGCGTCGTACAGCGCGGTCTGTTTGCCGGTCGCCTTTACTGCAAACACCGCGCGATCCAGCAACTCCAGACGATCCGTAAAGTCCTGCCGCAAAGTAACCTGGTCATCAAACGTGGCAAACAGCACTCGGTCCTTTCGCGGCCGCACCACCGTCTGAATGAAGTTCATTGCCGACTCCTGCTCGAACTTCAATTTGCCCGCCGTCGACGGCGATGTATCCATCAGCACGCCGACGTAAAGCGGTAAGTCATTGTTTTCTTCGCTCGTGAATGAATCGATTTGCTGCGGGACTTTATCTTCCAGGATCAGAAAGTCGCTCTGGGTAAGTCCGGTAACTAACTGCCCCTTCTTGTCAATGACCGTTATCGGCAGCCGGACGCGCCGCACGTTGACGATCTCCTTCTCCTGCCCTTGATCAATCGTGGCCGGCGAAGCAGGTTTTAGTGGCTTGGGTTGCTGGGCGAACATCACTGCCGAGCCCGCGAGCAGCAGAGACAAAGTCAGAAGATAAACGAAAAACTTTCTCATGGTTCTTGGAATCGGAACTGAGGCATTGTTCGCGAACCGCCGTTTCGATGCGTTCGCGACTTAAGTCAGTTGCCCTTTCAAAGCAATATTGGCGATTCAGTATACCAACCCGGCGTGCGCTAGCGCATCCTGATGAGTCGATGCGTTTGACCTGCAATTAAGCGCTCATAACTTATCGATTTTGGCCGCCAGCACGAAATCGCTCTCCGTGAGCCCGTCGATCTTATGGGTCCAAATCGTGACCTCTGCTTTGCCCCAGCCAAAGCAGATATCGGGATGGTGGCCCTGTTCCTCCGCCACCTCGCCGATTCGATTGACGAACTGGAGGCTTTCGCGAAAGTCCTTGGACCGGTATGTCTTGTGCAGGTGATGCTGGTTGACGACTTGCCACCCTTCCAGTTGCCCTAAAAGTTTTTCGATTTCCTCGCCCGGCAGCGGGGGCACACCGCCACGACATGGGACGCACTGGCGTTCGGCTAACTCTAACATCGCTCCTCCCTCAGAATCTTTAGCATCTTTCATAATCTTATAGAGTTGAATCAGACTATCACACCTTATCCACCGGTTGCTCGATTCACCGCAGGACGTTCTCGCGGCTGACTTCTGTTACGTCGTCTGCGATAATGCCCGGTCAAGATCTTTCCTGAATAAGTTGCCGAAGGCGCATCGGTTTTCCGATCTATGAGTGAAGCTTTGGACAAAGTGCGTGGCGTGCGCGAGCTGCCGATCTTTCCCTTACCGGTCGTGCTCTTTCCGGGCATGCCGATGCCGTTGCACATCTTCGAACCGCGTTACCGCAAGATGTTGGCCGACATTCGCGCGGGCGACAATCTTTTCGGTCTTTCTTATTTTGATTCCGGTTCATCAGACAAAGACGTGCCGCTCGCTGGCCACATCGGCTGCGTCGCCGAAGTTACGGAAACCCAGGCGTTGCCCGACGGGCGATCAAATGTCCTCGCGGTCGGCGTAGTGCGTTATCAGGTAGAAGATTATGTCGAGCGCGGGGATTCTTACCTGGTCGTCCGGGCCAACTACTTCGAGGACGATGAAGAAGACAATGCTGCGTTGGCGGCGAATGCTCGCGAAGTTGCCGGGATGTTTATGCGCGTGGCCAACGCGATTAGAGTCATCAGCGACGAGCGCGGCAACCTGCCCGACATCAGCGACACTGAACCACAAAAGCTTTCGTTCCTGGTTGCCGCCGCCATGGAGATCGAAGTCGAAACGAAGCAGGAGTTATTAGAGTTGCGTTCCACTTCCGAACGCCTGAGCCGGCTGCGCGACCTGCTCGCGCGGGTAGTCAAAGGTTATGAGGAACGCGCGCGACTTCATTCGATCGCCAAAGGCAACGGACACGGTGGAAAAAAGATCGAGATAGAATAGAGACATTGCCGATTTTAGATTTCCGATTTGCGATTTTCAGCCTTGTTTGAGAGAGCGTGCTTCGTCCAGAGGAATTGCAACACCACGCACAACGAGAGAAAGCCTGAGCAAAACTCTTTATCTTGATGACTGGCAAGCAAACGATCTCAGTTCGCGTCCTCTTCTTTGGCGCCGCCCGCGACACCACCGGCACCGACGAAGCTCAATTGAAACTTGATCCACCGCATAATTCGTCAAATGCGTTTGAGCAAGTCTTGAACACCTATCCTGCCTTGCGATGCTTCGGAAATTCTCTGCTGTTCGCTGTCAACCAGGAATACGCCCGGCATGATCGAGAGATCTCAGACGGCGATGAGCTGGCGGTGTTTCCACCTGTCAGCGGCGGCGCTGAGAAAGTGGCACAGACTTCAGTCTGTGGATCTGACGCACATGATTTCTTCGAACTGACCACCGATCCAATCGATGTCGGCGCGGTGGCTCGCCGCGTTGTGCTGCCAGAGTGCGGCGCCACCGTCACCCTCGACGGGTACGCGCGCGAGTGGACCCGTGGCCGCCGCACGCTCTATCTGGTTTACGAAGCTTACGCGCCCATGGCGATGCGGGAAATGGAACGCCTGGGCCGGCAGGCACACGAGAAATTCGACATCGCACACATCGGTATCGTGCATCGGACCGGGCGTTTGGAAATCGGCGAGACCAGCGTCGTCATCGCCGTCAGCGCGCCGCACCGCCGCGCGGCTTTTGCAGCCTGCGAGTGGGCCATACGCGAACTCAAACGCACGGTGCCGATCTGGAAGAAAGAATTTTTCGAAGACGGCGAGGTTTGGGTCGAAGGCGAAGGTGCGCCCGAGGAGTGGCTGAAAAGAAGCTGAGTAGTGTGATGAAAGTCGAAGTGTCAAGACTTTTCAGTTTGAAGTTTGCTCCCGACTGGGTTGCGAATGCACATATCGGCGATGGTGTATACATTCAAGAGATTAAGTTGAGTGGTTGGCTTGCAGACTTTTACGAGCGGCTTCGAAGAGCGAGCGCAGAATTCAATTCTCACAAGATATTCACTCCCTTGATCCTCGCGACCACGAGAGATATGAAGCTGTTATGTGGCTAGAGGATTCGCTGCGCGAGCTATTCTCAAAGGCCTTCGAGAGCCGGACTTTTGCGGACGAACTGGCAGGTCAGTGTATTGGAAGCAAATTATCCCATCTAGTAGTTTAGTTCTGGTGCTCTGCGGCTATGCCACTTGATGTGGGGAAGGTCTCTGACCTTCCGAAAAGCATGGCAAATGGTTCGGGGCTACGCCCCGAAATCCAGGGCGTAGCCCCTTATTCAATCTGGACTGTAACGGTAAGGCGAAGCCTTACCGCACATCAGGCGGCAGAGCCGCAGAGGCGAACCACCTTCTAGCTTGCGGGCGTCTCTTCGCTCTCTTCTTCCGCCGCGGCCTCAACCAGCGAGGCGCTGGTCACCATGTCGCCTTCATCGGTCTTAATCAAGCGCACGCCCTGCGCGCTGCGGCCGGTCTTGCGAATGGCGTCGGCTTCCAGGCGGATCAGCTTTGCCTGCTGAGTAATGATCATGATCTCCGATTCGGCATCGACCGGAAACACGGCGACTACCTTGCCGGTCTTTTCCGTCGTCTTCATATTGATGACGCCCTTGCCACCGCGTGACTGCAACCGATAGGTCGAGATCGGGGTCTGCTTGCCATAGCCTCGTTCAGAAACCGAAAGCATTTTTTCTGAATCGTCCGCCGAAACGGGGCACAGCGAAACCACGAAATCGTCTTTCCGCAGATCGATCCCGCGCGTGCCGCGCGTAGCCCGGCCCATCGGCCGCGCGTTCTTTTCATCGAAGCGAATTGCAAAGCCATTGTGAGTGGCGATAAAAATCCGCTTACTTCCGTCAGTCGTCACCACATCAAGCAGCTCGTCGCCTTCGTCGATGTTGATGGCGATGATCCCGTTCGAGCGAATGTTCTGAAAATCCGAGAGCGCCGTCTTTTTGATCACGCCTTTTTTCGTGACCATCAGGACGTAACGGCCTTCGGAGAATTCGCGCACCGGCACCACGCCGGCGAGTTTGCGATCCGAAGAAATCTGGATCAGATTTACAATCGCTTTGCCGCGCGCCGAAGCGGCCGCGTCCGGCAGTTCATGCACCTTAAGCTTATAAACCAGCCCATCGTCCGTGAAGATCATCAGGTAGGCGTGCGTCGAAGCGATGAAAAGATGCTCGATGAAATCGTCGTTCTTGGCCATCGCGCCAAAGCGTCCCTTGCCGCCGCGTCCCTGACGAGAATAAGTCGTCACCGGCGTCCGCTTGATGTAGCCGCTCCTGGTAATCGTAATCGCGACGTCCTCGTCGGCGATCAAGTCTTCGATGGAATAGTCAATTCCGGCGTCGGTAATTTCTGTACGGCGCGCGTCGCCAAACTCTTTCTTCACTTGTTCAAGTTCGTCGATGATCACGCGGCGCAACGATTGTTCATTCGCCAGAATCTCCTCCAACTCGGCGATTAGCTTGATGATCCCCTCGTACTCGTCGATGATCTTCTGCCGCTCGAGCGCTGACAGCCGCCGCAGTTGCAAATCAAGAATGGCTTGCGCCTGAATCTCGGAAAACGCGAGGCGCTCCATCGCTTTTTTCAGCTTGGGCAGATATTTGTTGAGCGGCTCTCCCGACGGTATGCCCTTCCAGGTTTTCACTTCGCTGGTCGTTTTCAGCGCGCCCGTCAGCCACTGTCGCGCCTCGTCAACTGAACGCGAGTTGCGAATCAGTGTCACGATGTAGTCAAGCGCGTCGATCGCTTTGGTAAGTCCTTCGAGAATGTGCGCGCGCGCTTTCGCTTTGCGCAGGTCGTACTCAGTTCGCCGGCGCACGACTTCGCGACGGAAGTCGACGAAGCATTCCAGTATCTGCTTCAGATTTAGTACGCGCGGTTGGCCATTAACGATGGCCAGATTGATCACACCGAACGATGATTGCATCGGGGTAAGCTTAAATAGCTTGTTCAAGACCACCTGCGGCACGGCATCGCGCTTCAGCTCAACGACAATCCGCATGCCCTGGCGATCGGATTCGTCGCGCACTTCGGCGATGCCTTCGAGCTTCTTTTCATTTGCCAGTTCGGCGATCCGCTCGATCAGCCGGGCCTTGTTAACCTGGAAGGGGATTTCAGAAATGATCACCGCGTCGCGTTCCTGCGTTCCGCGACCGATGCGATCAATCGAAGCCCTGGCGCGCATCTGCAAAATGCCGCGACCCGTTAGATAAGAGTTGCGAATCTCTTCGCGGCCACAGATAAAACCACCCGTGGGAAAGTCCGGGCCTTTCACGATCTTGAGCAAGTCTTCGATGTCTACCTCAGGCTCGCGCAAAACTGCGATAGTCGCGTCGACGATCTCGGTTAAGTTGTGCGGGGCGATCTTGGTCGCCATGCCTACGGCAATGCCATCCGAACCGTTAATCAAGAGGCTCGGAATTCGCGCGGGCAGGACTGTCGGCTCGCTCAGGCTTTCATCGTAGTTCGGCTGAAAGGTAACGGTCTCTTTCTCGATGTCCGCGAGCAATTCGTTCGCCAATTTCGACATGCGCACTTCGGTGTAGCGCATCGCCGCGGGCGCATCGCCATCAACTGAACCGAAGTTGCCCTGCCCGTCGACCAACGGATAGCGCATGGAAAAATCCTGCGCCAGACGGACAATCGTGTCGTAGACGGCCGTGTCACCATGCGGGTGGTACTTACCGATGACGTCGCCGACCACGCGCGCGCTCTTCTTGTATGCTTTGTTGTAACTATTGCCGAGTTCGTTCATGGCCCAAAGCACGCGACGATGCACTGGTTTCAAACCATCACGGACATCAGGAAGAGCGCGGCCGATAATCACCGACATGGCATAGTCCAGATAGGACCGGCGCATCTCGTCTTCAATACTTATGTGTTGTCGTTCAGTGGTTTCCATTAATCAGACCTTTCCGTTACAATCCGCGCTGCCCGCGCTACGCACGCGACTCCCGTAGCGCTCGCTCACCGAGCTTATCAGGCACGAATTTTCGAAGGCTTTGGTGGCTTTCTCGAGGTTCGGGAAACAATTATTCATGCAGTTAGATTGCACGGTTATTTTACCCTGAAACGCGTTAATTCGCCAAGGCCAAAAAGCGCGTAAAGGCTAATAAAATCAGGGTCTTTAGCCCGGCCACTTGCCACAGCGACAAGCGCGAGATCAGCGGTTTGACGGAAGGCTAATTTATTGGCGCGAGAGACTGGAAAAAGTGAGGGGCAGTCGCGGCGACTGCGCGAGCGATTCGCGTTGGCGCTGCCGGTGCGCGTGCTGTGCCGTGAAAGTCTGGATCACCAATGGATCGAGATGTCGCGCCTGGTGGATGTCACGCCTTTCGGTGCGCGGCTGAGACTGAAGCGACCGACCGAAATGGGACGCCTGCTGCTGCTGACTTTGCCGATGCCGCGACCGCTCCGCTGTTTCGATCACGTTGAAGATCAGTATCGCGTCTGGTCGCTGGTGCGAAACGTGAAACTCCTGGATCCGGGCAGTGAAAACGGCGCGCTCGTGGAAATCGGCGTGGCGTTTGTCGGCAAGCGGCCGCCGCGAAGCTTTGAATCCGATCCCTCGCGGCGCTACGAGATCGCGCGATCGAGCACTGAGGCTGGCCTTTGGGCCGTGAAAGAAAGGTCCGGCGAGTCGCTCTCTGAAGTTACGGTAACAGATAAGCGAAAAGAAACTCGACACAATATTCCCATTGAAGTATTGATCGAAGTGTTTGGAAAGGATGGGAATGTTTTGGAGAGTGAAAGTACGGTTACCGAGAATATCAGCCGCCAGGGCGCGTCCGTCTTTACCACCCTCAGTCTTTCGCCCGGCCGGTTTGTGAAACTGAGCAGTCAGCAGTATCAGTCGGCGATGCTCGCTGTCGTAAGACATCGCCGCACGGCCCCGGATGGCATTGCGCGTCTGCACCTGGAATTCGTAGGCAGCGAATGGCCCCTGTAAGGCGCAGCCGCAGATCGCTAAAAAATAGTTGCGTATCAGCCGCTTAATGCAAACGAAACGAAAACAAAGCTTTCATTTTCCGCGCACTGCGCTGCTGGTTGAAATCGAGCGGCGTTGTGCTTTCCCGGACTGCGCTGCGAAAAATCAAATCGGTTTGACGAAACAAGAAGCAATTGAGTACCGTGGGTTTGAATGCTTCCAATGTGAGCGGCGGAATGAAGATCGCGTGAAGCAGTCTGAGTTGCCTGATTCATGGTCGGCATCAAACTGATTCGCCATCTGCCAACACCCATTTCGTACTGCCTGTACAAGTTTAGCTTAAGAACTCGTTTTGAGCCTGACCACCAGCATTGAACAACCAGACCGGCGCAATGCAGCGCGCCCTTATCCCAGAATGCTCCCGGAGCGGGCGCTTGATGTATGTCGCCCGGCGGTGAGTATCTTGAGCCGGCTGTTGTGGCGGATTCGTTGGCACAACACAGAACATATTCCGAGCACTGGCGGTTTGATTATCGCCGGCAATCATCAGACCTACCTCGATCCGTTCTGGATCGGTAGTCATATCAAACGTCCGGTTCGATTTCTAGCGTGGGATGCCGCCTTCAGCTGGCCACTGGTGGGGCCATTGATGGGCTTGTTTGGCGCGTGGCCCTTGAATTTGGAAGGGACCGATCCGGCGCCCATTCGACTTTCCCTGCAGTGGGTGCGTGAAGGCGGAGCCGTCGTGCTGTTTCCCGAAGGTGGCCGCGGTAATTCTGACGGGTCGATGAAAAAGTTCAAAGCGGGCGCCGTGCGCATGGCTCTGGAAACAGGCGTGCCGATTCTGCCGGTCACCATTCGCGGCGGTCAGCGGGTCTGGCCCATGAGCTTCCGCTTTCCGCGCCTGGGGCCCACCGTTGAGGTTATCTATCACCCACTTTTTGTGATCGAGCAGCGCGAGAATGAAGACGTCCGCGAGTGCGCGCGTCGTGAAACAGAGAGACTGGCTGAGATAGTCGGATCGGCACTGTGAGATTTGAAATCTCAGATCTGAAATTTGAAATCTCAAACTGCCAGCACGCGCATCATCTGCTCGTGCACCAACCCATTGCTCGCCAGAATCGGCGGCGTGTAGATACTCAAAGGTCGGCCATCGTACTTTGAAACGCGCCCGCCCGCCTCTTCAACCATCAGCGAGCCGGCCGCCACGTCCCACGGTTTCAGGCCTTCTTCCCAAAATCCATCGAAGCGGCCACACGCCACATAAGCCAGATCGAGGGCCGCCGCACCATCCCGACGCACTGCCTGCGCGTTCATGATGAAGTTTGCAAAGTGGCGCGCGAACTCGCTGCGCTCACGCACGTCGTAGGGAAAGCCGGTGCACAGCAGCGCGCTCCCCAAATTGTCAGTCGACGAAACCTGGATGCGCCGGCCGTTGAGAGACGCACCTTCACCTCGTTCCGCGGTGAACAAATCATCACGCATGGGGTCGTAAATCACACCCAGTTCCATACGTCCCGCATGCTCTAGCCCGATCGAAACGCAGAAACATGGATAGCCGTGCGCGTAGTTGGTCGTGCCGTCGAGCGGATCAATAATCCAACGCCACTCGCTTTGCGCTTCGGGAGTCGCGGGCGAAATTGCTCCTGATTCTTCGGCCAGAATCGCGTGGCGCGGATGGTAAGTCTTGATGCGATCGATAATCAGTTGTTCGGAGGCCAGGTCAGACTCAGTCACAAGATCCAGCTCACTCTTGTTAGTCACGCGTAGCGCACGGCCGAACCGTTCGGCCAGCAAGCTTCCCGCATCGCGCGCAGTTTGAATGGCAAAGTTGAGCAAACCAATCCCTTTCACTTTAGGCAAAGTTACTTTGAACCCGTTTTGCTTTCAGGATATATCAGATCGCGGCAGGCGGCGAACCGGCGAGATTCGCTTCCAAACTAAAATCGCGATCCTGAATTGCTCGAGCCGGGGAACCCGTTACTCGAGGCTGATTTCACGACCTAGCGGCTTAAGACTGGTGACAAAGCAACTGGAACGAGTTCCGGCTTTCGGCCCCTCGACGCGCCGAACTATTGCTCGTGCGGACGAGTCAGCTTCGACACCCACGCGTTCCACTACTACTCTCTGTCCGTCCGGGGTAACGAAGAACTGACCCACAATGCTGGTTGGTGATTCATTTTCCATAGGTGACCAGTATACGCTGAACTGATCGATTTAGACACTTGAGGGCTCACTCGGTGGCTGAATCAGTTTGAAAATTCCATCAGCACGTCGCTTCAGCGAGGTACTGCCGTCGGACTAGTTTGAGGTGATCCGTATGAGAATGGCTATGAATCTTGCGGCTAATTGATTCTCCCTTCTCCCAATGGGAGAAGGGCTGGGGAAGAGGGGCGTAGCTGAAGGCGGATCAATTCTACTTCGCGCTTTCGTAGCTAGGTTGCTCCTTGTCGCGATAAATCAGCTTCGGCTTGCTGGTCTCTTCGCCTTTAGCCGGGCCGAAAACGAGCTCAAAAAAATAGATGTTGCCGCGCTGCCCCTTGCGATATTCGATCTCTTTATTGCGTTGCTCTTCGGCCTCCGCGCGCGTCTCGTAGTTCGCATAGGAAGACTCGCCGTTGAGCCTGACGTCTTGTTCGCCGTAGTCAAGCGAGAACCCCCTGGCCTCGAACGGATCCATCACGTTAAGGCTGAAGTAAGGCATGATCTTCTGAAACAGCCCGTTAACGAGCATTCACGAATTAGCCGAACGGCTTGTCAATCGATGGACTTTGGTTCGTGAAAAACTTTGGACCCTCCGGAGTGATGTACAAGCAGTCTTCCAGTCGAATTCCAAACTCGCCGTAAATGACGATCGTAGGTTCGTCGCTAAAGCACATGCCAGGTTGGATCGGAGTCTTGTTGCCACGCACAAAGTACGTCCATTCGTGTCCTTCGAGCCCGATGCCGTGACCGGTGCGATGCGGCAGGCCGGGAGTTTTATAGTCCGGGCCAAAGCCGGCGTCGGTGAGGACTTTGCGCGCGGCGGCATCCACCGCCTCGCAAGGCGCGCCGACTTTCGCCGCGGCAAAGCCCGCGTCCTGCGCTCTGCGCTCAATCTCCCAGACATCGCGCTGACGCTGCGTCGGCTTGCCGAAAACAAATGTGCGCGTGATGTCGGACTGATAGCCTTCGACCGTGCAGCCGTCGTCCATCAGGACCATATCGCCTTCTTCCAGGGTCTGCGGCTTGCTGCTGCCGTGCGGAAACGCGGTGTACTTGCCAAAGCTGCAGAAGATTCCGCCCTGCACGCCGAGGTTACGAAACGCGGTGGCGCAGTTGCCGGCAAACTCGGTTTGCGTCATACCCTCGCGCATCGTGGCCCAGGTAGCGCGATAGGCCACGATCGTAAGGTCGTTGGCTTTCTGCATGAGTGCGATCTCAGCCGGCGATTTGAACATGCGACACCCGGCGGTGATCGGAGTGGCGCTGACAAACTCGAGTTTCGGCGCGGCCTGGCGAATCCCGTCGAAGAGAAAAAAGCGCACGCGCTCTTCAATTCCAATGCGGCCGGTGCGAATGCCGCGATCCTTGATTATCTGGGCCACGCGCAGATAAGGACTGGCGTCTTCTTCCCAGGTGCGCACGTCGTTGCCGATCCTGATCAACTCGCGCGCGCGGGCTTCTTCGAACCCTGGACAAACCCAGGCAATCTCGCCGCGTTGCGGGATAATTAGCGCGAACATGCGCTCGCTCGTGCCCCAGCGCATGCCGGTAAAGTAGTACATGCTCGAGCCCGGCTCGACATAGATGGCGTCGATCTTTTGCTCAGCCATCAAGCGCTGCGCTTTGGCGATCCGCGCTTTGCGTTCGTCGTCGGTGATCGGCACGATGCCCGCCGTCATTCGTTTCAGCCTTTGAATCAGATCGGGTGTGTCCTGGCGCTGTTGGATGGCGTCAACATCGTTGGTATCCCCGAAGGAAACTTTACTGCCGAGAAGCGTGGCCCCGGCAATTCCGGCGGAAAGGCGTAAGAAGTCTCGTCTGTCTGTGCACATGGGCCGAGATTGTAATCGAAGCCTGTGAAGTCCGACAAACTTTCTTGTGGCAGGCGAATTGAGCCACAGATGCACACGGATAAAACGGATAAGGCAAAGAAAAGTAATTAGCCACAAAAAAGTACAGGCGGCACAAAACCAATTTCTTTATTTCTAATTGCGCCTTTTGTGCATTTTCGCGGCTGAATCGTTTGGTTTTATCCGTGTGAATCTGTGTTCATCTGTGGCTGATTATCTTCACACCAGGTTCATCGGTGTCGGGTTCTTAGGATCTTTCGTGTAGTCGTAAAACCCGCGACCTGATTTGCGGCCATACAATCCGGCCATCACCATTCGCTTTAGCAGCGGCGGCGGCGCAAAGCGCTTTTCGCGAAATTCATTGAACATGATCTCGGCGATGTAGTAGGTCGTGTCGAGACCTACGAAATCCCCGAGCGTCAGAGGCCCCATCGGATAGCCGCAGCCCAACTTCATCGCGTTGTCGATATCGACGATCGAGCCGACACCTTCCTCAAGCGCGCGAATCGAGTCGAGCAGGTACGGCACCAGCAGGCGATTCACGATGAATCCGGTCTTGTCGCTCGCACGCACCGGCAGCTTGCCCAACTGTTTCCCGAATGCGACCGCGTCTTCATAGACATCGGGGTCGGTAAGAATCGTGCGCACGACTTCGACCAGTTTCATGAGAGGCACCGGATTGAAGAAGTGCATTCCGATGAAGCGCTGCTGTCGTTTCTGCGAGGTCGCCGCCATCATCTCAGTTATCGAAAGCGACGAAGTGTTCGACGCAAAGATCGTTTCCGGCTTACAGATTGCGTCTAGCTGACGATAGGTGTTCTGCTTCTCTTCGAGGTTCTCAATGATTGCTTCGATGATGATGTCGCAATCGGCCAGGTCGTCGAACGACGTAGTGCCGAACAAACGATCGCGGGTCTGTTTCTGCTGCTCGGGAGTGATCGTCCCTTTCGCAGCGAACCTTTCCAAAGACTTTTCGATCGCCGCGAAACCTTTTTGCAGCAGCTCGTCCGAAACTTCGCGCACGGTCGTTTCAAAACCCGCGCTCGTCGCCGTCTGGGCAATGCCCGCCCCCATCAGCCCGCAACCGAGCACTCCAACTTTCTTGATTTCCATTTCCGTCTCCTTTGATCAGATCACAATTGATTAGTAAATCTCTGCATAACTATTTCGCGGGACTTGGCTCTGGGCGTTTGATACCGAACTTCTTACCCTCATCCCAGTACCAGTCCTCCAGGCGTTTTTGCCACAGTTGGTAGTCATTGATTAGCTGTCGCTGCTCTGCGACCCCTTCGGGAGTCATTTTCCGTGGCGCCGGCCAATCGTTGACATACTTCCTGGCTCTGCCAAGCAGTGCCTTGAGCTCCACCCGCAAGGCGTCTGTCTCATCGTTCAATAGCGTCTTATCAAGCTGTGCGACTGCCTGGTTAATTCCACCGGCATCATCTTTCGTCAGGGCATTGACGAAAGCAACCTGACCTGCTTCAAACGCCTGGTAATTCGCTCGAAAAGTCGCGAACTGGGGATCGCGAGATGCGCGGTCCGAATTGACCATGGCTTGATTGCCGGCTTGGGGATTCCGCTGATAAGCCCGCGTAGCCATCAAGAAACATCCGCTCACCAAAACCAGCGCAGCGATTTGCAGCACGCGCCAGGCGATAGTCACGCTGGCCGGCATGCCGGGGCGCTTGTAACTCACCACGGCGGCGAAGGCTGCGCCCGATAGCAACCCACCCATATGCGCCGCGTTATCGATGACGCCCCGGGCGAGAAATCCGATCCCGAGATTGAGCAGGATAATGGGTACCATTCCGGTGCCAAAGGCGCGCTTGAAACCTTCGGGCAGCTCGTGGCGATACTTAATACCGAAAACAAACAGCACGCCGACCAGACCGAACAACGCGCCCGATGCGCCCGCCGAAGGGTCGTCATGAGGCTTAATCAGGAAGCTGCTAATCAAACCCGGATGCGAGCCGGGAATTACAGTTAAGTAACTCGCCACCACACCGGCAATCCCGGTCACGACCCAAAAGACTACAAACTTTGCTGAGCCGTAGAGTTTCTCGACCCACGGGCCGATGACCCAGAGGCTATACATATTGATCAGGACGTGAATCAGATTAACGTGAATGAAAACTGGTGTGACAAAGCGCCAGTACTGATGCTCGAAATGGATCAGGTAATTCGTTTTGGCGCCGAACGCCAACAGCACTGCTTCAGGAAACGCGGTCCAAAGTACGGAGGATTTCATCCCACTCGCTTCCCACATGAGCATGAAAACAAAAATGTTCGCGATCAGAAAAACGATGGTGAAAATGTAAGGCCGCGAGAGCACCGCGCGCGCGTAACTCATCGCGTAACGTTCATGCAAAGGCAGCGCCGGCGGAGGAGCCGCGCTCAGCGGCGCACTACACACCTGGCAACTGCTTTCACCCGCGCCAATCAACGCGCCGCAATTGCGGCAGACGCTGGGGCGACCGGAGTAACTTGGTTGGTTGGCAGGCAAGCGTTTTCTGGTGAGTGCCGTAGGCACGAAATGTTTATAGCGGTGCAGCCAGCATGGTTTTCTTGAGCCCGTTTACGGGCGAAAGAAAAACATTGCGCTCCTACGGAGCTGATGGTTCTTCATCGTACTGGGGTCTATAGACATCTCGCCGCAACGCGGCTGACCTCCCTGCATTCAATCGGCGATTCTTACGTCAGCAATTCAATTCGCCGCGATCTACTTGCCAATTTCGTCAAGCAGGCTAACCAGATCGTCAGCATGCTCTTCTTCCATGGCCAGAATACCTTCCATCATGCGTCGCGTCGTCGGATCGTCATTACCGAGGTATTGGATCATCTCGCGATAGCTATCAATGGCGATGCGTTCGGCAACCAGATCTTCCTTGATCATGTCGAGCAGCGTGTCGCCCTCGACGTATTCAGCATGACTGCGCGAAAGCAAACCTTCAGGGTTGAAATTTGGTTCGCCCCCCAGTTGGACTATACGTTGCGCAATTTGATCCGCGTGTCCCTGCTCTTCATTGGCGTGCTGCAGGAATTCGGCCGCGACACTTTCCGCGTGGATTCCGGAAGCCATGAAATAGTGGCGCTTGTAACGCAACACGCAAACGATTTCAGTCGCCAGCGACTCGTTCAGGATTTTGATCACGGTCTCTCGGTCGGCGCTATAACCTTCGGTTACCGCACCCTGCTCGATGTGTTGACGCGCTCGCTCGCGGAGCGTCTTGATGTCAGTCAGAAATGGTTTATCAGCCACGATGTGACTCCTTGTGTTCTAAGTTTTCTAAGGGAAGCGACGATATTACTCGCCAGTGGCGAGCCAGAGCAAGTTGAACCACCTGACCGCAAAACTAAAAACACAATCGCGACAAAAACTTGAGTTCTGCTGCTCAGTCGCCGCTGACTTTGCCGACGAACTTAATTTCGTTAGCCGCGGCGGCATCGTTGACTACTTCCACGGACGCGCGCCAAACGAGCGTCTTGATCCGACAGGTGCCGGTGTTGTCTTCGCGGCAGTAAACAAACGTGAAGGAAGTGTGCAACTCAGCCGCGCCGGCCGCCTGTGCCCGCACCGGAACGCGAATGGGAAGCTGCGAGCCCTTCGTAGAGCGAGAGGCGTCTTGATCATTGATCGTGAGCGACATCGAGCCATTCTCGATCGAAACTTTGTAACGCTGCGGCGCCGCCGGGTTCAGGTGATAACCGGCAGGCAGTTCGACATTGATCAAAAGCGTAGCCGCGCCGATACGCACTTTCTGCGGTGGCAATTTGATCTCTTCCGCGTTCGGCGCGGCCTCGTCGTCCGCGGCTACCTGGGTCGAAGCTGGCGGTTGCAGACCTTTGATCGGCAACGTTCTGGTTTCTTTCGTTTTCAAATCAACCACGCGAATCGCATGATTGTTTGTGTCCGCGACGTAAAGCTTATTGCCCGCAACGGCCAAACCACCCGGTTCGTAAAAGGAAGGCTTTGCTCCATCAGATTGGCCCGGCTTGCCTGTTCCGGCGAAACTTTTTACTGACCGCGCCGCCGGATCCAATACTTTGATTTTGTGATTGTAAGTGTCCGCGATCAGAAGCTTGTCATTCCAACGCGCCAGACCGAGCGGGTGTTGCAAACGCACATCGTTACCCAACCCGTCTTCGTCACCGAAATCAAACAAGTCGCCGCCCACCAGCGTGCGTACCTTTCCGTCTGCCCCAAGATTGATTGCCCGAATAATGTTTGCCTCAGCATCCGATACATACAGAGTCTTTTCGTCTGTCGCTAACGCCGACGGCTGGGCGAAAGCGGCTTCGGCCGGAGGACCATCAAGGCGGGCCTCGCGTCCGGACCCAGCAAAGGTTGAGACTTCCTGTTTATCGAGATCGAGTTTCCAGATTTGATGCGGCCCGGCCATCGCGATGTAAAGCGTGCGGCCCACCAACTGCAAATCCCAGGGAGAGTTCAGCGCAACCCGCAGTGCCGGTCCGGACACACCGTACTCGCGCGACTGCTGACCGGTGCCGGCGATTGTCTTGACAGTTTTTGATTTCAGATCGACCTGACGAATCAGATGGTTCTCAGTATCCGCAACGTACAGCGTGTCGCCGTCGAGCATCATGCCCTGCGGTCGAAAGAACGCTGCCTGATCGAAGGGTCCGTCCTGCGCTCCGTGTTCTCCGGTACCGATTGTTTCGATCAACGTGCCGTCGAGTTTCGCTACCACGATGCGATTGTGATCTGAGTCGGCAATGAACAGGCGATCGCTTTTCTGATCCGCGAGTATCTTGCCGGGAAAGGCCAGCGGGAGGTCGCCGACTTTGGCGCGTTCAAGCACGAGCTTGAGCGGCGCCTCGTTCAATTCTCCGCGTTTGCGAAACTCCGCGATCGTGTCAGCAATAGCTTTATCAAGCGCTTCGTAAGCGCCTTCTCCCGATAACTTGCCGATGATGTAGCCCGCCGGATCGATCAAATAGCGCGTCGGCCACGCGTTGACGGCGTACGATCGCCAGATGGCAAAGTCGGCGTCGTTAACAACCGGGTGCTCGATCTCGTAGCGCAGAATGATGCGGCGAATGTTCTCGGTATCTTTCTCGTTTTCAAACTTGGCTGAGTGCACGCCGATAACCACCAGCTCGTTCGGGTATTTCTTTTCGAGCCTCTTCAGATCGGGAATGATGTGCATGCAGTTAATGCAGCCGTAAGTCCAAAAGTCGAGCAGGACAACTTTCCCTTTCAAGGCGGCGAGCGATAAAGGCTTGTCGGTGTTCAGCCAACCGCGACCGCCGCTTAGCTCGGGCGCGCGAACTCGTGCACGTTTCTGTACCGGCATTTCAAAACCTTCCTGTGAATGCAGAACTCGAGAATGAACACTCGACGACCAATTTGTCAGTGACAGCAATAAAAGCAAAACGATGTAAGAGATAATTGTCTTGCGGCTTTGCCGCCGCACAGTGCGGTAAGGCTTTGCCTTACCGGCGCGCTGCTCAGACTGAGACAAGGAGGCTACGCCTCCGAGTCGAGGCCCAGCCTCTCCTTCAAGAAAGGAAGAACGACGGAAAGGCAGGGCCTTTCTGCACTGTGCCGCGGCAGAGCCGCGATCGTTAACCTCGACCAATCTCATTTCTTCAACTCTCGAGTATTTGATCCAGTTTCTCAACCGCTCTTCTCAGATGAGGGATCGTAATCGATCCGCCAACCACCAGGGCGACATTGAATGCATCCATGAATTGTTCGCGGGTCACCCCGTTGGCGGCGCACTGTTTCACGTGATAGGTGATGCAGTCATCGCAACGCAGCACGACCGAACCTACCAGGCCCATCAGCTCTTTGGTCCGCTTATCCAGCGCGCCGTCTTCGTATGCCTGAGTATCCAGCGCAAAAAATCTTTTGATGCCAAGGTGACCGCTGTCCAAAAGTTTTTCGTTCATCTCGCTGCGATAACGATCAAACTCGTCCATTGGAAGTAAGCCCTTTCAATAATCACTCTGCGCGTTGGGTATTCACTTGCAATGTACCACAAGCTGCTGAATCAGTAGTGTTCAGAGTACCGACTTTAGTCGGGTTTTGGTTATCTAGAAAGAACCCAACTGAAGTTGGTACTCCGGAACCCCCGTGTTTTTATGCTGGCATCCTCGCCCTGCGGCGGTACAATTCAAAGACAGATGAGCACTGCTGCATCTCAGCCTAAAACTCGAGCGGTAGAATCGGCTAACCTGAGCGAAGTGCCCGACGACCCCATACTCCACGATCTCGTTCCATTCGTAGCGGGCGATAGGATCTTTGCCGTCTTTGCCGACCACGTCGATGGCACTGCCGAAGCCAGGGTGCCCGCGGCTTTGCCCAACGCGCCGCCGGCAGTGCTGGGCGTGGTGTGCATGCGCGGTCGCATGCTGACGGTGCTCGATCCAATCGCCGTCTTAACCGGCGAAACTTTCGGCTGGCCGGCGAGCCTGCCCTCAGTGATCGCTCTGCGTGGAGATGAACAACTGGCGCTGGCCGCGCAAGGCTGCCGCGACACGATCACGATTGCCGCTGAGGACATTCAACCATCGAGCCGGACCAATGACGATGGGGGTGAGGGTGCGGTCCTCGGGATAGCCCGAT
>JBGPWS010000297.1:0-5743 GCA_041492345.1 Pyrinomonadaceae bacterium | reverse complement strand
TTTCCAGCACCTGAGCAGTCCCGCGCCCGGTCGCGGCAGCAGCGGCGTCCACGAATCAGGATTCGGCCGCTTCAACACAGAGACACTCTCGCTTAGCAACAACGCGATCCCAACTCTTCAAGTCGTCGACGACACGTTCACAAAGTACCGGGATGTGATGGCCGAAATCATCCGCCGTGCGAAGGAACGTGCGGGAATCAATTAGCCACAGATGAACGCGGATAGACGCAGATAGAACGAAAGAGCGGGGCAGTAGCCCGACCGTCAGGGAGGGCGTATCCACAATCGGAGACACTATGACGATGACGCCACGACCGATGATAGGTAATAACGCGAGATGAAACCCTTGCTTACGCGCGGGCTACTGCCCCGTTGCTACAAAGCAAGAACCTACCAAAAAGATCAGATTACAGCGATGACGTGGGCTGAAACGTTCTCGCTCGAATCTCGATGTTCTTAACTCCCAGCGTCGGATGTTTTGCGGTAAGCCGAATCACGCCGGCTGCTTCTTTCGTCTTGATCCATATTGCGCCAACCCCGCCAAAGAGCGAAAACGGATTGTCCCCGATAATCTCGCCCGGTCCCTGAATCGATAGTTGAATCGCAGCGTTAGCTAATGGTCGCACGGCGCCATACTCATCGGTTACTCTCAGCACGACACGTGTTGCATCAATCCCATCGCCAATCAACTCAAGGTCATCGGGCTCGACGTGGAGTTGTCGATCTGCTCCCCGGCCAGACAGCATCTTGGTAATAACTTTCTTGCCGTCGATATAGCCTTCGAGTTTCAAATCACCCCAGCCACCGCGCAGACCTTCGCGAATATTGGTCACAAACGGAGGATATTTGAGATGCGGAAAGGTTTGCCTATCAGGATTAACGTCCGCCACCAGCCGATCGCCAATGTAGATCTTCAGATGCTCGCAATTTGACGAGACCATCGCCACGTTGAAGCTTTCGTTGCGGTCTCCACGCGACCAATCAAAGGCCGGCTCCAGCACAATCTCCTCCTTCGGATCACATTGCGACTTGTAGAAACCGCCGGCAGGTTTGGGAATGCGGAAGATGTCGGCAACGCCGTGGTAGCAGATGCGATCGGTCGAACAGAAGTTCGCGTGCGTGTTGTAATCGAACGCGCACCAGCCAATGCCGCCCGCGTAAGCCTTGTCCGAAGCCAACTGATTGTGGACCCGCGCATGCCGCATTGTGTGCTCGGTGATGCGCTCGATGTTGTCGTTGCGCTTAGTCGGGTACATGTGCCCGATGAACTCGGTGTTCAGGTAAAGCGGATGGTTCGGCGGCCGTAGCGGAATTTGAAAATCGTTCATGGTCATCACGTCTTCGAGCAGTTCCGAATCATACTTGTACCGAACGCCGCCCGTTTGCCGCGAATCATCCAGCGAGTGGGCTAGCTGGTTGGTCCGCGTGTAAAAGTCATGATCGTCCTGCGACTCATTCACTCGCACGCCCCACAAAATAATGGCCGGATGGTTCCAATCCCGGCGAATCATTGCTTCGACGTAAGAAACGGACAGGTCTTTCCACTGCGCGTCGCCGATGTGTTGCCAGCCGGGAATCTCTTCGAGGACCAGCAGGCCATATTCGTCGCAGGCATCGAGGAAATGCGGCGATTGCGGATAGTGCGAAGTCCGCACGATGTTGCACTTTAGTTCCTTTCTGAGAATCCAGGCGTCGCGTCGCTGTACGCGCGCGGGCATGGCCTGGCCAACAAAGGGATACGTTTGGTGTCGATTCAAACCGCGCAGCTTGAGATGTTTGCCATTAAGAAAAAAACCGTCGGGTGTAAACCGAGCTTCGCGAAAACCGATGGGCATCTCGTACTCGTCGATTACCCGATCGCCTTGTGAAAGGTACACCCGGACTTGATATAGCTTCGGATGCGCAATGTCCCACAACTCGACCGTGCCAAGCTTATCCAACCCTATCTCATAGTGCGGCTCACCCGGCGAGCTAAACTCGCGGCTTTCAGAAGCGAGCACCCGAGTACCATCCCGCAGTTCTGCTCTTAGCTTCAACGGCCCGGCAATCGCTCCCTTACTGTCGAGATAGCAGCGCACGTCAACGCGCCTGGCATTGCTCATCACATTGACTGGCTTCGCAAAAACATTCTCAATGAAGGTCGGCGGAACAAAGCGCAAGGCTACATCGCGATAGATGCCGCCGAAAGTCAAATAATCGATCTCGCCGCCAAAGGGAGGTATGTCCTGGCGCTCAGTCGAGTCAACTTCCACCGCCAGCACGTTGTTACCGCGCCAGTTGAGATGGGGTGTCAACTCGAAAGAAAATGGCGTGTAGCCTCCGCGATATTCGCCGAGTTTTTGTCCGTTAACACTTGCGGTCGCCGCCGTCATGACACCGCCAAAGTCGACGAAAGCCCGGCGATCGCGTAGCTCGGCAGGCAGTTTGAAGTGCCGGCGATAAAGCGAAACAAACTCATAATCTTTGTCGTCAAAACCGTGCCACGGCAGCATTTTGTTTGTGTGCGGAATCGTGACGCGCGCGAAGCTGCTGTCGTTGAATTCCGGCCTGGTTCCATTCAGCACAGCTTTGTCGCTGTATAGCCATCGGTGATTGAGCGGAAACACGCGCCGCAGCGAACTGGTCTGGCTCTGGGCGCTGCTCGGTGAGTCCAGACGGTGAAGCAGAGCCAGACCTGTGAGTCCAGCACCGCCTGCTTTCAAGAAACGCCGCCGATCAAGTTTCTTTTCGATCATCTGAGTTTATCTCCGCAGTCCTGCGATTCGGTGGAAAATATCGTTGAGCGCCCCCGGCTGGGAGCAGTACACTTACAAGACTGATATGCGGACTAATTGTCTATGGCCAGAGTATACATCGGTGTTGACCGAGCCACAGTCGATTAAACATTCACGACAATCGAAGAGGTCAGCGCTGCCCAAACTAAACCAAATGTCACGCTGATCTAAGGAGAGAGACCGACGATGGGAGATACTCTTATAAGGAGACTGGTCACGTGGGGAGTGTTGGCAATCTTATCGCTTACCGCGATGAGTAAGACCTGTGCCAAAATTCTGCCCGCAACCTCCTCGACGCAGGCGCGAGTCATCTCGCCATTCGATTCCAACTGGCGCTTCAGCAAAGGCGACGCGGCCGGCGCAGAACAATCCGGATTCGACGATACGTCCTGGCGCAAACTCGACGTGCCCCACGATTGGAGCATTGAAGGCCCCTTCGATAAAGACAATCCCACGGGCGGGGCCGGCGCATTTCTTCCGGCGGGTGTCGGTTGGTATCGCAAACACTTCGCGCTTCCGACCGGCGACCGCAACCGCCGAGTGTTCATTGAGTTTGACGGCATCATGGCCAACAGCGATGTTTGGATCAACGGTTTTCATCTCGGAAAACGCCCTTACGGCTACATCAGCTTCGGCTATGAACTTACCGAACATCTCAACTTCGGAAACAACACAAATGTCCTGGCGGTTCGAGCCGACAATTCAGGTCAGCCCGCTTCACGTTGGTACAGTGGCGCGGGCATTTACCGCCACGTCAGACTGGTAGTAACCAACGCGGTTCACATTGAGCGTTGGGGTACGTTTGTGACGACCGTGGCAAACGATCAGGCCGCAGTGCACGTCCAAAGCACAGTCATCAATCAATCGGAGACGGCGAGCGAAGTCGGACTTCAAATCACTATCGTTGGACCAAACGGTAAAGTCGTCCAAATCGTGGAGACAAAGCCGCAGACAATCCCCGCCGGAAAGTCAGCTAATTTCAATCAAGACATCATGGTTAAGGGTCCTCAGCTCTGGGACATCAACCATCCATTCATGTATCAAGCGCTGACTAAGGTACGCGCCGGCCAAATTACAATCGACGATGAAGTCACCCCTTTCGGCATCCGCGAGTTTAGGTTCGACGCCGATACCGGCTTTTGGCTCAACGGTCGCAACTTCAAACTCAAGGGCGTCTGTTTGCACCACGATGGCGGCGCGTTTGGCGCGGCCGTTCCGTTGCGTGTCTGGGAACGGCGTCTTGAAATATTGAAACGGCTGGGCGCGAATGCGATTCGAACCGCGCACAATCCGCCGGCGCCTGAGTTTCTGGACTTGTGCGACCGCATGGGCTTTATCGTCATGGACGAGTTATTCGACAGTTGGACCGTTGCCAAGAACCCTTACGACTATCATCTCTATTTCAAAGACTGGTCGCTAATCGATGTGCGCGACACCGTGCGCCGTGACCGTAATCATCCGAGCATCGTCGTCTACAGCGCCGGCAACGAAATTCGCGACACGCCGAAGCCTGATCTTGCAAAGCCGATTCTCGCTTCGCTGGTAGCCGCATTTCACGAACAGGATCCTTCGCGCCCCGTCACCCAAGCACTGTTTCGGCCCAACGTTAGTCACGACTACGACAACGGTTTGGCTGATCTATTGGACGTGGTGGGCCAGAACTATCGCGAGAACGAAATTCTCGCCGCGCACCAACAAAAGTCCACGCGCAAGATACTCGGAACTGAGAACAGACACGATCGAACAGTTTGGCTCGCTCTGCGCGACAACCAGCCGTACGCCGGACAATTCCTGTGGACGGGCATCGATTACCTCGGCGAGTCGCCGCGTTGGCCCACCGTCTCGCACAACTCAGGATTGATCGATCGCACCGGCATGACGCGACCTCTGGGATTCGAACGACAAAGCTGGTGGACTGACAGGCCGATGGTCTTTATCACGCGTCGCGTTGCGCCCACTGCCCTTTCCCCTACTGACCCGGGATACGAGCCTGATTTGCAGCGACGCCAGCAGGTCCTGTTTTCTGACTGGACACCGCCAGGCTCAGAGCCGCGTAAAGAAAATGTCGAGATCTATAGCAACTGCGAAACCGTTGAGCTTTTTCTCAACGGCAATTCGCTTGGGTCCAAACCGCGACCCGCGGACGCGTCGCCGCGCAACTGGGAAGTGCCATTCGCACCGGGAACCCTCAAAGCAGTCGGCACCAACGGCGGCCACATAGTCGCCACTCATGAACTGCGAACCGCGGAAAGACCCGCGAAGATCGTCCTTACCGTCGATCGAAACAGAATTGCTCCCGTCTGGGACGACGTCTCTTACGTGACTGCCATGGTCGTTGATGCCCATGGCGTGATGGTTCCTACTGCTAACAACCTCATCACGTTTAAGGTCAGCGGCGCCGGTATCATCGCCGCTGTTGATAACGGAGACAGCAGCAGTCACGAGTTATTTCAAGCGACGGAACGCTGCGCTTATCAAGGCCGTTGCTTTGCCATGCTCAAAGCTACCGCGCCTGCGGGCCGTATTACGCTCAAGGCGTCAGCGCCCGGTTTGATCGCCGGCTCGATCACTGTTGTAGCTACGCTCTCAACCCAATGAAATAAGTTCGCGGTAGCCCGATTCATCGGGCTTGCCCGAAGGGTTACCAGGCCGGCCGTTCTACGGCCGGATGCGACGGCGACGATGAGAAGAGAGCGCGCTTCAGCGTGCTTCCCGGGTCCGGGCTTTAGCCGCCGCTGCCAGGTCGGCTAAAGCCAGCGACGAGAAGGAGGCTGAAAGCCTCCTTACGAATTCATTACGCCCCTTTACCCAGCCGTAAAACGGCTGGGCTAGTAACCCTTCGGGAAAGCCGCATGAATGCGGCTCGTTCGCCTACGGCCTGACCGCAGCAAACCCGTGCAGGCGAAGCCAGTCAGCGCACCGCGCAGGCCAGGTTGAGAGGATTGGGTCCTTGCCACCCAGGCCGAAAC
>JBGPWS010000378.1:0-3877 GCA_041492345.1 Pyrinomonadaceae bacterium | reverse complement strand
TCCAATGTTGCCGATCCGAACGCGGTCGCCTTCATAACTAATCTGAAAGTCAGCAACATGAAATACGGCCAGCGTGACGTCGGTGAGATTTCCCAGTCGCAGGTAGTAAAAGGTCATCGCCGCGTCCGTCGGTGACGGTTGACCGCTATGCAGGGTAAAGCCTGTTGGTATATACAGCGGAGAGTCGCCGGTCCCGTCCGAACTGCCATAGAGGTGCATTGCATGCGAGAGATGTCCCAGTCGTTCGATCCCGTCGTCACCAATAATGTCGCCCCGATAGAACGGATACGCGGCCGCAAGTCCGGCCGGTTCGAATCCATTGGCGCCCGCGACTGCGTGGGGCCCGCCAAAAATCTGCGCCAGTGTTTTATCTGAGGCAGCCATCCCGGCCGTGTACTGTCGCACCACGGCGTTACTGGGCAGGGTCTTCGTCATTGCAGATCCGACTGAATGCGAGTACTTCACCGCCGGGTCGATGAGGCTCTCTGGCTGATCACCGACCAACCAGGTCTTCGTCAAACCTTCTGAGTTCGCCATCCACGTTTGCGTGATTGACTTGATCCCATCGTTTGCATAGTTGAACGTGATCGTGCGGCCGGAAGAATCTACGACTCCATGCAGCATTAAGCCGTTCGCGGTGTAAAGCAGGTTGAGAGAGACGCCACTGGAATCCTTAATGCTCGCGCATCTGAATTCGCCGTCGGGGTAGCGAACAAAAATGTACCTGGTTCCGTCGCCGGTCCGCACAGTCTTCATGTTGTCATTGTCGATGAGCTTGATGTTGGCGCCATCGATTGACGTGTAGGTGTTCTTGCTCTCACTCGGTGCGAACTCAATGAAATGGACGCCCTTGGTTTCCCTTGAGAGGGAAGGCAGGAGATACCGGGCATGCTCGTCGTCGTAAGTCAGCGCCTGAAAAATTGGAAAGCTGAATTGATCCAACGGATAACTGAGTGACTGATCAAGCCCGGTCGTCAAATGAGTATTCGGGAGGCTGAGCAGCGGTAATCCTCGATCACTGACGTTCCACTTGTAGGCAGAGGTTGCGGTATCAACAGAGCCAGTGCTGGTCGACTTGACGTCGACGAAACGCACTCGATTGCGGCCGCCATCAACCCTGGCCCTCGAAATGAGAGTTGCTCCCGTGGCCGCATTCATCAAGCAGACAATCAAAGAAGCGAGGCAAAACGTCCGGGGGAGTAGTGTTCGGTAGGAACGCATGTAAGTTTCTCCGTGTAAATTTGGCGTGCTTTGCGGTCGATTCGAGGGCGTTCGTGCCGGCGCCGTTTGGGCTGCTTCACTCAAACGCTGCTCAATCACTTTCCGGAATCAATCCGAAGGAAACGCCGGTCTGTGATCCGGTTTACGCTCAGCAAAGGTGAGGTTGTGGCAACGCTTCGGCTGCCTTTGAGTGATGGCGGGCTTGAACTGATTTTGGATCGGGGCCGATCCTGGATTGCCATCACCGGTTTCGTGGTGCTTGCTGCGAACCAAAACACGGCCCGCAGCTTTAACTCAGGCATGGACACTGCAAGCTTTGTGCCGTCAATGTCCTGGCGCGCCGATGACGTCCAGCCAAATTTTTTGGACTAACTTTGTGGCATAAACGGTGCTGGTGATCGATGGGCCCGAGGCCCTGCGTTGATGGACAGAGGCCGATCGAGGCGTCTGTCCCCGGCCAATCGACCTGCTTGCCCCATTTCACCCTTCCTTACGGACGTCTACCCGGCACAGTTAAAGATTCAGACAGACTCTGCGCGAAGTCGAATCGATCGTTGGCAACCAACGAATGCAATCAGAAGCATCTTCGCCAGACTAAGGCAAAACCAAAATGCATAACTCCACTGAAAACAACCGGCACGACCCCGGGCTCGCTCACCGCGTCAGCGCCGTCGTCTATGCGTATGATCTCAGCGGCAACATTACATTTCTTAATCATGAAGGAGAGCGGATCTCGGGTTATAGCCGCGAGGAAGCTTGCCGGATGAATATTGCGGAAGTAATAGACCCGAAAATCGCCGGCCACATTCGTGAACAAATTCTCCGTGACGCGAAAGAGCGCGTGGGCACGGTCTATGAGATCGATATCGTCGCGAAGGACGGGCGCCGCATTCCCCTGGAAGTGAGCACGCGAGTAATCCTGCGCGATGGAGAGCGAATTGAGATTCAGGGAATCGCCGTGCCGTCAGTGATTCGCAATCAATCGTCCTTCTCTACGCGATTGCGATGTTTGGACGAGAATTTCTGCTACGGAAATATGCCTGGGCGTGTCGATTAAGGTGGCCTGATGAAACTTTGTCTAATTTCATACTGCACCAATACTTCCGAGGTCCGGGTGACGCCTGAAGCTGCGCCACTCTTGAGAGAATTGAGCGTAAACATCGCCGGCCTATGGCTGTATGGCGGCGACTCGACGAGGTCTTTGGAGTGTTTTTGATTCTGTCAGGGGAGCGGCTTTCGGAGTGTTCGCCGAGGTTTGTTCCGTCCGGCTTGGGATTGGCATTAGGACGCGTTTGACTTTGCTATCGGCTGGCCTGCGGGGCGTGCCCCAAACTGTCATGGGCGTCTCCATCTTCTGGGGCGCTGCATTGGTCACGCGGACATCGTCTGCTTGATCGGCCTCTTCGTCATCAGACTCTGTCTTTTCGGCCGCGGACAATGAGACTTTTGCACCTAAGTCGTCAGTCTTCGTTTGTGGCTTGAGGGTGGCGGCGATCTGTTCTTTTGACGACGCGCCGAAGCGGCCATTCAAATCGCGGTAAATCCGGCCGGCAACGGCGGCGGGGAAATGGTTGCGACCATCAGCGCCTCGCGCGATTACCACCACGGCGAGGCGGGGATTGTCTTGCGGAGCGTACGAAGTGAACAAACCGATCCAGGCACCCTGCTCAAGGCAGGTACCGGTCTTACCGGCAACGATCTCCCGCGAATTGAATGCGCGCCGGCCCGAACCGTAACTCACTGAGCCGATCATCCCGGGAACCATCTGCTTGAAAAAGTCCGGATTGATACTCAGCAAGCGACGAACTTTGGGCGTGGATCTTGTTTCATCCTGCGCCGTGCGGGGCACGAAAGGGGTAATCAATTTGCCGCCGTTGGCCATAGCTGAGATGAGCGTTGCCAGCTGAAGCGCCGTTACCTTGAAGTCATCGCCATGCGAGGACATATGGTTGACGTTAAAGCCTGACTTGAGCTTTGGCACGCGGCCTTGAGATTCATTCCGAACGTTGATGCCCGTCTTTTCGCCAAGTCCGAGCTGACGCGCGTAGGAAATCATCTTGTCAAAGCCGACTTGTCCGCCAACCTGCTGAAAGTAATCGTTTTTGGAATAAGCAAGAGCGCGAGTGAGATCGACCTTATTCGAATCAGAGATTGCGGTCGTGTCGGCGGGATCAATTATCTTTTCATTCAATCCGGCCAGCCCGGTAACCAGTTTGATTGTGGAGCAGGGCTTGAAACCTTCACGCAATGCCCACTGTTGATTTACGACTGCGAAAATGCGGCCGGTCTTTGGATCCATGACTACCACGGTGCCGGCATGACGACCGAGAGCGCTAACTGCAACGCGGCGTATTTCCGGATCTTCGCCGGTGGCATCATCTTTTTCAATCATCGATTGCACGCTGTCGCGCATCGCTTCTTCAATCGCGCGCTGCCGGGCTATGGCGGCAAGTCGCGACGCTTCGGCACGGCGCCTGGCCTCAGCGCGCCTGGCTTCAACGCGCTTGCGCTCGGCGCGGCTATTTCTGGCTAGCGACTGGCGCTTTTCTGCCTTCACGCGCTGCGGGGCTTTGGCTGGATGCCTGGTCGCGCCAAGAGTCGTTTGGGTAAGGGAGATTGCGACGATGAGAAGCGGAACGGAGACAAATCGAATAGT
>JBGPWS010000400.1:0-3207 GCA_041492345.1 Pyrinomonadaceae bacterium | reverse complement strand
CGTCATCTCTGTTCCCTGAACCTCAGTGCATTTTGGAAAGCGTCAGGCGTGACGTAACGCGTGTGATACTTTTGCCAGTCCTCAGGATGTTGCTTGTAAACCCACTCATCCTCGAGTTTGCCAGGTGTCGTGGTGTATTCCTGCTTGGCATGGTAGGGCAACGGCAGCACCGTTTTAGAAAAAGTCGAGTTATAGTCGCCGTCTTTAATCCACCCATCGCCGATGATAATGTAATCACGCAACCATCCTGACGCGGGAGGTTGGGGCGCCGCAAAGCGAAACGTCATTTCATCACCGGAGTTCATAATCACGTACCGATCATCCACCTGCGCCAACAAGTCTCGCACATCGCCAAAGCGCGTGTAGTAACCAATCAAATCGCGCCAGTGCTGCCTGGTGCCGGAAAGTTTGTTGTAATCCGGCACCTCAGGCGAAGACTGGTTCGGCTGGTTGATAACCGAGTAACCGCGATAATGAAGGTCCGCGAAGTCAGGCGCCAGGCGCGTCGTGCGAAGCTGTGTGGCTGGCAGTCCCTGCGCCCATTCGAGAGCGTCCCAGTAGATTTCCAGATTTGTTCTCAACCGCAAACGGCGTGGCGTACCGGGGCGAAAGACATTCGTCAAATCGAACAAGCAGATTTTTTTGCGACCCGCCGGGAAGCCCAGATTAGGCTGAGCGACAACCCAGCCGCCCTGCCCGTCCGGGACTTCGAGGCTCAAGCCTTGGGCCTTCACATTCTGTCCCTGGCTGATGGCGACGTTGATCGAAGAATCAGTAGGGTGCATCCAGCCCTGGGCGATCAACCAGAGCGGGCCGCTCTGCGGAGCATCGTCTCCGAGATCAACCTCAACATAGTGATCGCGCGTAACGCCTTGATATCTGCCCCTCCCAAAAGTGTCCAGATACTTTTCATCAAGAGTAAGCACCACCTCGGTGACGTCGTGGCCGTTGTCATCCCGCGCTTGAGCGATCTTGTGTGGCGTGGCGACGGTTGTGATGGCGAGCTTTGCCGGGGGGATCACGAAGCGCTCATCAACGAAAATGTCTGTACCTGATGGATGGTCCACCACCATCAAACCAAGCTCGTCGTAGTAGTACGTTTCCCACAACTCGCCCGTGATGCGCAGGTCGTAATAGCCGTCACGCGGGAGGAGCTGGTCGCCGCGAATCTTGTACCATTCTTCGGTCGCTTCAACTCGCGCAGTGCCCAGCGTGTTAATGCGCAGTCCAATTGCCGAACCCCAGGGTACCGCATCCTTCACAAACTTCATCTCTTTGCCATCATAGGCGAAAAGAAATGGACACGAGCCTTTCAGGCGCTGCTCGGCAAGGATGGTTTGATCCGCTTTTGTTTCAAACTCGGCGCGCACCGCTCCATTGGGCCATACAATCCGCACGACATCGGCGCCCGTTTGATCTCCGAGACCAAAATGAACAGCCGGACCAGTGACCAATTGCTTTTGCACGAGCAGCCCGGCGCGGATCTCCATCTCGCCGCCGATGCCGAAGCTGTTGATCCGCTGATCGCCCGTCGCCTGGGCGGCGCGCGGACGAATTGCTTGCCAGTGATAGTTCTTCGTGCCGTGGTTGATCAACTGCTCCGGTTGACCGTCCGGCGAAAGACCTAAGAGATCGAGTCTCCCGTCTCCGTTAAGGTCAGCGGCATCAAATGCTAGCGCTTCCCGAAGTGGTATATCAGTTGGCTGAACAGATAGAGTGAAACTACCGTTCTCATTGCTCAGCCAAACCAACGCACCCGGCGCACTGCCACTGGTCGGTGAAGTTGTTGAAACCAACAGCAGATCAAGTCCGCCATTGTTGTCCAGATCTGCGACGCGCAGTCGGGAGGCGCCTTCCAGGAACTTGGGGGCCTTGGTGATTCGTACGACCTCGGCTGTCTCCCACGTGTGTCCGTCGCTCTTATCTGAAACCCGAACGACCGTTCCGTCGGCTCGCAGCACCAGGAGATCGAGAACGCCGTCATTGTTAACGTCGGCAACGCTGATCGCTCTTACTGACGGCAAGTTTGGCGGAACTGGCCGCTCTTTAAATTGTCCGCTGCGCTCATTAGCTAAGAAACGCAGCTTGCCTTGGTCGTCAATCAGTGCGGCATCAGGATCGCCGTCGGCATCAATGTCCGCCCAGACGAAGCCGCGCAATCCTGAGACTCCCGCGAACGGATGAATCTCCGCGAACGAGCCATCACCATTGTTTCGCAAAACCGTCGGCAGCCCATGTTCCGCGCCGAGCACGACATCGAGATCGCCGTCGGCGTCGATGTCGGCAGCCCAGGCGCCGCTGAAACTTCCATTCAAGATCGTCGCCGGCAACTTTGTTTGCGCTGTGACGTCGGTGAATTTGCTTGCGCTTTCTTGTTTCAGCAAACGAACGCCGCCAGCTCCCGCCAACACAAGATCAGTTTTGAAATCGTAATTGAAATCGAGCCCGACAACGCCTTCCGGGCCTGGTGGCACGTCTGGCACCCCACGCGGGCTGCCCGCGTGGGGACCCCGCGCTGATGGCCCGCCCGGAAACGGATAGCTCGCATTGCCAATGCGCACTTCTTTTTCGTTAGCCAGCACAATGACCGGCGCGCCTTCGCCGTTCAGCGAAATCGCTCCAATCCAACTCCACTTCCCAGCGGGAACGTTCGGCACTGGCTCCGGCGAAAAACTGATCCCCATGTCGGCAGGCGCGGGCGTAAACGTGGGCGACGCTATCTTTAAGAAGTGAGTGAATGGCTGCGCCTCTTCACCTGGCGGCGGTTTAATGATCGATAGATCGTTGCGATATTCGGGAACGCGCACAAGCACATTGCGCAAAAACGTGATCCGGGTTGCGGCCTCGCGGGCATCCGGACCAGCAGCAGTCGTTTGCACGACGCCGAGTTGCTGTTGCACCTCTGCGGGCCAACCCGACGAGCGTTCAGAGATCTTGCTTACGACTCGGTGCAGGGTGTCAGCATCGCCGCGCTTGGCCGCAATGCGCCCCAGTTCAAGCAAGACCGCCAGATTGTCAGGTTGAACTTCCAGCATCTTTTGGACGAGCTGCTGGTATTCCGATTCGCTATTTTCATCACCCTGCCGTTCGATCTCTTCCGCGAGTTTATAAGTGGCTATCAGGTTTTTTGGGTTTATCTCGATCGCTTTGCGCAGCGCGGTGACCGCTGCGCCGGACCGCCCGCGGCTGCTTTCGAGAAGACCAATT
>JBGPWS010000088.1:0-14103 GCA_041492345.1 Pyrinomonadaceae bacterium | reverse complement strand
GATCGATGTACATCCTCGGAATCAATGCATATCACGGTGATGCGGCGGCGGCGCTGATCAAAGACGGCCGGCTGGTCGCGGCCGTCGAAGAAGAACGCTTCAATCGCATCAAGCACTGCGCCGGCTTTCCCGCTCAGTCGATTCAGTACTGCCTGCGCGCCGCGGGCATCGACATCGAACAGGTCGAGCACGTGGGCATCTCGCGGGATCCGTCGGCGCATTTGCATAAGAAGGTTCTGGCCGCAGCGCGGCGGATAGTAGGCAGGAAGCAGAAGGCAGTGAGCGGTGGGCGGTGGGCAGTGGGCAGTGGGCAGCGCGATCAAGGTACCGATCAAGAAGATGTTGACAAGATGTCTGCGCTCACGGCGGGCAGTAGCCCGACCGTTAGGGAGGGCTCAGACTTTCGGCAAGGCAATGGCGCGTCGGCGGACAGGAACGGTCAGGGTCGAGGGTTGGCGGGCCAGCTTGCCGATCGTCTGCGGAATGCAGCGAAGGCTCGCGACTTGAAGAAAGATTTAGCGAAGCAGTTGGGCGTTCCCAGCAGCAAACTCCACGCCGAGTTCCACAACATCGAACATCATCGCGCGCATCTGGCCAGTTCTTTTTTTGTTTCGCCTTTCGAGCACGCGGCGTTGCTTTCCATCGACGGCTTTGGCGATTTCATCTCGACCATGTGGGCCGCGGGCCGCGACCGGCGCATAGACATCCTGGGCCAGGTGGAATACCCGCATTCGCTCGGCATTGTGTACACGGCCACAACGCAGTTCCTGGGCTTTCCGCACTACGGCGACGAAGGAAAGACGATGGGCCTTGCGCCGTACGGCCAGCCACGCTTCATAGAACAGTTTCGCGAGATCATTCGCACCGAGAAGAACGGCCAGTTTCGTTTGGACCTCGGCTACTTTAGTCATACGTCCGAGGGCGTCGACATGAGCTGGGACAACGGCTCGCCCACAATTGGCCGACTCTTCTCTGAGGCGTACACGGACGCGTTTGGCAGGCCACGCGAGCCGCAGTCTCCTTTAACTGATCGCGATCGCGATCTGGCGGCGAGCCTTCAGTTGCGCCTCGAAGAAGTTGCTTTCCATATACTGAATCATTTGCACGATGAAACCGGTCTGACGGATCTGGGCTTGTCCGGTGGCGTCGCCTACAACTCGGTAATGAACGGCAAGATTCTATTGAACACGCCTTTTCGACGCGTGTTCATTCAACCGGCGGCGGGCGACAGTGGGACGGCGTTGGGTGTCTGCTATCAGATTTGGAATGATGAGAAAGGGTTTCGAGTTTCGAGTTCCGAGTTTCGAGTCAAACAGAAAGAGCCTACATGTGAGCGTTACGTGATGGAGGGTGCTTATACCGGTCCGGAGTTCAGCGATGAAGAGATCGTAAGGGAGCTGGAAGTTTCAGAGTTGAAATTTGAGAAGTACTCAGAAAGTGAGTTGACTGAGCAGGCCGCGCGCGACATAGCGGACGGCGCCGTGGTTGGTTGGTTCCAGGGACGAATGGAGTTTGGTCCGCGGGCCCTCGGCAATCGTTCAATCCTGGTCGACCCGCGGCGATCTGAAATGAAAGACATTCTCAACGAACGCATCAAAAAGCGCGAGCCGTTTCGGCCGTTTGCTCCGTCGATTCTGTTGGAACTCGTCGGCGATTATTTCGAACAGACGCATCCATCGCCGACGATGCTGATGGTTTACCAAATCAAGCCTGAGAAGAGGAGCGCGATTCCGGCCGTCACGCACGTTGATGGCTCCGGACGTCTGCAGACCGTCTCACGCGAAATGAATCCGCGCTATTACCAACTGATCGAGGATTTCTACAAACTCACCGGCGTGCCCGTGGTCTTGAATACTTCATTCAACGAGAACGAGCCGATAGTCTGCACCCCGCGTGATGCGATTGATTGCTTTCTGAAAACGAAGATGGACGTCTTGTACATCGGGAATCATGCAATCAGGCGAAAGGGTTAGCCACAGAGGCAAAGCGCGACTGTTAGCCGCAACCAAAGCCGGTAACAGTTGGGTTGAGCCGGTTACGTTGGTTCTTCAGCTCCACTAGGAGCGCGATGTTTATAGCACTGCGAGTCAATGCAATGATCAGCTCCGTAGGAGCGACATGTTTCAGACGATGGACTGGTCGACCCCGTAATATATTCCGCTCCTACGGAGCTTACGAAATATCTTGTCAGCGAGGAGCTATAAACATTTCGTCCCTACGGGACTGAGCTGAGGAAAAACCTTGCTCAAAAAACAAGAAGTTGCGAACTTGCTACACAGAGACCTAGAGAGGAGACAGTACATAAAGTGTCAACGAATTCGATAAACTCTTCTCCCTTTTTATCTCTGTGCCTCTGTGGCTGACTGATGAAAGTTCTTTTACTTAATCAATGCTTCTGGCCGGACGTGGTCGCCACGGCCCAGCAGTTAACCGGCGTCGCCCGCGGTCTGGCGGAGCGCGGCCATTCGGTGACTGTGATGACCGGCCGGCGCGGTTATGACGATGCGGAACTTCGCTTTTCCGCTCGCGAGCGTTGGCTCGGAATCGAAATCATTCGGTTGCCGTCGATTGGTTTGGGCAAGAGCAATCGTTGGCGCAGAGCGCTGAACTTTGCCAGCTTCTCGGCAGCCTGCGCATTCCGTCTGGCGCTGACTCGACCACAGGACACGGTAATCGCGTTGACGTCGCCACCGCTGATTTCCTGGTTGGCCTCGTTGTTTACCAGGCTGAAGGGTGGACGAATGGTTTTCTGGGTCATGGATTTGAACCCGGACGAAGCGATCGCCGCCGGCTGGCTCAAGCCAGATTCGATGACGGCAAAGCTGCTGGGGTCGCTTTTGAAAAGCAGCATGCAGCATGCTCAAAAGATCATCGTCCTCGATCGATTCATGAAAGAGCGGATCGTTGCCAAGGGAATCGTCGAACAAAAGATCGAAGTGATTCCTCCGTCTCAGGACGATTCAGTTAGCTATGACGCAGAGGGCAGGGAAGCGTTTCGTCGCCGGCACGGTCTCTCGGACAAGTTCATAGTAATGTACGCAGGTAACCACAGCCCATGTCATCCACTGGATACGCTGCTCGAGGCGGCGAATAAATTGCGGGACCGCGAGGATATCGCGTTTTGTTTCGTCGGCGGCGGCAGCGAACTGAGTAAGGTGAAGGAGTTTGCTCGAACTAACCAGCTCGAAAATACTCGCTGCCTGCCATATCAGCCACAGGCAGAGCTATCGGCGGTGCTTTCGGCTGCGGATCTTCATGTGGTCATCATGGGAGAAACATTCCCGGGCATCGTTCATCCGTGCAAGATATATAACATCCTGGCCGTGGGAGCACCGTTTCTTTACATCGGCCCAATCGAGAGCCACGTGGCCGACATTATTTCCGGGCTACCACGGCGGGACAAAGCGTTTTCGGCACGACATGGCCAGGTGGATTCTGTGGTTGAGTCTATTGGCAAAGTGGCACAGACTTCATTCTGTGGTTCTCTCCACATGCGATCACAGACTGAAGTCTGTGCCACAACCGCGGTGTCGCAGTTCATAGCGTTGGTTGAAGCAACGGATGCAGAGGTGATCGGGGGGGAGGCGGTAAAGTTACAATCTGCCTAATGCCGAAACGGCAAACTGACACACGATTCATTTTCCATTTGTCATTTTTCAATTGCCATTTGCTGGATTTATTTCGCGCTGCTTCGTGTCACTTCGTGGATCGTTCGCTTGGCTGAGTAATGAAGAACGGTCCACGAAATCACACGAACGGACACGAAGAAGGATGTCAAATGACAAATGGAAAATGATCCGGTCGCCCGTGGTTCTGTAATAGCCTGAAACAGTGAAAACCTACTTCGCACTCTTTATGATTTCCGCCGGCGCGTCGTTGACGCTGACGCCGCTATTGCGGCGTTTCTGTCAGCGCTACCAGCTACTGGACGTGCCGCGGGACGATCGGCGCGTACATCGGAAGTCGGTGCCACGGCTTGGGGGCGTTGCGATATTCTTGTCGATGCTGATCGCCCTGTCGTTCCTCCCGCTGGTTAATAATTTGTTGACGCAAACTCTGCGGCCTGATCTGCGAGCGATCATCGTCTTTGTTGTCTGCGGATTCCTGGTCCTGCTCCTGGGAGTCTACGACGACCTGCGCGGCGCCAATGCGGGAGTGAAATTCGCGGGGCTGGCCGCAGTGACCGTCTTGTTTTATGTGCTGGGCGGTCGGATCGAAGGCCTCTCGATTCCCTTCGTTGGCAACGTCACTCTTCATCCGATGCTCGGGTTTCTGCTGACCATGGTGTGGGTCGTGGGCATCGCCAATGCCTTCAACCTGATTGATGGTGTCGACGGATTGGCCAGCGGCTCGGCCCTTTTTTCGTCGCTGGTTCTGCTCACTGTGTCGCTGATTCAGGGCAAGGCCCTGGTAGCGGTCATCGCGTTGGTACTTACCGGAGCGCTCGCGGGATTCCTGCGCTACAACTTTAATCCGGCGTCTATCTTTTTGGGAGATTCAGGTTCGCTATTCGTCGGCTTTGCGCTGGCCGCCCTGTCGATTCAGGGATCGCAGAAGGCTTCGACGGCCGTCGCGGTAGCGATTCCGATCCTGGCGTTTGGGCTTCCCATGGTCGACACGAGCGTGGCCATTGCGCGCCGGTTCCTCAGCGGCAAACCTATCTTTCAGGGAGATCGCGAACACATTCACCACATGCTGCTCGAGCGTGGCTGGTCACAGCGCCGCGTCGTACTGGTGTTGTATGGCGTAAGCGCGATGTTCGGTCTGCTGGCGATGATGTTTGTGAACAGTGGCAACGGTCTTACCGCCGTGGTCCTGTTTGTGGTCGGGGCGGCCGTTGTCCTGGCGCTGGGAAAACTTCGCTATCACGAGGTCGACGAACTGCGGGCCAGCGTCAAACGAAACATCGGCGAACGCCGCGCCCGGGCTGCGAACAATCTGCGGATGCGAAGGGCTTGCCAGGCGGTTTCGTCGGCGTTGACGCTGAACGAATTGTTCGACGGCGTGCTGGAAGTTCTCGAGTTAGGCGAGTTCGTTTATGCGGCGGCGCAGTTGAGCTGTAATGGACATCTGGAAGTGAATGAACGAGCGCTGGCCCTGGCCAAACAGAATGGCTCGATGCGTTACGTGGCGATCAACGAAGGACGAATTCATTGGACATGGAAACATCACGATTTCAAAGATGTCGATGTCGTGGGGTCCGATCGATTCTGGGCCATGCGTTTGCCTTTGGGAAGCGCACAGGGCTCGCTCGGTTACCTGAATCTGTATCGACAGTTCGATGCGGACCTGCTGCTCTTTGACGTGAACTACCTCACCACAGTGTTCCAGCCGGCAGTGGCCAGGGCTGCTGAACGGATTTTCGTCGCCGCCCGTGAATCGACACCAAAACATCTGGCCGCCTCGGCTGGATAGACTGCCCTCCGAGAGTGAGCAGAAGCAGCGACCATCGTAGCTAGCTAGGCTCCCTCTCCCTTTGGGAGAGGGCAGGGGAGAGGGCGTGAGTGTCGAGGCCGTGTAGCTGCGCCCCTCTTCCCCAATCCTTCTCCCAGAGGGAGAAGGGAGCATCCCTCACTTCAAAAAATCCGATCACACTAAATTTGGATACTTCTTTTAGCCAATCAACGCAGGGCGAACCGTCCTTGGTTGCCGATCGGCGCGGCCGGATCCTGGTCTTTCTGGATCGCTCGATTTTCTTCGGACTAATCGCCGTGATCGCGCTTTCCGCGATTCCTTATGGGACGGTCGATCCGTGGTCGGAAGCGCTGTTTGAGTGCGCGATGTTTTTCCTGACTCTCCTGTGGATCGTTCATGGATTCATCGAAGGCTCATGGCGTATCGGCAACACGGGTTTATTAGCTCCGATGACCGGCCTGGTGATTTTGGCGATTGCGCAGAGTATTGCGTGGGGGAAAACGGATGTAGCGGGCGAGCAGGTCTGGTTCGCAATCAGCGCAGATCCTTTTGAGACGTGGGCTTTCGCTTTCAGAATGGCGGCGCTCGTGCTGGCGGCCCTGCTCGTAATCCGCTTCACATCGAATACAAGGAGGTTAGGAATTCTGGTCCACGCGATCATTGCGGTAGCGGTCGCGAGCGCGCTGTTTGGAATCGCGCGCCAGGCGACGCAGCACGGGCAGGGCTTTGTGCTGTCACGTCTCCAGCCTGACTCGGGCTTTGCTCAGTTCATCAACAAGAACCACTTCGCTTTTCTGATGGAAATGGCAGTGGGTCTGGTTGTAGGCGTGGCCCTCATGCGCAGAGGCCGGCGCGACCGGGTCTTGCTGTATTTATCTGCCCTGCTGCTTATGTGGGCGGCAATCGTACTGTCCAACTCACGTGGCGGTCTCCTCACCATGACTGTGCAAGTGATTTTTGCTGCGCTGCTGTTTGTTAATTCGAGAACATTCGGGAGAGAGAAGAGCGCGAACCAGAAGGGTTGGATCCGCTGGACGCGTTCGATCGGGGTCACCATAGTCATGATCGGAGCACTGCTGGTAATCATTGTGGCCGGAGTCGTGTGGCTGGGCGGGGATCAATTGGCGACCGGAGTGGAAACTGCGACCGTGGAACTGGCCAGCGTTGACGTTTCGGAGATGCATGAAGGCGCGAACCGGCGCGACATCTGGCGCGCGACCTGGCGGATGTTCAAGGCACACCCGATTGCCGGGGCGGGTCTCGGTGGCTTCTGGGCCGAGGTGCCTGTCTATCATCCAGCATCGGGTGTGTTGACTCCGCAACAGGCGCACAATGATTATCTGGAATTGCTTGCAAGTGGCGGTATCCTGGGTGCCGTACTGTTCATTTGGTTTGCCATCGCACTGATCAAACAAGCCAGGCAGAGCGTCAATGCCAGTGAAGGATTTCAGCGCGCCGTTTTGTTGGGAGCGATCATTGGCGTGGTTGGCGTCGGCGTGCACAGCATAGTTGACTTTGGTCTGCACATTACAATAAATGCCCAGGTGTTTGCGGTGCTTCTGGCAATAATCAGTCTTAAGACTGTTGCGGTTAAGAATCGTAGCGAGGAAGGGCGGGCCGCGGGTCGCCTCTAAACACGAGATTGGACCGGCCGGCCAAGGTATATCATCAAGCCGCGCAAGCGCATCTAAGCTCCTCGTTCAATCAGGGGCGCGGGCGCCGCTCCTGTAGACTCTTATCGGAAGGTTTCTCTGCTTGAAGAAACTCAAAACTAATTTTGTCGATTTCGTACTGGTCCTGTTACTGGTAGGCCAGAGCCTTTTCGGCTGGCCCCAGGACATTGCCGGCGGCGCCAGCTCGCTGGTCGGCCAGGACATCATCGGCGGCGCACAGGTGGTCTTCAAGCGACCGCCGCGAGTCCGTGACCTTTCGGGCGGCGCCAGTATGTTGATTGTGAAGCATAGAGCTCCGCGCAGACCGACTGAACCGACTGAGATCGCGCGCAACAAACCCCCTAAGCCACCCCAGCCCGGCGTGCCGGAACCCAACCCAACTCCCGTACAAGTTTCCGATGAAGAGAAAGCCGACACCTACAACAATCAGGGCAACACTCTTTATGACGTAGGCCAGTATGCCAAGGCAATCGAAGCTTACAAACAAGCGTTGAGTTTTAAGCCGAACGACTCTCTCACCCTCAACAACCTTGGTGCTGCATACTTTGCGTCGGGCCAAAACAAAGACGCTATCGACGCTTTCCAAAGTGCGGTAAAGGCCAAGGCTGACGATGCTGAGAGCTATTTCAATCTCGGGATTGCCTACAACTCTACGGAAAAATATGACGATGCCGCGACCACATTGAATAAGGCCATCGCGTTAAAGCCCGACTGGCCTGAGGCGCTAAACGCGCTCGGCGACACTTACCTCAGCCTGAATCGATTTGAGGAAGCAGCAAAGGCGTACGAGACTGTAGTTAAGCTTCAACCGGACAACGTGAACGCCTATAGCAATCTGGCCTTTGCATACGATCGCTTGTCGCGTTACGAAGATTCAATCGCAGCCTTGAAGAAGGCCGTTAGGCTAAATCCGTCTGACGCGTTTGCCTATAACAACCTCGGCGCGGCGTCTTACAAGGCCGGCAGGTTTAAGGACGCGGTCGATGCGTTCACCCAGGCGCTGCGGATTAAGCCCGACGACGCTGAAACCCAAAACAATCTCGGCGCCGCACAGTATGCGCTGGAGAAATATGGTGACGCCGCCACTTCATTTCAGCAGGCAATTAAGCTGAAGCCGACGTTTGCTGATGCGCAATACAATCTGGGCAATGCCTTCCTGATGTCCGCAAAGTTTAATGAATCAGTGGACGCCTTTCAGCAAGCGCTCAAGAGCAGGCCGGAGTACGGTGAAGCGCAAAACAATCTGGGCATAGCGCTGACTAATCTTGGTCGCTATGACGATGCCGTAACTGCGTTCAGGCAGGCTGCGCGTTTGAAGCCCGATCTGGCGACTGTCTTCAACAATCTCGGCTTTGCCGAAGACAAACTCGGACATGAAGCAGAAGCGATCACCGCTTATGAGGAAGCAATCAAGCTCAATCCGAAATACGCGAAGGCGCTGAACGGCCTGGGTTACGTCTATGACAAGATCGGCAAACCGGCGGAAGCGATTGACCCTTTGAAACAGGCCGTCGAGGCAAAACCTGATTACGTCGCGGCGCATTACAATCTGGGCAAGGCCTACTTCGACGCCGGCCGGTTCACTGAAGCAGTTGAGGCGTACAAGCGCGCTACACAGCTTAAGGCGGACTATGAACAAGCTTACCTCGGTTTGGGAACCGCAAGCTTCCGCGCCGGCCAGTTCAGCGATGCGGCCGAAGCTTTCAAGAAAGCGGCGGCCCTGGATCCGTCGAGCGTTGAAGCTTTCTACGGATTGGGCAATTCAAGTTACAAAGCCGGAAAGTATCAGGAGGCTGCGGCGGCATTGAAGGAAGCCATCAAGTTGAAACCGATGTACGCCCAAGCGCATTACAGTCTGGGGCTGGTCTATGCGGCCCTGAACGATAAGGATGGGGTCACAAGAGAATTCGCAATCCTGAAGAGAATAGATCCGAAGCTCGCAGAACAGCTCTACAACGCGGTGAAGAAATAGTGAGCGAGCGGCGGGGGCGTTCGTCAGTACCACCTGCGTTAGCGGGTGGATCAAGCACTCAAGGTGCAGGTTGACCATTGGATCCACCTGCTGACGCAGGTGGTACTGACTTCTTTCCAGAAAACAATTGACCTTCGCGAGCAAGGGAAGTACACTTCACGCGCCAATCGACCTGAAAACGGAGACGATTATTCGAGGGAGTCGACCAGGATGGATACTAGAAAAAGTAAGGCTTTGAAAGCTCTCACGGTGTTTCTCGCTTTTTCGTTTGCGCAAATCTATGTGCAGGCCGGCTTACCAAATCCGAGCCTCGCGCCGGGTGCGCCACAGCGCGCCATCACGGCGCGGCTGGTTACGAAGAACAATCAGCCGATCACCGTTAACGGAACCAGCGTGGGCACGGGCGGGACTATTCTGACCGGAGCAACCATCGAGACACCCGATCAAGTAGGCGCCACAATCGATCTGGGCGATGCTGGTGTGGTCGAACTGCAACCGAACTCGAAAATCCAATTGGACTTTGACGAGAACGGCAATGTAAGAGTCAAGGTGATTCGCGGGTGCGCGGTAACCAGGAAGAAGACCAGTGTCCTCCCAGGCGAAATGGAGATCTATACCGATAAAGCTTCCGAGAAGACTGATAAGAAACGGCGCCATATGGGCTTTTGCATTCTGCCGGATGGTGGGCTGTCGACGTTCAGTGCAGGACTTAGCGGCCTTGAAATTGGAGGCATTGCCGGTGGAGGCATCGCTGGCGGAGTCGCCCTCGCCGTTGTGCTAAGCCGTGGAGGGAATACAAGCCCGGCGCGCTAACCGATTTTAATTATTCGATTGAAAGAGACCCAGCCCTTCTTTTCGGAGGGCTGGTTTTTTGTTACACGAGTTAAGCTCAGACTGCTGACTTTAGTCGGGTGTTTCCGAGTCACAAAAGAGAGCCCAACTGAAGTTGGTACTCCGAAACCATCAATGAACAGAAAGCGCTTCATCATCGCCGTGCTGGCCGCTACACTTTGTTGCTGGGGAATCTGGCAATCCGCGCGCGTTGGCTTTGCGCGCACTCTGGTTGAGTACGCAGCCAACCAACGGTGCGACAACGCAGGTGTTTTCGTCGCGACGTTGGCTGCGGTATCGGATGCCAAAGGCGCCGCCGATCGGGCCGTGGTGTTGTTGCCCGCTGACGCCGAAACTCATGCCGGGCGCGCCGACGTACTCCAGCGCGCTGAAGATTACCCGCAGGCCCGGGGCGAATTTGAACGCGCCGTCCAGTTACGCCCGCGCGATTACTATCTGTGGATGTTGCTGGGCGTAACCCGTGATCAGAATGAGGATCAGGAAGGGGCCCTGCGCGCGCTACGCCAATCAGTGGCGCTCGCGCCGTCGTACGCACAACCACGCTGGCAATTGGGGAATCTGTTACTGAGAATGGGCCAGTTGGATCAAGCTTTTGTGGAACTGCGTCGAGCGGCGGAAAGTAACCCCTCGCTTTGGCCGAACGTAGACGATCTGGCATGGGGCATTTATGGTCGCGATGCGGGCGCCGTTGTCAGAGTGATCCAACCCGCAACCGACACGGCCCGCATGGCGCTGGCGCTGTTCTTTGCCCGTCACAACCAGGGCGCGGCGGCGCTCGATCAGTTTCGTTCGACAGTCGTTAAGTCTGATAAGAACACTGAGAGTTTGCTCGATGAGCTTTTGAAGGCAAGAGCGTTCACCGAAGGCTACGAAGTTTGGACGCACATGCAGGGCGTTGCTTTGAAGGACGCGGGGGCAGTCCGCGACGGAGGTTTCGAAGGCGTGCTCACCGTCGGTCAGACGGGATTCGGTTGGCAAATCACACCAGACGTCGTGAACGTGACCATGTCTATCGATGAAGGCGAGCACCAGAGTGGCGCCAGAAGTTTGCGCATAGACTTTCACGGCAATTCAAATCCCACGTCTCCCTTGCTCACCCAAATCATCATGGTCAGGCCGCTGACCCATTATCATTTCGGCCTATCCGCGCTCTCAAAAGACTTTGTGTCGGCAGCAGATCCGGTAATTACCCTGATCGATGCCTCTGATCCCAAGAATGCAGTATTAGCGCAATCCCCGCCGCTCCGATCAGACCCTAACGTCTGGCGCGAGTTCGCCATCGACTTCACGACCAACGCAGACACTCAGGCGATTACGATCACGCTCGCGCGGCAGGCTTGCGCCAACGATCCATGTCCGGCATTCGGCACGGTGTGGATTGATTCGGTTTCCATTAGAAGCTAAGCAGCAAGTCTTGCGTCCAAGTGACCTGAGCGTGGAGTAGTTTGGCTGTAGCACTCCGACATATTAGGCGCGCGCGAAAAAGTTGGAATTCGGCGGACGTTTCTGTTAGTGTCGTCGCCGTTCATTCATTCGCTGTCCGTAATGAATCGAGTCGGCCTGCCGGCTCTGAAGGTAAGTAGAGCCTTATCCACAATCAACCAGGAGGCCCCTGATGCGTCTTTCTCTTCGCCTCGCACTTGTTGCTCTCGTTGTGTTGACCCTGATCGGCGCAAATTACCTTTCGCGTCGCAATGTTCACGCTCAGGGTAATAACTCAGAGTCGCCCACGGTGTTCGCTTCTGTTTGTACGGCGGCGCCTCCGGGCATGGTCGCCTGGTGGCCGGGCGAGGGAAACGCGGACGACATTCGTGGTGAGAATAATGGCACGCTGCAAGGCAGTCCGACATTTCCGGCAGGCGAAGTCGGCCAGGCGTTTGGTCTCAACGGCAGCAATCAGTATGTCAGCATTCCAGACTCGCCTTCATTGCAGCTCACCAATCTGACAATCGATGCCTGGGTGAACCCCACCGACCTGACTCAGGATCGGGCCATTCTGATCAAGAGCGCGTTGTCAAGCGGCGGCAACGACTTCGCCTACGGCCTACGAGTCCTAAGCGGCGGGCAGGCGGAAGGACGCATCACTGACGCGGGAGGCGCGTTCGCTTCGGTTGTTTCCACCTCCGTATTATCGACCAATCAATTCCAACACATCGCTCTCACCTACGACGGCGCCGCTCTGAAGCTCTATGTAAACGGAGTCTTGGACGCCACGACAGCCACGAATCTGACTCCTGTGCAGAACACAAACCCGGTCTCCATCGGGGCGTGGCAATCGGTAAGCGCCGGCGTGATCCAGTACTGGTTCGGACGCATCGACGAAGTCGAACTCTTCAGCCGCGCTCTCGACATTACAGAAATTCAGGCCATCTTCGACGCTGGTAGCGCGGGGAAGTGCAGGCCCAGATGTGTCACGCCGCCGTCAGGGATGGTCGGTTGGTGGACCGGCGACGACAATCCGTTTGATATCTGGAGCACGAATCATGGAACCTTCGAGAGCGGCCCTAGTCCATCGCCTTCGGCGTCGCCGTACGTCGACGGCAAAGTCGGACGCGCCTTCAATTTCGATGGCTCGGGCTCTTACGTTGATCTGGACACTTACAGCGGCTTTGATCTTACGGATGCAATAACGATTGATGCGTGGGTCAGACCGACAGGAATTCCCAGCGCCCCCCCGGTGTTCCCCAACCAAAAGGGAAAGGTTAACCCGAATCAGTTGGGCGGCGGCTTCGAGGGAATACTGACCAAGTGGCAGTCCTCTCAAGTCTCAGGTTCCGCTCAGCCCGAACAGGCGGGAGATTCCTACGGACTCTGGCTGGCGAGCGAACAAACTGGAGAAAGTCTCACTCTTTACGGCGCTGTTGAAACAGATTGCGGCACTGATTCAGTCTTCGGGGGCACGGTTCCGCTCAATGTGTGGAGTCATGTAGCCATGACTTACGATTCGAATACCGGAGATCTTGTGCTCTACGTGAACGGCGTGCTGGTTAACTCTGTCAATACCGACTGCGGGGTCATGAACTCAACCAGTACCCAAGTAAATATCGGATGCCAGAGTTGCGGGGCAACCCAGACTATTGATCCGTTCACGGGGCAGATTGACGAGGTCGAAGTCTTTAATGTTGCACTTTTATCGTCATCAATCGAGGCCATTAACAATGGCGCTTCAGCCGGCAAGTGCAAGCCATGCCTCACACCTCCCCCGAATATGGTCGGTTGGTGGGATGGCGATGCGAACTCGAATGATAGTTCGGGTAGTGGCAACAACGGTTCGCTGCCAGGCGGCGGCGCCGGTTATGCCTTCGGCAAGGTCGGGCAGGCCTTCAGCTTCAATGCGAGCGCCGGCTCGGGTGTCTTAGTGCCATCAAGCTCTGCGCTTAATCCTACAGACGCGATTACGCTCGACGCCTGGGTCAACCCATCCAGCTATCCGAATTTCGCACCTACAGTAATTCGCAAGGATACAAACCCCGAAGCTACTCAGTATAGCCTTCTTATTGGCGACGGCCAGATAACGGGTGTGGCGCATTGCAAGATCAACAACACAACGTTAACTGGCGGCTTGGTTCCGCTGAATCAATGGTCGCACCTTGCCTGTACCTATGACAGTCAAACCCAAAACATCCGCTTGTATGTCAACGGAGTCCAAGTTGATGCTGGGGAGACTTCGCCGGGCCCAATTCCTACCTCACCCAGCAACCTCGCGATTGGAATGCAGGGATCTAATGGTGGAAACTTTGATGGTCTGATTGACGAAGTCGAAGTCTTCAACCGCGCCCTCACGCAAACAGAGATACAATCCATTGTCGCCGCGGGCGCGAGCGGTAAGTGCAAGAGCACGTGTCCTGCGAGCCAGGTCTTTGCTGCCAATCCAAGCGGCCAGACCGCCACAGTTTTGCAGTCGCCGTGCTTGTTACTTACTGGGAACCATCCCGACGCCGTAGAGACCGATCAGGTAGGCGATGTGAGCGTCACTGGCGATGTAAACGTTACGGGCGGTACTGATTATCAAACGCTCGACATCTATTCCGCAGGTCCGATGCCGTTCGGCTACGACACTCCCATTGAAATTGCCGACATCTCAACCACGAAGACTTTTACCGGCGGAGTGACGGTGTGCTTCAACCTCCAGGCGGTCACTGACCAGACCACCTTCAATCAACTGCGCGTCCTGCATCTGGAAGGAAATGT
>JBGPWS010000377.1:0-3923 GCA_041492345.1 Pyrinomonadaceae bacterium | reverse complement strand
GTCGCTCGCGCATACCGGGCAGGACGAGCTTTGCGAACCTGATCGCCGAGAGCGCGTTCTGCTCGAAGGCATGACGAAACATGTCCATATCGGTATCGGCAAACGTCGTCGCCGGGGGTCCGCCCGCATTGGTAACGCAGATATCGATGCGGCCCGCGCGTTCCAGCGCCAAGGTCACAAACGCTTCGGCCTGGCCGGCATCGGTCACATCCGCGGCAATGCCTGCCACGTTGGCCCCGGTCTCTTCGTGAATCTTCTGCGCCGCTTCCGAAGCGCGTCTTTCGTTCCGCGAGCAGAGAAATACGCGCGCACCTTCGTGCGCCAACTCGCGCGCGGCTGCGTAGCCAATGCCGCGGCTGGCAGCGGCGACCAGTGCAACCCGATCTCTTAGTCCAAGGTCCATGTCAGTCGATATCCTTTCATCTCTCTGGTGAGCGGGTTGAGCCACGTAGTGGCGAGATCTTTAAAGGGCCAAGGGCCCCCCAATTGATTTCCCATCTCCGAATGAGCGAAATGTGTCTGCCGCCCATGAATGGGCTTAAGAATGAGAATGTATCCGTTGGCTATAAACATTTCGTCCCTACGGGACTTCGGCAAGGCACCTATCGATCAATCGCTCCGGATCATCGTCATAAAATATGCGCGCTTTCGTCTGCTTCTGAAAAGTTTCGACGAGCCGTTCGACCTCGTCCGCCACGCCACCAGTACCGGTCAGACACCCGATGACTTTCCCTTCGTCATAGGCAATCGTGAATTCGTTCAGTGATCCAATCGAGCCGGCAATAACCAGCACCACATCACATGATCGAACAAGCACGACGTTGCGACCTTTCAGACCAAAGCCGGTGTAAATGATCGCGTCGCACGCGTCCACCGGCAGTTGATATCGCGCAACATGTTCGCGCTCGTCGCCGGCCGGAGAAATGCCGACGTGAAGGGCACCGGCATCATGCGCCGCTTTGCCGGTTTCATAAACCAATCCAGTGGTCGCGCCGGTCAACAGGATTACGTCGCGATTTGCGATGGCCTCACCGAGGGCCCGCGCCTTTTCGCCGAGGCCTGACGATCCTGCTTCTTCAGCCGATCCCATCACGCCGACTCTGATCTTCATATCAAACAAATGGAAGCTGCGTTTAGAGGCGGGCTACTGCTCCGCCCATTGCCTTTCATTGGACGAGATCGGCGGGCGGTAGCCCGCCTCTAAACTTCAAATCTATCTCTCTCGAGGTTTAGCCTCAACTTCAAATCCTTCCACTACTGGGGTTGCTCCAGGCACCTCCCCTTTGCGATCCCACCACTTCTCAGTCGCAAACCAGATTAAGCCAGGCAGCACAAAGAAGGCGCCGACGCCCACTGTAACCACCCGCGGTGAGAAACCAAAACGATCCATCAGTTCGCCGACTATGTAGTTCGATGCGGCCATCGTCAGCGTCAACAACGCCAGCTCCGCCGCGAACACGCGTCCCCGAAACTTGTCCTCGACCTCGCGTTGCAGCAGCACCGTCGAGAAGACCCAGAGGATGCTGCCGCCAGTGTGCGCGATTGCTAAAAAGAGCAGCGCGAGTGCAAAACTTCGCGAGATGCCGAAAGCGATGTAGAAAGCTCCGCCGATCAAAAACGCAATTCCGATCGCAACCTGCATCTGCTTCCGTGTCTCGCCCGCCCAACGGCGCGCGACCATTGGTCCGATGGCCGTGCCGATCCCTCGCGCTGTAAACAATACGCCGATGCCCGTCGCGGTTTTACCAGCTACCGGAAAAACTCTTTCGCCGAACACTGCCAGCAGAGTCAGAATGCCGCCACCCATTCCCCATGCTGGTTTCACCATCAGGTAAGCAAGCACCCGCCGGCGATGCTTTACATAGCGCGCACCTTCGATCGTGTCGGTGATGCCCAAGGTCTTGCCGATCGTCAGCCTGGCCTTTGGTCGTGGAGGACGCTTCGGAACGCGTACGCTGGCGATCAGTAGCGCCGACGCGACGAACGTTAACGAGTCGAGCACGAAAGCCACATCCGTTCCGAACCAGCCGGCGACGAACCCTCCAATCGCCGCTCCGAGCGTCAGCATCGCTGACCAGGTCACAGACGCGATCGCGTTAGCCGATAACAATTCGCGGTCGGAAACGATCGATGGAATCGCGGCGGTCTTGGCCGGCTCGAAGAATGCCGAAAACGCAAGCTGCAACACGGTCAAGACATACACCAGCCACATCTGATCGGGACGTCGTATAAATAAGAATCCGAGTACTACGATAGCCCGCGAGAGATCCGCCGTGATCATGATTGAACGCCGGCTGAATCTGTCGGCGACGACCCCTGACAGCGGCCCCATGACGACGCTCGGAAGAAAACGCGCGACCATGATCAAAGCCACCGAACGACTTGAACCGGTCAGGCGCAGCGTGATCGTGTAGACCGCGATCATGTCGAACCAATCGCCCATCTGACTGACCACCTGGCCCAGCCAGAGAAAACGAAAGCTGCGGTTGCCACGCAGCAGTTCCCCATAGCCAATGGTCGGCGGTCGTTCGCGCCTGGTTTTTGCGATCTTGCTCACGGGTTTTTGCGCATCCGATGAAAACATGAAAGGTGCACTTTGGAAACGGCCGTTGTCAAATCTCACTCCTGACCGAACTTTTCACTTTGACCTGTCACATTGAACGTAGGAACCGCAGGTAAGAGATAGTCCCTTATAGGTGTCGTACAAAACCCAGCTAATCGTGCCGTTTCCAGAGTTTCCCAACGATGAGTCTCGGCACAGGCCTTGTAAGTCCAGAGATCGCGGCTAGAAGCGTTAACCGCTGATTGGGCCCACCGCACTGGGCCCGCTAGCCGCGCAAGAACAGTTTCGGAAACGAGTGCACACATCGCGCGAGGATCAGCATCGGTGAATTGTTACACCCCAGGTGGCGGAAGCGTGCCAGCCTCCGCCAACTTGCCCGGTCATGCGTCGGAAGCGAAGGACCCAGTTGCTCCGGGACTCTGCTTTCGGCGCAGACGCATTTCCCCGTGACCTCCAGAGAGGAAACGAAGATGCCTTAGATTTTGATCACCGAACTTTCTTTGAGAGCTTCTACGAACCAGCCCAGCGGGAGCCGTAAAGAGCAATGAAACTGATCGACATGTCCGACTACAACCGCCCGGCAAGGACCTACTGGACTGTCATGGTCATTGCCGGCGCAAGTGTGTTCGTGTGGGCGGCCCAACGTTGTTTCAGTCTCTCGGGGATCCAATGGGCAGGGTTCGCCGGCCTGCTGTCACTGGTAATCCTGGCAGGATCAAATCCGATTCGCATTCCCAACACGAGGTCCAGCTTCACCGCGGGCGATGTCTTCATATTTCTGGGCGTCCTGTTTCTCGGCATCCCCGCCGCGATTGTGATCGGCGTTGTGGATGCATTTGTGAGCTCACGTCAGACTTCGAAGCGAGTGGCCAGTTGGATCGCCGCGCCCGCAATGATGGCGGTGACGGTCTTGATTGCCGGCCGGGCGTTCTATTTTGCCCTGGCGCATTACGCTCGTGTCTCGCAACAGCCGCTGGGCGCAACACCCATGCGTCTGGATCACTTGCTCGGCGGCCTCGCCTTGTTAGCCCTGCTGCAGTACTTCATTAACGGTTTTACGATTTCGACGATCTATGCGCTGCGGACCCGGCGACCGATTCTGAAGTTCTGGCGCGACGGTTATCTGTGGACGTGGTGGTCGTTCCTGGGATCGGCAATCGCGACGGCAGTTGTCTACCTGGCAGTCTCGCACCTGGGATGGGCTTATGTGCTGCTGAGCGTGCCAATCATCGCGGCTACCTTTTGGACCTACAAGATCTACTTTGAGCGCGTCAACGCCAAAACCCGAGAAGCTGAAGAGCTAAGCCGGCTGCATCTGGCAACTGTGGAAGCCCTGGCCACGGCGATTGATGCGAAAGAT
>JBGPWS010000149.1:0-10333 GCA_041492345.1 Pyrinomonadaceae bacterium | reverse complement strand
CAGGGCCGTGCCGGCGCTCCGGGCCGCCGGTTCTGGGTGGGTTATCAGTTCGAAGCGCGGCCGGGCGTGGCCGTGGACTTTGAAGTCGTCGACAGCAATGGCGGGGTCTATTTCTCGATGGACGGGACGTCGATGACTTTCGATTCGCGGTACGAGACTCGGGAGTTGGGTTTGTTTCTGCTCTTTGACACGCAACGCGATCTGTTTACTCGCGCGGAAGTTTACAACCTGCGGCGGACGCACGAGTTCAGCGGCTATCCAGTTTACTGGGCCGGTCGGGCTGGCAACGAAGAAAGTCTGAACTATCTGAAGTCGTTCGTCGATTCTTCCGCGCCCGAAATTAACCGTCTGGCGGATCGCGCCACGTTCGCGATTGCCCTGCACGATGATGCGCGGGTCGAGTCGATTCTGACGGACATGATTCGCCGGCCCATCTCGGAACCGGTTCGTTCGCGGGCCATCTACTGGTTGGGCTACACGCCCGAGAGCCAGTCTAAGAATAATTTGCTCGCGGAAATTGTGCGCAACAACCAGGAGGGGAGCGAGCTGCGCCAGCAGGCGATGTCGGCTCTGAGCATGAGTCGCGCCGCCGCGACCTTGCCGTTGCTCGAGAATCTTTTCGAGACGATGACCGCGCGTGAGCTTAAGCGCCGCGCGCTGAATGGAATTGCCCGCAATGACAACCGCGACGGCGCGGCCACTTATTTGATTCGCATTGCCGAAACTGAAAAGGAACTCGAGTTGCGCAAGAGCGCCATCCTAAGTCTCGGCCGGATCGCCGGCGAGAAAAGTCTGGGCGCGTTGACCAACACGCTCGACTCTGATCCTGAAACTGAAATCCAAAAGCAGGCGGTAATCGCGATTGGCCGTCGTCCGAAGGACGAAGCCATTCCGATCCTAATTCGCACGGCGCGCAGCCATCCGAAGATGCAGGTGCGCAAGGTTGCGATTCAAGTGCTCGGACAGACGGGCGATGAACGGGCGGTGGCGTTTTTTAGGGAGCTGTTGGGTAAGTGAACCTGACCCGCTCCGGCGTTTAGTCAGAGGGCTCTTTATTTAGATTGCGAGGGGGGGAGAAATGAGTAACGCAATAACCTGGAGAGCAGAAGATCTTTCATCACCAAACGGAGCGCAGGCTTCGAATCTGCTGCGCGAGGAAACCCTTGATAGCCGGCTTAGCTCGCTCAGAGAAGTCGCGCTGACTCTGCTAGACGTACTTGAATCGTTGAAGAGTGTCGAGCAGCCACGCGCCGAACGTAAGCTGCGACTGCAAGACGAGGTTCAACGCTTTGAGGCTGATCTGATTCGTGCAGCTTTGGTCAGAACTGGTGGCAATCAAGCGGGTGCGGCGCGACTGCTCGGCGTAAAGCACACAACGCTGAATTCGAAGATCAAACGGTACAGAATTCCTTTGGTCGCTCATCAAGCTGAGGCTGATAACAGTGAGGGTGATCAGGAAATAGCCGCGTGAGGTTCAGAGAGGTGAGTCAGCCTTGAAGCAACATGTCCGGCAAGCTTCAAGTTGTTTGCTCTCACACGGCAAAAGAGCCTTCGGACATCATCAGCGTTAACAGTTGAGCTCGCTGCAACGTCCAAATCGTGGAACCATTTCTCCCCGATCTCGTTATTACTGGGAATTAGTTCCGTCTAAAAGGGAAGCCCGTCATTCTCTTCTATTGCGACAATTGATCTAAATGAAAAACGTGCTTCTACTTCTGGTCGTTGTGGCTCTGGGCGCGATTGTGGCTTCCGGTCAACCTGCGCCGGCAACGAACGCAGCGCCATCGAGTTCGCCAAAAGCTGACGCCCCCGCAACAAAGCCCGGCACTGTTTTGCCGCTGGAGAAATCTCAACCAATTCGCATGCCGCGATTCGACAAAGCCCCGGTGATTGACGGCAAACTCGATGACGAAATCTGGAAGCACGCCGCCGTGCTAAAGGACTTCTATCAGGTTCAACCCGGTGACAATATTGCGCCGTCCAAGCCGACTGAAGTGATGCTCGGTTACGATGCGAAATTTCTCTACGTGGCTTTTCATTGCTATGACGAGCCCGACAAAGTTCGCGCTACGATTCCCAAACGAGACGACATCTGGAACGACGATTACGTAGGCATTCTGTTCGACACCTTCAACGACAAGCGCAAAGCCTACGAATTTGATTTCAGCCCGCTGGGCGTTCAAGCCGATGGGATCTGGACCGATGGGCAGGGTGAAGACTTTAATCCCGACATCGTGATGGAATCGAAGGGCACACTCACGACCGATGGCTGGACAGTCGAAGTCGCAATTCCTTTCAAGTCGCTTCGCTATGTCGTGGGCAAGGACAAGTTGTGGGGCGCGCATTTCTGGCGGCGCATCAAGCGCTTCAATAACGAGCTGACTATGTGGATGCCGATTAACCGCGATATCTCGAGCTGGCTCGCGCAGGAAGGGCATCTCTCGGGCATGGACGGAATATCAACTGAGCGCACGCTGGAATTGATTCCCAGTCTGACCCTGTCTGAGACAGCAAGGCGAGTGGGGACTCTCAGCGGGGCGCAGCTTGCCGCCGGAATGTTGGACCCGGGGCGGCTGGTCAATGAACCGATCAAGTTCGATCCGGGGCTCACCGGCAAGTTCAGCATCACGCCAAACGTCACGCTGGACTTTGCCATAAATCCGGATTTCGCTCAGGTCGAATCGGATCAGCTGGTCGTCCAGGCGAATCAGCGTTTCCCGATTTTCTTTGCGGAGAAGCGGCCGTTCTTTCTCGAAGGCGTTGATATCTTCAACACGCAAATCGCCGCGGTGCACACGCGCACGATTATCGATCCGGATTTGGCGGTCAAACTCACGGGTAAAGTAGATCGCAACACATTCGGATTGCTGCTGGGTTCAGACAACGGTCCGGGAAACTTCAGTCCCGAAGAGAGGCTGACGGCGAACCCCAGATTCGTTGGTAAGAATGCTTCGATCGGCATTCTGCGTCTCAAGCGCGACATCGGCAAAAAGGATTCCTTCATCGGCTTCCTCGGCACCTACCGCAAGTTCGTTGATCAGGACAACGTACTGGGCGGATTTGATTCGCGCTTTCGCATCAACAAGCAAACGACCTTCAGCGCTCAAGTGCTGGTCTCGCGATCCCGGCATCAGTTCTTTTATCCCGACCTGGGACAGACGCTTGATCGAACAGAGAATGGCTTTATCTACGCTACGGACTACAACATGAGCGGCCGCCACTTCGGTTATGAATATTCGACGGTGGGCCGCACGCGCTATTATCGGGCCGACGTAGGATTTAACCGCCGTACCAATACAAACAATCACAATCTGTTTGTCCGCTATAACTCCGAGCCGAAGCCTAAAGCAAGACTGATCTCCTGGCGCGTCTATAACGCCCTGGGAACGAACTTTGATTGGCAAGGCCACTCGCAGTATTACAACGACGAATCGCAAATTCAGTTTAGCTTCCGGCGGCAGACTTATCTCGGCATAGGTTTGGACAAGGGTTACGAGCGCGTGTTCGAAGAAGAGTTTGGGCCGAAGCGCAAGGCCGGATCTAATTGTGAAATCACCAACACCTGCACGTTCTGGGGCGGAGACAACGAACGATCCGCGAACAACTGGGGTCTGTACGTCTTCGCGGGTTCGGCTCCGAACAAGAAAATCAACTTCAACTTTTTCGTCAATCAAGGCTACGGGAGCCTTGACTTCGATTTCGGCGCGGGACCGCGTTACCCCCGTGTGAGCATACCTGCGGTGGCAGCTCGCAATGCCCAGGCGACCGGTCTGTGCACCGGGCCGGCGCCCCCGGCGGTTTGCCGGGCGCCTTTGGATCCGGGACCGGGAGCCTTTTTCAACGCGAATGGCAGCATCACGTATCAACCCTCCAACCCGCTCAGCCTCACGCTGAGTCTTACGAAACAAAGGTTGAGGCGAGATGACACCCAACTGCTGGCCTTTGACGAGAACATATTTTCGCTGCGCAGCACTTATCAATTCACCAGATTTATCTTTGCGCGCGGACGTATCGACTATGACACCCTGGCGTCGAATGTTAAGGGACAGTTTCTCTTAGGCTATACGCCGAATCCGGGGACCGCTTTCTATGTCGGCTACAACGATGATCTCAATCGCAACGGCTACAATCCTTTCAGCGGACAATTAGAGCCCGGATTCCGGCGCAATGGCCGCACGTTCTTTATCAAAATGTCATATCTATTTCGGCGCAGCTTCTAGTAGGTTGGCACCAGATTTTGCTGGCGCCTGGAGGCCCAGCCCTGCGGGTAAACTGATTTCAAATCCCGACGTTAAGCAGAAGTCTACTTATCGCTCATGAATGAAATAAAACCGTTGAGAAAAGCTTTATCAACTAAGGAGAGAAAATAATGCGACTAAATCGAATCATTTGCCTCGTGGCCGTGACAGGCATCTGCACGGTGCAGGCTGCGGAGAAGACAGACAATCATTTACCCGGGCCTAATCCGATTACAGTGAGTAGCCCTCGCGAGATCGGGCAGAACGACTTTCATTGGCAAGGGGTGGTCGCCCCCGAGCGTGCCATTGAGATCAACGGCATAAAGGGAAACATACGAGCAGAGGCAACCTCTGGCAGCGAGGTTGAAGTCGTCGCCAACAAACACGCTGGCCGTAGCAATCCCGATGATGTGCAGATCCGCGTGCTAAAGCATGACGGCGGGGTGACAATTTGTGCTGTCTATCCGCGCGGTGATCCTGGAGAGCCAAACGTGTGCGTGCCTGGTGGTGGTAGCTCGCATACTCATAACAATGATGTAAGGGTTGATTTCACCGTCCGTGTACCGTCGGGCGTCCGTCTCGTCGCGCGAACGGTGGATGGCGATGTCGAGGCGGCGTCGCTCGACGGTAATGTTGAAGCCAGTTCGGTACTGGGTAGTATTCGGATCTCAACCGCCGGCTATGCGCGGGCCAAAACTGTCACTGGGTCGATTACGGCGTCGTTGGGGAACGCGAACTGGCCCGGTCAAATCGAGTTCGAGACAATCACTGGCGAAATCACGCTCAGCCTGCCAGCCAAGTCGAACACGGAGCTTCATGCCGAGAGCATCTCCGGCATCATCTCAACTGAATTCCCGCTGACTATTCAAGGATCCGTTAACCGACAAGAGATGAACGGCACGATCGGAAACGGGGGACGTAAACTGGTGCTGAAGACGATTAGCGGGCCGATCAAGTTACTTCGCGCGACCTAGCAGACTGCTGAAAAACTAATTCGAAAGAGTCGTCCGTTTTTGGAGTGCGGCGATCCGCTTTCGTATGGCTTGCTTGCCAAATCCTTGGCATTTGCGGTTCTTGGTACATCGGAGCAAAAGCGGCGACAAGTCGCCGCACTCCAAATCTTGCGCTCCCCGGACTCTCATTGAGTTTTTCAGCAGCCTGCTAGAGAGCTTTCCACCTCATTGGAGTACGGAACCGCTCGCGGTCGCGAGCGGATAAGTTAAGGCTGAACAAAACAAGTCGCTGGTGCGTAAAAGTGGAACAACCAGCCGGGCAGCGTCGTCTAAGGTTTTGAGCATCAAAGCGCGGCATTCCAAAGTCTGGTTCAAACCCGCGAGAAATGAGACCGGGCGCTACGCTAACTGACGGACAAGTAATCGATGATTGTGAAGCATCTGCTTTGTCTGGTATGCGGACTTTTTGTTTTCTGCACAACTGTTGCTGCACAGGCTAATTCCGCCTCCCCGTCTTCAACCCCATCTGCGAACGCCAAGACAAGTAGCTCGGCCGATACCGTGAAACGGGCTGTCATTCCTCCAGAGAAAGCAAAACCGATTGTCATTCCGCGTTTTGATAAGCCACCTGTAATCGACGGCAAGTTGGACGACGAAGTCTGGAAGCAGGCAGCGATGTTCAAGGATTTCCTGCAAATCAGCCCGGGCGACAACATCGCGCCGTCCCAATCAACCGAGGCGATGATCGGTTACGATGCGCGAACGTTCTACATTGCCTTTCACTGTTACGACGAGCCGAGCAAAGTGCGCGCTACGGTAGCCAAGCGCGACGAAATCTTTAGTGACGACAACGTACGGATCTTCCTGGATACCTTCAACGATCAGCGTCGAGCATACGTGCTTGGTTGGAATCCGCTCGGAGTGCAACAAGATGGAATCATGACTGAAGGCTCGGGTACGGATTTCAGTGTCGACATCGTGATGGAATCCAAAGGGATGATTACGAGCGATGGTTGGACCCTGGAAGTCGCAATTCCCTTCAAGTCGCTTCGTTATGAAGCGGGGAAGGGCAAGCTGTGGGGAATTCACGTCTGGCGCAACATCGATCGCTTCAATGACGAGATCGATTCGTGGATGCCGAATTCGCGCGACATCTCTTCACAATTAAGCCAGGAAGGTCACCTGACTGGCTTGGAAGGCATCTCGACGGAACGCACGCTGGAGGTCATTCCCAGCCTCACGCTTTCCGAAACGGGAAAACGGGTGAACGCGCTTTCGCTGCCCCAATTGGCCGCGAATCCGACGCTGCTGGATCCCGGAAGAATTCTTAACCAACCCATCAAGGCTGAGATTGGAGTCACCGCAAAGTACAGCCTGACGCCGACCGTCACGCTCGATCTGGCAATCAATCCGGACTTCGCGCAAGTCGAAGCCGACCAGACCGTGGTTACCGCTAATCAACGCTTTCCGATTTTCTTTGAGGAGAAGCGGCCATTCTTTCTCGAAGGCATCGACATCTTCAAGACCCCGATTCAGGCGGTGCACACTCGGTCCATAGTCGATCCGGACCTGGCGGTGAAGCTCTCGGGCAAGCGCGGCAAGAACACGTTCGGTCTATTGCTCGCCAGCGACAACGCCCCGGGAAATTTTACTAAGGAGGAACGAAATGATGCGGACTCTTTCCCGGTAATTCAAAGATTCGTCGACAAGAATGCGTATGTCGGTATTCTCCGGCTCAAGCGCGATATCGGAACAGGGTCCAACATCGGTCTGCTGTTGACGAGTTACAACTTCATCGAGAACCACAATCAGCTAGGCGGCATCGACGGGCGATTCAAGATCAGCAAGCAAAAGACATTTAGTTTTCAAGTACTGGGTACTACCTCGCGGCTATGCTTCCAGGAACCTGCGCTTGATACTCACAGACCTGGACCTTCGGACGGATGCTTCGCTGGATATTCTCCAATTCCCGGAAATGCGTTCCGACCAGCGGAAACCCGCAACTACTTTCGCACCGGTAATGGCTTCGCTTACAGCTTCAACTACAACCGCGACGGGCGTCACTTTTACTACGGCTTCAATGGCAATGGCCAGACGCGCGATTACCGTGCCAGAGTGGGCTTCACCCGGCGGACCAATAGCAACTTCGAGGGAGGCTATGTCGGTTACAGTTCTGAGCCGAAGCCAAAGGCCAAAATGATTTCATGGAACCTGAACAGCAGCGCGGGCATGAACTTTAGTTGGCAGGGTCTGAGCCAGAACATATACGAAGAAACAAGCGTGTCATTCAACTTCCAGCGCAGCACTTACGTGGGTATGGGCGTCGGCGTTGGATACGAGCGCCTGTTTGAAGAGGAGTTTGGTCTCAAAAGGACGGCCACACATGGCGGTGCGTTCTTCGGCGGGCCTGAGCGCTCAACGATCCAGTTCAATCCCTATTTGTATGCGGGCACGCGGCCCAGCAAGAAATACGCGCTCAACGCCTTTATCTCTCAGGGCCGAAACTCTTTCGATTTCGACTTTGGCGCCGAACCGAAGTATCCGCGCGTTAGTCCTGCGGCGCTGGCCGACCCTTCGGCGCCGCTTGATCCGGGCCCAGGCAATTCCTTCGATCTCTCACTCAGTGGTGATTACCAGCCGACCGGCGCCCTCAGGATGTCGCTGAGTTATTCCAAGAGTCGACTGAGACGAAACGATACTCACCTGTTGGCATTCGTGGATGACATTATTTCGTTTCGCTCCACGTATCAGTTCACGCGATTTATCTTTCTGCGGGCCCGGGTTGACTATGACACGCTCGCGTCAAACGCCCGGGGCCAGTTTCTGTTTGGCTGGACGCCCAATCCGGGAACTGCATTTTATCTTGGATACAATGACGACCTCACCCGCAACGGCTTCAATCCATTCACCGGCCAGCTCGAGCCGGGATTTCGCCGCAATGGCCGCACGTTCTTCATCAAGATGTCCTACCTCTTCCGCCGCAGCTTTGGTCATTAGCCCGGGATCACCGATAATCTGAATTTCCGTTGTTTAGAGTACCAACTTCAGTTGGGTCCTTTCTTAAGTGAAGTCGACGCTTAGTGCGCCCGTTATCGAGACCAGGCCTGGAGACCAGTATGGAAAAGCTCGCCCAGACAGATTATCCGATCCTCGAACTCCTGAAGCGCCGCTGGAGTCCGCGCGCTTTCTCGGATCAGATGGTCGAGCCTGAGAAGTTACTAAGTTTGTTTGAGGCAGCGCGCTGGGCCCCTTCTTCCTTTAACGAACAACCCTGGTTTTTTATTCTGGCGACTAAGCAGGAACCCGAAGAGCACGCCAGCCTGCTCAGTTGTCTGGTGGAAGGGAACCAGCGGTGGGCGCGCCAGGCCCCGGTGTTGATGGTCTCAGTTGCCAAACTGAACTTTGACCATACCGGCAAACCAAATCGTCACGCTTTCTATGATCTGGGAATGGCAGTCGGTAACTTGATGGTGCAGGCGACGGCCCTCGACTTGTTCGTTCATCAGATGGCGGGATTCTCTCCGGAAAAAGTCGTAGAGATCTACAACATCCCCGATGAGTTTGCACCGGTCGCGGCCATCGCACTTGGCTACGGCGCAGACGCGCAAGATCTGCCGGAGCCGTTTAGAGAATCCGAGCATGGACCACGATCAAGAAAGCCGATCCAGAGTTTTGTGTTCGAAGGCCAGTGGGGGCAGCCTTCGCCGCTGGTTTCAGGGTAGTTGTTTGCGCGTGTTCAGAGTACCGACTGAAGTCGGGTCGTCGTTGATTGAGAAACCATCCAACTAAGGTTGGCACTCTGAGCGCCGATTACGCAGGTAACCGAAACCAGTCCCCCATCGTCTTACATGCTAAACTGTCCTCTATTGTTTTACCCGATTAAGATAACGAACATGCATAGTTCTTCATATTCACCGAGAGTTTCCGCGTCGCAAATGACGCTTCCTTTACTGACCCTGGTGTTAAGCCTCCTGATGGTCCTGGGTTCAGTTGCATGCAAGAGCGGCTATCCTTCGTCCAACAGGGCCGCAACCTCCGACGGCAAGGCCGCACCCAGACAGGTCAAGACCGCAAAAGTTGTGGAGATGCCGGTTGGCGAAACCGTGACGGTCAACGGTACCCTGGCGGCCTACGATCAAACCACCATTAGCGTGAAGGTCCCGGGTCGATTGCAAACGGTCACGGTTGATTTCGGCAGCGTGGTTCATAAAGGCCAGAGCATTGCTCATCTTGAGCAGGAGGATTACAAGCTGCACGTGCAGCAGACCGAAGCCGCGTTGGCCCAGGCCCGAGCCCGCCTCGGTTTGTCACCGGACGGTTCCGACGATCGGGTCGCGGCGGAACAGACGGGAACTGTCAGACAAGCGAAAGCAGTTCTCGACGAGGTGAAGCTAAAACGTGATCGGACCGCGAAGCTGGTTCAGCAAGGCGTGATTCCCCGCGCTGACTTCGACTCTGTGGACTCAGAGTACAAGGTGGCGCTGAGTCGTTATCAGGATGGCATTGAAGAGATACGGAATCGCCAGGGGTTGCTCGCGCAACGACGTACCGAGCTGGCCCTCGCCAGGCAACAACTCGCCGATACCGTTGTTTACGCACCGATGGACGGCGTAGTGCAGGAGAAAAAGGCCAGCGTGGGCGAATATCTCGCGGCTGGCGCGCCGGTCGCGGACATTGTACGCATCAATCCGTTGCGACTGCGCGCAGAAGTGCCGGAGCGTGAGTCACGCAAGGTTCGCATCGGGCAAAGCGTTCGCGTCATGGTTGAAGGCGATGTTTCTTCCTATACCGGGCTTATCAAACGCGTCAGCCCCACGATCTCGCAACAGAGTCGCGTGCTGGCAGTGGAAGCCGACGTGGCCAATGATGGCAAATTGCGGCCGGGCTCGTTCGTGCGGGCAGAGATTGTGACGAATGACTCGAGCATGGCCGTGACGGTGCCGGCAAACGCGATTGTCACGTTCGCCGGCATTGAGAAAGTTATTCTGGTGCAGAACGGAAAGGCGCAGGAGAAGCCTGTGACTACGGGCCGCCGCGGCCAGGACTGGGTTGAAATATTGTCAGGCGTCAACGTGGGTGACGCGGTGATAGTCAATCCCGGAAATCTGCAGTCTGGACAGGCGGTAATAGAATTTTAGATTT